>DASPSE010000277.1:0-12002 GCA_035624085.1 Terriglobales bacterium
GTAGCTTCTCAGTTGTTGTCCACGTTCTCGCGCAAGCCGATCTTCGGATACCGGGCGATGGTGTACGCGATCATGGCGATTGGCATTCTGGGCTTCGTGGTCTGGGGACATCACATGTTCATGAGCGGCATGAGTCCCTACTCGGCGTTTGCCTTTTCGATCATGACCATGGCGATTGGGGTGCCATCGGCGATTAAGACATTTAACTGGTTGGGGACGCTCCATAAAGGAAGAATCCGGTTCTACACACCGATGCTGTTTGCAATCGGATTTGTCTCGCTGTTCGTGTCGGGCGGATTGAGCGGACCGTTTCTGGCGCAGCCGGTGCTGGATATTCCACTGCACGATACATATTTTGTGGTGGGTCACTTCCATCTGATTATGGGCGTGGCGTCGATCTTTGGAATTTTTGGCGCGACCTACTACTGGTTCCCGAAGATGTTTGGCCGCCTGATGAATGAAGGCTTGGGCAAGCTGCATTTTTGGATAACCTTCGTCGGCACCTACGCCATCTTTATGCCTATGCACTATCTGGGGATGGCGGGGCATCCGCGGCGCTACTCGCAGCTCACCGAGGTTGCGTACCTGCACAACCTGATTCCGGTGCAAACGTTCATGACCTACGCGGCGTTCATCACGATTGCCGGGCAGTTGATTTTTGTAATCAATCTGTTCTGGAGCATGTTCAAGGGACCAAAGGCCAGCGATAATCCGTGGGAGGCGACAACGCTGGAGTGGACGACGGCGACGCCGCCTCCGCACGACAATTTTGGCGGGCACACTCCAGTGGTCTATCACGGGCCTTATGAATACAGTGTGCCAGGCGCGGCCAAGGATTATGTGCTGCAGACGGATCCGGTGGGAGTGACGGCGCATTAGGTTTAGCAGCGCCGCCGTCCTCGGCGGCTTTGAACTGCCGGCAAAGTGCCGGCGCTACGAGTTCAGTTATGGGGAGTTTGAGTTCGACAGTTCCGGTCCAGATTCCAGAAGCCGGCCAAGGCGGAGGAGGAGTGCATCCGCCCGCATACGGTGGCGGTGGTGATGGGGGTCGTGGAGATGGTTATCCCGATTACGGACAGCGGTTGCGGCGGGCACGGTTAGGATTAGCGATTGCCCTGGCGCCCATCTTCATGTTTTTCATTTCCATTACCAGCGCTTACATTGTTCGCCAAGGACTGCCCACTTTCGACGACAAGACAAACACTTACGTTCGCGACTGGATTCCGGTTCAGCTTCCGCTGGCGCTCCTGCTGGTCAACACAGGACTCCTGGCGGCGAGCAGCGTCGCGGCAGAATTCGCACGCCGGCAGATTACGCGCCAGGCAGCGCTGGCGCCAGTTAGCTCGATCCCTGGGGTCTCCTTAGGCGATGAGCGAGGATTCCCCTGGCTGTATGTCACGGTTTTGCTGGGAGGCGGATTCCTAGTGGGACAGTGGCTGGCGTGGCAAGAACTTGCGGCACGCGGTTTCTATGTCGCCACCAGTGCAAGCAGTTCGTTTGTGTATTTGCTGACGGCGGCCCATGGGGTTCATCTTGCCGGAGGCGTGCTTGTGCTCGCGTATGCGGCCACGGTTTCTTTGCTGCATAAGCCAGTGGAAGCACGGCGGATCGTGGTGGATGTAACCGCGTGGTACTGGCATTTCATGTTTTTGTTGTGGATCGGCATTTTTGCGTTGTTAAGCTTTGTGAGGTAGGAAGGATTCGTTTCAAACCACAGAGGAACACAAAGTTACACGAAGGAGTTTAAAAAAAAATCCTTCGTGAGCCTTAGTGGTGAAGGAAATCAGGAGACCGAAAACCATGGCTGATGTTGCGGTGCAACACGGGATGGCGGAGGCGTACGAGCCGTCGCTGTTCGGCACCTATTCCAAGAAGATCGGGATGTGGCTGTTTCTGCTCTCCGATTCGCTGACCTTTGGCGCTTTGTTGTTCGCATACAGTTACGGGCGAATTTCGAATCCCGATTGGCCGACGCCGTTTCACAAGGAGAGCATTCTCAATGCCACGGTGATGACAGGATGCCTGCTGTCGAGCTCTCTCACCATGGTGCTGGCTGTGCTGGCGGCGCGTCGCGGAGACCGCAGCTGGACGCGCAATTGGATTCTTTTCACCATGCTGTTCGGGACGGCGTTCATCGTGTTGCACGCAATGGAGTGGACGAAACTGATCGGGGAAGGCATGACTCCGTTCAAAAACCCGTGGTCGGCCAATGTGCCGCAATTTGGCGGGACCTTCTTTACGCTAACCGGCATGCACATGCTGCACGTAACAATCGGTGTTATTTACTTAGGCGTAGTTGCGTTGCGCAAGAAGTGGCTGCCGATTCTGCTGGTGATCTGGCTGGCAGCATGGCTGGCGACTCCGGCTGACAATGTGTTTCACATCGGCGTCCACGTACTGCTGATCGGAACTGTCATCGCGGCTGCTATCCTTTTTCTTAAGCCCAAGGATTATGACGCCCATGACGTAGAGATTGCCGGTCTTTACTGGCATTTTGTGGACCTGGTGTGGATGTTCATTTTTCCGCTGGTGTATCTGATGTCAACGCGGATTACAGGATGAGTTGGGTTCGGTAGCGATGCACGCAAGATTCCTCGTGAGCTGAAGCTCACTCAGGATGACGTCATAAAAGGGAGAACACTTCAAGATGCACACAGTTGCCGCGCATCATGATGAGAGCAAGAGCCAATACTTCTGGGTGTGGGGCGTGCTGCTCCTGCTGACCGCAGTGGAAGTCGTGTTGGCCTACAAGCAGTTTTTCCAGCCGGTACAGATGCTGGAAGCGCTGATGGTGCTGTCGATCATCAAGTCGGCGCTGATCATTGGCTATTTCATGCACTTGAAGTACGAAATTGCTTCGATGAAGTGGGTGATGATGACAGCCGTGGTTGCGTGCCTGTGCCTGATGTTTATCTTTTTCGCCGATGCGTTCCGCATCGTGAAGTTGGGAGTGCGATGAAGCGCAAGCTGGCTCTAATCTCGTTGGCCGTACTGCTCTGGGCCGGACCTGCATTCGCCCAGGGCTGCGCGATGTGCTACAGCAACGCCGCGGGAACGACCAAAGACGGGCAGCGCGCCATTAACCGTGCAATTCTGGTGCTGCTCGTGCCGCCGCTGGGATTTATGACGCTGGGAGTGGGATTGGCTTATCACTACGGGAAGAAGAGGGACGAAGAGGCGGAGTAACCTCAGGGGCCAAAGCCCGCATCAACTACATTCTCATCGCAGCGCTGAAAGCCCTCCGCCCCAGCAATCCAAACCCGGGATTGCCGGGGCCCCGGCGCCGCGCCACCGAAAGTCATCCGTTGCGCCCTCCACGTTCGTGCCCTTCAGCGCATCTCCTGGTGTATGCGAAGATGAAGTGAATGCCAGAACTGAAAACCATCTTTTTCGATATTGGCAATACGCTTCTCTTCCCCGACCGAGCCTATATTCTTAAGCCTCTCATTGAGCGCACCATGGCGCCCAGCCTCGAACAGTGGCATGCGATCGAGCGGACGACCAAGAAGAAATTTGATGAGATCGTGCAGAACGGAGGCCCAGCGGATCACGGGTTCTGGTTCATGTTCTATACGCGGCTTCTCCAGGAAGTGCGAATTCAGGATGATGAACTCCGGGATTCTATGGTGGCGGCCACGCGCGTTTCGGCAAACTGGTGCGACATGCGTCCAGGCACGCGTGAGTCTCTGCAACGCATTGGCAAGCGATACCCGCTGGCGGTGATCTCCAATGCGGACGGCAAACTCGAGGCCGTGCTCGAACGCTGCGGCATCGCTGATTGTTTTGCCTCTATCACAGACTCAGGAGTAGTTGGGTGTGAGAAGCCCGATACTGCAATTTTTGCAACCGCGTTGCTGTCGATGAATGCTGATCCGAAGCATAGCTTGTATGTCGGGGACGTTTACTCGGTCGATTATCTCGGGGCGATGCGGGCGGGAATGCAGGCAATTTTGTTTGATGTCGCGGGTGCGTATCGGGGCAACGGCTTGCCGCGGGTCGAGTCGCTGGAGGAGCTGGAAAGCAAACTTCTAGTGTCATCTTGAGCACAGTTGTTCGCCGTTCAGGATGACAACTCGAGGACTACAGCGAAATCACCTGATGATCGAGGCAATCGGCGTGGATGGCGTCGTAAAGATTGCGCAGTAACTCCTTTCCATAACGCGAGAGAAAATAAATCCCTGCAATCTCGCGTTCCTGCAACGTCTTATCTGGATACAAAGAATTGCTGAGGAGTTGAGTGTGGCGGGCTAGCACTTCGGTCTGTCGCAGTTCAGCGCGGGCGGCGCGAGCGCGCAGGCCTTCGAGTTGATGACGCATTTTCGATTCGGCGTTGTCGGCGGCATCCACCAAGGTCTTGTCAAGGCGTTGCAGGGCGGCCCGAATTGCCCCCAGCGATTTCGTGAGCGAAGCGTCCGCGTTGTCGAAGGCCGAACGCAATTCGCTGGGGAGGGTACGGGCGGCCAGCTGTTCACGCAGCGGTTCTGGGCCGTGAAAGAGATCAGGCAGGCTCAAGCCGTAGCGATCAAGCAGGCTCCGCAGTTTTGGTTCTATAAGAGTAGCCGAAAAGCGCGGCACCACCGGCGTAGTTCTCCCCAGTAACCTTTCATAAACGACAGCCGCCTGGGCGAAGTACGCGACTTCAGCGGCTCCGCCGGTGTAGGCGAGGGTTGGCAACAAGTAATCCTGCACGACCGGGCGTAGGAGTACGTTGGGGCTGAAATCCTGGGGCGTGGCGGCGATCCGGGCCAGCAGCTCTCTCTGAGAGATATTATCGTTTTCAATAGAAAACTCGCTGGAACGGCGGTGCACCGGGACACGCGCGCCATGACGAAGTGTAAACAGCAGCGCGGAGGACGGCGTCACTTTCACTTGCTGATGATATCCGGCGGCTTCCAGCTCGTTGCCACGAACCAGCAAAGCGTCATCGAGTTCAGCGGCGCGCTCAATAGCAGCCCGATAGATTGGCGCGGCAACGTGATGAAGTTCAGGATCTGCTGCGTCCAGCAGAACGACCCCCCATTCCCTAAAGAGGTTTGCGAAAAGCCGGGCAAACGCGCTGCCGAATGTCTCGCGGGGACGATAACTGTCGCGCAGAGCGCGGATGATTTCGGAATCGCCCAGCAACTCGGCTGCTTCTTCGAGCAGTAGCTGAATCTCATTGCCGAAGGTTACGCTTCCTACAGGGGTATCGGGCGGAGCCGGCGTCGCCGCGACGAACCTTTGCGGAGCGGCATCTGGACCCGGAATAGAGGCCTGATTGACTTCTGCCAGATCGTGGTCCTCGGTCGCCAGCCAGAAAACGGGAACGCAATCCACGCCGCTCCGGGTGGCCGCGTCCGCGAGCTTGACCGCCGTGAGTGCCTTATAAATCGAAAACAGCGGCCCACCGAACAAGCCCACTTGCTGGCCAGTGACCGCTGTGACCGCACCACGGCGTAAACGGCCGATATTTTCGAGGGTCTGGGCAGAGGCTCCCCAGGATTGATTCTGACGCTGGAGAATTGCTGAGACGCGTTCCCGCCGTTCGGCATCGTAACGCACGCGTGGGGCTTCTTCGGCAAGCCACTGCTGGATGTATGGGGACCGCGGATAAAACGACTGGACCCTGGGATAGGAGGAGAGCAAATCGGCGAACAGCGGCGTTGTATGCGGAATTTGGCTGAAGGGCAAACACTCGGCCTTCACGAGCAGCTCTCCTGACAGCCTTGGACGCTAAAATTCATAGAAAGTTACCGCCCTGATTGTACAGGCACATCTCAAATCAGATGTTAGAAAGGGCTGAGGGATGCAGAAGGTGATATGGAACTCCCAGCAAACCTGGCTGGGAGGCTAGGTTTCCTCTTCGAGCGTATGCTTGGAATGGATGCGGAGGCCGAGTAACGAGATGGGCACGGCGCCCAGCATTCCAAGGCCGATTCCGGCGAACGGGTTCCAGCCTAAGTCCACGGTGCGAAGACAAACTGCGAACGCCCAGGCCAGGGCTGTGCCCTGAAATACGAATAGCATGAGCCGATGTTTCACGAGACTGATGGTACCGCGCCGCCCGTGGTTTGCGTGAGGTGGCGAACGAATCCGAGGTTCATGCACTTCCGGAGAATCAGTACCCCTTGTTCTTATCGACCATGCCAAGTAAAGGCTGGTGTGCCAGGTAACGGCGCACGTTTTCAGAGAAAAGCTGGTAATGGCGCTCCCACAACTTCTCTGTGAGGCCGGCGGTGTGGGGAGTGATCAAGAGATTCTCCAGATCCCACAAGGGAGAATCGGCAGGCAGCGGTTCCTGTTCAAAAACGTCCAGGGCGGCCCCGGCGATCTGGTGGTCACGGAGGGCGGTGGCCAGCACGGTTTCGTCGATCAGCGGACCACGGCCGACGTTGATCAAACAAGCGTCCGCTTTCATCTTTGAGAGACGTTGCGCATTGATGAGGTGCTTCGTGGAGGGAGTAACGGGCACGGCGAGGACGACGTAGTCGGATTGCTGGAGCAGAGTGTCCAGATCGGCAGACGCGTACACCTGCTCAACACCGTCAGGCTTCTCTTTCTGCGGATTCTCGCGCGCAGCGATGACCCGCATGGCGAGAGCAGCGGCACGTTTTGCGACCTCGCGGCCGATGCTGCCGACTCCGACAAGGCCGAGGGTTGCGCCAGCAACTTCCCGCGGACGAGGCTGAGCGCGCCAGATAGCTTCCTGTCCCCAAATATGCTTTTCTTGCAGGCGGACAGCGTAGGGAATTTTCTTGGCGAGGGCGAAGATCAGCGCGATTACATGCTCAGCGACCACTGGGCCGTGAACTCCGCGGGCGTTGGTGAGGATGATGTCGCTGTCAATAAGCTCGGGGAACATAAGTTGATGAACGGCGGCAGCGGGCGAGTGAATCCAGCGGAGTTTCTTTGCGACTTTGAACTGCTCCGGACGGAGGGACCACGCGATGGCGACCTCTGCATCAGCGATTTCTTGCTCAATGCGATCATAGTTCGAGAGGTGGGTAATCTCCAGATCAGGGAAGTCCCTCTGCAGGCGTTCGACGAACCATGGCGGGGCGTTCCAAAGCCCGAAGCGATGATGCAGGACGATGAGCAGCTTCATGTCGAAAATCTTAACCACAGAGGACAGGGAGGACACAGAGTAGTTCCGGTGAAGAACCTGTGTTCTTCTGTGTCCTCTGCGGTTACTTCGTTTTCATAACGCGCAAATCCTGCCCGGTCATCTCCCTCGGTTCGGGAATCCCGAGCATGCCCAGGATGGTAGGCGAAATATCGCGTAACGAGCCGTTCGGCTTGAGCGTGAACTGCTTGTCATCGGCGGATACAACAATAAACGGCACCGGATTTGTCGTGTGTGCGGTATGCGGGCCGCCGGTGGCGGGGTCAATCATCAGTTCGGCGTTGCCGTGGTCGGCGGTAATGAGCATGGCTCCGCCTCGGGCGCGAACCGCGGGCTCGATACGGCCCAGGCAGGCATCGACAGTCTCAACCGCTTTTATCGTGGGCTCAATTTTTCCCGAGTGGCCCACCATGTCAGCGTTGGCGAAGTTCACGATGATTACATCGAACGTGCCGTCGTTTACGGCTTTCACGACCGCGTCCGCAATGCCGGCGGCCGACATTTCCGGTTTCAGATCATAAGTCGCAACTTTGGGGGAAGGCACCAGGACCCGGTCTTCGCCGGGGAATGGCTGCTCGACGCCACCGTTGAAGAAATATGTGACATGTGCGTATTTCTCGGTTTCGGCGACCCGCAGGTTGCGCAGGTTCATCTGAGCCATGACGTTGGCCAGGATGTTGTTGAGTGATTCCGGCGGAATCACCACCGGTAGGCTGAAGTTCTTGTCATAGCGAGTCATGCAAACGTAGTGCAGGTTCTTGGGCACGCGATCGCGAGGAATCGTGGCATCCAGATCGTCAGCGCCAGGGAGATCGCGGCCACCTTTCTCATTGAGACCGCTGTTGCGGGTGAGGGCGCGAGTGATTTGGCGAACGCGATCGGCGCGGAAATTGAAGCAAATGCAGGAGTCTTCATCTCGAATTGTCGCCAGCGGCTCGCCACGATTGTCAATGCAGACGAAGGGCACAATAAATTCGTCGGTCACGCCTTTGTTATAAGAGTCCCTCACGCCCTGCACGGCGTCGACGTATTTCCCTGCTTCGCCGTCGCCGTAAACCATCGCGTTGAACGCCTTGGCAATGCGCTCCCAGCGGCGATCCCGATCCATGGCGTAGTAGCGGCCATTCACAGTGGCGATCTTGCCGCAATTGTACTCGCGCATTTTCTGTTGGAGCTGTTCCAGATATCCCGCGCCGCTGGTGGGCAGTGTGTCGCGGCCATCCATGAAAGCGTGGATGAAAACGCGGTCAACACCGTTCTGCTTGGCCATTTTCAACAGAGCGTAAAGATGAGTTTGCTGGGAGTGCACACCGCCATCTGACACTAGGCCGAATAGATGCAATCGACGGCCACCGGAGCGTGCGTGCTTCATCGCAGCGAGCAGGACGGGATGGCTGAAGAAATCACCGTTCTGGATCATCAGGTCGATGCGCGTAATGTCCATATGCACAATCCGGCCCGCGCCGATGTTGAGATGTCCAACTTCGCTGTTGCCCATTTGCCCCTCGGGCAGGCCGACATATTTGCCGCTGGTATGGATGAGTGTGTTCGGGTATTCGCGCAGCAAACGATCGTAAGCAGGCTTGCGGGCGAGCGCGATCGCGTTGGCGTTGGTTTCGGCGCGATAACCCCAGCCGTCGAGGATGATGAGGACGAGAGGTTTGGGACGCATTTAGCTGCTAGCTCCTAGCTAGCTGTCAGCTATCAGCTGTCAGCTTTCAGAAAAATCGCAATAGACCGGGAAAGATGAACCAAGAATTCTAACCCGTTATCACCACGGAGGCACAGGGCTACGGAGAACATGCAAAGAGGAAGAGGGGGCGAGAATTCAAATCAGGAACGGAAACAAAGAGGGGAGATTTGCGGACCTACGGTCAAAGCGACAGTCGGCGATCACCCGCTGAGGTTGCGGTGCCTATATACTCCCAACCACGGAGGATTCATGTCTATCAGCGAGCTGTTATTGCCGGAATTCGACCAGGAGATGAAAACTACGCGGATCACGCTGGAGCGGGTTCCGTTCGACAAACAGGATTTCGCGCCGCATACCAAATCCATGCCGCTCGGCAAACTAGCGCCACATGTTGCCGAGCTTGCTGGTTTTGGCGCGACCATAATGACTACTCCCGAGTTGGATTTCAGCACCGGTCCTGCTCGACCGCGTCCACCCTTCGAGTTGAACGGATTGCTGAAGGCCTTTGATGACAACGTTGCGAAGGCTCGCTCAGCACTGCAGAACACAAAGGACGATGCCTGGATGCAACACTGGAAGCTGAGTTTCCAGGGCAAGCCCATTTTCAGCGGAAGTCGTTTTATGGCTTACCGGCAAATGTTCCTGAATCATCTGGTGCACCACCGTGCCCAGCTTGGCGTGTATCTGCGCTTGAACGGGAAACCACTGCCAGCGACCTACGGGCCATCGGCGGACGACACGATGGGATTCTGAAAAGGTGTCTTTACGGTTTCTTTAGAACTGCAGATTCCTCGTCGCTGCGCTCCTCCGAATGACAATTTAATCGGGTTTTGTTGGGCGCCCGCGTTAGGCTTCTACTGTTTTGGTGGCTGGCCTTCCTTGACGGAGTCCTCGACGCGCTGCATGACCGCGTCGATCTGTTTCTGCATGCGCTTATAGGAGACCTGCATGGCTTCCTGGGTGATTTCGGGCATTTGCTGCATCAGCTTCTTCCCGGTGGGAGAAGAATAGAAGGTGATCATGGCATCGACGTCGGTCTGCGTTAGATGCTTCTGATAGATCGGAATCATGTCATCCAATATGGCATCCATTGGTATGTCTTTCAGGGAGTCCTCGGAAATCTTGGTGGCTCGGGCCAATTCGGCCGCAGTGATTTGCGGATACCGAGTCTTGATGGATTGCGTGGCCATGACCTGCATCTGCTTCTGTAGCGAATCCATCATAAGGTGACTCTGCTGGCGGATTTGCATGACTTCGAAAAGCTTCTGGATTTGTTCTTTGGTGGCAGGAGCGTCGTTGGCGACGGAGACGGTCACCTGGGCGGCGGCGGGAATGCACAGGGAAAGCAGGAGCAAGAATTTGAGCGGTTTCATGTGTTCCACTAGGTCCATAGCATCACCAGCTTACCAAATCAATTGCACGGGATAGCGATCAAAGAGTGGGTCGGCGGTTACCAGGGGGAGGTTTTCTTCCAGACTTTGAGCGATGAGAATCCGGTCGAAAGGATCGCGATGATGCAGCGGCAAATCTTCGATGCGGAGGACATGATCCAAGCTGATCGGCAAAACGTCGATCCTGTTCTCGGCAAGTTTCCGCACGACATACGGACCCGTCGGCGACGGCAGTGGCAATCTGCTGGTCCGAACTTTGATCATGATCTCCCACACACTGGCCACACTGAACCAAAGGTCGCTGGGGCCGGCAAATATCTCCTGGGCTCGGCGGGAGAGCTTCTTATCTTCCGCTATTGCCCACAGGAAAGCATGAGTATCAAGGAGAGCCTTCATTACCAGAAGAGATCCTCGATCTCCTTGGGCAGCGGATCATTGAAATCGGCGGGTACCGTAAATTCACCCTTCGCCGAACCCAATATTCTCTTCTTGGGACGGGAAACCACTGGTACCAGCTTCGCGACCGGCTTGCCGGCTTTGGCAATGATCACCTCTTCACCCAAAAGAACACGCTCGAGCAGGCGCGAAAGGTGCGTCTTGGCTTCGTGGACGTTGACTTCCATAAGGTTAGTATAGCTAAGTCATGGACTAAGTCAAGCTAAGCGACCAGAAATCATATCCATCCGTACAAAGCTGCTGTACTGTCTTGCCACAGCTGCAGTTGCCATAAGAGAACCTCCCAAAAAGCACCGTTGTCATTTTACTTGATAATTCAGCGCCTTCAGTCCCAGAAATCTGGCCGACTGACCCAGCTCTTCTTCGATCCGCAACAACTGATTGTACTTGGCGATGCGGTCAGTGCGCGAGGCGGAGCCGGTTTTAATCTGCCCAGCACCGGTCGCGACTGCCAGATCGGCAATGAATGTGTCTTCGGTTTCGCCGGAGCGATGCGAAATCACCGAGGTGTATCCGTTGCGGCGGGCCAGGTCGATAGCGTCGAGCGTTTCACTCACGGTGCCGATCTGGTTGACCTTGATCAGAATCGAATTGGCTACGTTCCTGTCAATTCCCTGCTGCAGGCGCTTGACGTTGGTGACAAACAGATCGTCGCCGACAAGTTGGATCTTGCCGCCAAGTTCTTTGGTCAGCATCTGCCAGCCATTCCAATCGTCTTCGGCGAGACCGTCTTCGAGTGAAACGATGGGATAGTCGCTGGCCCACTTTGCCCAGAAGCGAACCATTTCTTCGGAGCTTTTCGCCGACTTATCCGACTTTTTGAAGACGTACTTCCCATCTTGGTAGAACTCGCTGGCCGCCGGGTCGAGCGCGATGGCGATTTGCTCACCGGGCTTGTAGCCAGCTTGCTGAATGGCTTCGAGCACCACCTCGATGGCCTCAACGTTCGACTTAAGCGACGGAGCGAAGCCACCCTCGTCACCGACAGCCGTGTTGTAGCCGCGTTTCTTAAGCACGCCTTTGAGCGTGTGGAAGACTTCGACGCCCCAGCGCAGCGCCTCGGAAAAAGATTTCGCGCCGACCGGCATGGCCATGAATTCCTGGAAGTCGACGTTGTTATCGGCGTGGGCGCCGCCGTTGAGGATATTCATCATGGGCACGGGCAGCGTGTTGGCACCGGCTCCGCCGAGATAGACATAGAGCGGAGTGCCGTAGCCGGCGGCGGCACGCGCGACAGCCATGGACACCGCAAGGATGGCATTGGCTCCAAGGTGGCTTTTGTTATCGGTTCCGTCGAGATCGATCATTTTCTGATCGAGCGCCCGCTGGTTAGTAGCGTCCATGCCAGCCAGCGCCTTGG
>DASPSE010000302.1:0-11137 GCA_035624085.1 Terriglobales bacterium
TTGTGCATTATTGCGTGCTTCTGCCGCCCGAGTACGATTCTGCAGCTGCGAAATCAACCCGGTATCCGGTGCTCTACTTCCTGCATGGCCTCGGCGAGAATGAGCAAACGCTGTTTAAGAGCGGAGGATGGAATCTGGTGGAAGACCTTCGCCAGCAGCATAAAATCGGCGATTTTCTGATTGTCACTCCTGAGGGCAAGGCCAGCTTCTACGTGAATTCCGCCGACGGCAAGGTGCTTTACAGTGATTTCTTCCTTCACGACTTCATGCCCTATATCGAGAGCAGATTCCACATTCGCAGTGGAGCTCAGTCACGGGCGATCTCCGGCATCTCCATGGGAGGTTACGGTGCGCTTCGTTTCGCATTTGCCTACCCGCAGATTTTTTCGTCAGTGAGCGCGCAAAGCGCCGCATTGATGACTGCATCGCCACAAGAGCTCAACACAACCATGCGCTCCGGCACGCCTCTCGGCCGGCTCCTTGGATCAGTCTTTGGCGATCCGATTGATGTCGCTCATTGGAAGGACACCGATCCGTTCGTTCTGGCAAAGAAGAACCGGCTGGCCATCAGCAAGCTTGCCATCTATTTCAATTGTGGACGCGAAGATCAATTCCAGTTCGAGAATGGCGCCGAAGCTTTGCACCGCCAACTCGACTCGGAAGGCATCAGGCACGAATATCATCTTTATCCCGGCGATCACAGCGCTTCGTACTTCTTGTCCCACCTCGGCGAGGTGATGCAGTTTCACTCCAAGGAATTTGAGAGCACAAGAAGGTAGTCGCCAGAAATGAAGCACCCTCAGGTGTGCACTCAGAGCTCATTCGGCGCTACAATTTCGTATCTTCGCAGGTATCTGAATAACCCAATGTCTCCAGCAGTCATTCTTGTTGCACTGGCGATGCTTCTCGGCATTCCCACTGGCGTGTCGCCGCTATGGTCTCCGCAACCTGCGCAGTCTCAGTCGGACTCACAATCCAGTCAACAAGAATCTCCTGCTCGGGAAAGCCCAGCCTTAAAACCCTGTCCTGATGCTTCCGAGTCCACTCCTGCCAAAACGGCGGATTGCAAATCTGTTCCCTCGACCAAACACAAGAAGCACCTCCGTTCTCTTCCAACTCCATCCTCGAGCGAAGGACCGGCGAAAACCGTTGTGCGTAACGGGAGTACCACGGAACCTACGGTCGCAATCTCCGGCATGAGCAATCAAGAGGCTTCGCTGGAATTGAGTAGTACCAACCAGCTTTTGGCCAGCGCCGATGCGAACCTGAAGCAAATTGCGAACCGGCAACTGGACACCGCCCAACAAGACACAGTAAGGCAGATCAAGAGTTATATGGAACAAGCCAGGACCGCAGCGGCAAACGGCGAAGTGCAACGCGCCCACACCCTGGCCAACAAAGCCAACTTGCTCTCTGCCGATTTGGCGCAACCGCGCCGATAAAACTCGGGGATCACCCGCTGTAAGCGAGTTCGACAATCTCCCAGAAAGTGTGGAGTCTGAGGCCGGAGTGTGCCTTCTACTTCCCCTTGGCCCGCGCGGCGTTAACCTTCGTCAGCAAATCCTGGGCTGGCTGCTGCACTGGCCCCGGTATCTTCACGATTTCAGTCAAGACTTCACGCGCCTCCGTCACCTTGTTCAGCTTGGCGTAGGCGAAGCCCAGCCGGTACATGGCAATGGCATACGACTGATCATCGCCGCCTTTCAGCAACGCTGATGCCGTCTTCAAATCCGGAACCGCCGCAGCCGTTTTATCCTCCTTCATCAGAGCGTAGCCGAGTACGGAATGCGCTGCTCCGGCCGATAATTTGCGCTTACTGTCCGCATCGGGCGCGTCCGCCTTGGCCACATCGATAGCTTTTTCCGCGTAAGAAACTGCCTTCGCCAAACTACCCGGCTTGGGATCATCCACTAACGTATTCGCCATCATGAGCAGCGTAGGCAGGCTATTCGGGTCGCTGGCCAAAGTTTTCTCACCATAGGCAATCACGCGCGGCGTATCCTTCAATTCCGACAACGACATCATGGCGTAGGATGCAACCGGTTCCTGAAAACGCGAATTGGGAAATGCGGGCGTGAAGCGCTCAATATCGTCCATGCGTTTCTTGGCATCGGATTCATCGACGATGGCGTTGAATGCCGCCGCCTCCAGGAACTCATACGCGCTCTTGGATGAGCTCTTTTCGTCTGCAACGCGGGTGGCGAACTCCTGATCCGTCTCCCCTTCCTGCTTTTGTTGCTTTGTGATCGAGTTGTAGATCTCGCCGCCCTTCACGGCATAATCCATCACCTTGGCGTCGTCCTTCATCTGCTGCGCGATGTTGGTCTGCGACATCAGGATGTCCAGGTTGTGTGGAGATCCGGCCAGCGCCTTGTCCCCATACGAGAGAGCTTTCTGCAAATCTCCTGCCGTCTGGTAAGACTGCGAGAGCTGCCAGTTTCCATAGGCTGCCGCTGCGGGACTCGAGGCAAACTTCTGTACGAAATCTTCGTACATCGCCAGCTTCTTCTGCGCATCCTGCTCGTTGGAAATCGCCGTCAAGGCTTGATCTTCGGGCGTACCTGCCGCAATCACGATCTTGTCCACCTGCGCCGGCAGTGAAAGCGAGCATGATAAAAGCAGGAAACCTGCCCAAGCCGTCCAGCACACGCGTGTCATACCCACCTCCAAACTCCCGCGCCGAATCGTAGCTCTGAATGAGGACCGTTGCAAGCCCGGGGCTCAGGTGACAAGGATGGTCTGGCATAAGAACGCTCGCACCGAGTCTCCCAGACCACATGATAAAATCACACTATTCCTTGCATGAATTGGATTGCTGTACCGCTTCCATGACTCTGCCATGCGTTGCCTCCCCGATGCCGGATGAGTCCCTGGCAGAAAACCCTGCCCACAACGGAATCGTGTCGGTTATAGTGCCCGTCTACAACGAAGCCGCGCACCTGGACGAGCTGCTGCAGGCCATCAACGCTTCTCCTGTAGCTAAAGAAATCGTAGTGGTGGACGATGGCTCAACCGATGGGACGCGGGAGAAACTGCTGACCCTGCCTCCAACCGAAGGAGTCACAATTCTCTTCCACGAGAAGAACTGCGGCAAGGGCGCCGCCATCCGCACCGCGCTGCGTTACGCTCGCGGAGAGTACGTGCTGATCCAGGACTCCGATTTGGAATATGACCCGCGGGATTATCCGGCATTGTTGCGACCACTCCAAAGTGGCGAGGCCAACGTCGTCTACGGCGTGCGTCCCGATCGCCCGGAGCGCGGGATGCGCTTCTATCTGGGCGCAAAGTTCCTGACGCACCTGACAAATCTGCTCTACAGAGCAGGTATTCATGACGAAGCGACCTGCTATAAAGTGTTTCGCCGCTCGCTGCTGCAGAATGTTCCCCTCGAGTGCAAACGGTTTGAGTTCTGCCCCGAAGTGACCGCGAAGCTGTGCCGCAGGGAAGAAAAAATTTGGGAGGTTCCCATTTCTTACCGGCCGCGCAGCCAGGATCAGGGTAAAAAACTGCGCCACTCCGACGGATGGATAGCGATCTGGACGCTGGTCCGTTTACGCTTTGCCAGCCGTCGCCGCCTGCGCCAAGCGCCAGAGCCCGAAACTCCTCCATTTCCCGTAGCCTTCTGCCGCCTGCCACCCCGTTGAGCCAAGCACGCGCACTCGCGAAAATGGAAATGCCGCCGGTCGCCAAGCTTCGCACTCGCTTGCTCTGGATGGTCGTTGTTTGCTTCACTCTTCACATCGCTGCCATCGGCATCTTTCACTTCTACCGTTTTCGGACCGAAGACAATCACTTCGGATACGGGTGGGAAATGGGCCGCATCGGGCAGTCGATCGCGTTGGGCCAAGGCTTCAGCAGCCCTTACGGCGGCTCGACCGGCCCGACCGCGTGGGAGCCGCCAGTCTACCCGTATCTGATCGGCGGAGTTTTCAAGCTCCTCGGCATTTATTCCGATGCCTCTGCCTGGGTTTTACTTTCCATTAACAGCCTGTTCACGGCTCTGACGTGCGTCCCTATTTTTTTGATTGCGCAGAAAACGATGGGTGAAAAGGTAGCGTTGTGGTCGGCATGGACCTGGGCCGTGCTTCCTTATGCCATGTATTGGTCGGTTCATTGGATTTGGGACACGACTTTGGCGCCGCTGCTGTTGAGCCTCATTTTTCTCGTCACACTCGAGCTGGAAGATTGGCCGGGATGGAAGGGCTGGGCAACCTTCGGCGTGCTATGGGGTGTGACCGGTCTGTGTACCCCCTCAACGCTGTCCTTTCTTCCATTCTCCGGACTTTGGGCGTGGCATCGGCGGCGTAAGCGTGATCTGCCGTCGATAGGGCGCGTCGCCCTGGCATCGCTGCTCTTCTTCCTCTGTCTGTCGCCGTGGTTGGCACGAAATTACCTCACCTTCGGCAGGTTCGTGTTTGTCCGCGATGATTTTGGCTATGAACTTCGCCTGGGCAACGGTCCCTATGCTGACGGCAGACTGATGGCGTACTTGCAGCCGAACCTGAACACCTTAGAGTTGGAAACTTACCGCCGCATGGGAGAGTTGGCGTACGAAGAACGCTGCAAACGCCTGGCGTTCGATTGGATTCGCGAACACCCCGGCCGCTTTGCCGTAATTAGCCTGAAACGATTTTTTTATTACTGGAACAACACGGTCAAAGGCACGAATAGCACCGCGCCCGTCGATTTCCGAAATGCGCCTTTTCTCGCGTCCTCGATCCTGGCAATCTGGGGTCTGGGACGAGCGCTTCGAAAAAAGAAACCAAGCGCATGGTTGTTCTTGTGGCTGGTGCTTTCATTTCCAACCATCTACTACTTCTTTTATCCGGGCGCCCGCTACCGCCATCCCATTGAGCCGGAGTTGCTGATCTTAGCCGTGTTCCTGCTTTCGGAGGTGAAAAAACCTGTTCTAAGGCCAGCGCCGTAACAGCCGTCGAACTTCGCTGGTGAACCTGAGATTTCGGTAGTGGGTCAGTTTGGCAAGGAAGCGAACCAAACGCGCGTTTGTTGCGTCGCGAAGAACGCGACGCTTCCGCGCGGCTCGCCCAGATCCTTCGCTGCGCAAAAGCGGCTTGCTCAGGATGACAAATCAAACTGACCCACTACGGAGATTTCAGAACAGGCCACCGACCAACTCGGAGCCCGTTACCAAAGGCACCTCGCACACCGTTACTCAGCCCATGCATAATCGCATCAGCTCTCGTCGAGCAGACATCAACATGGCCTGGGAAAACTGGAAATCGTCGAGCCCCGAGCGCAAGCTGCAGTGGATGGCCTGCAGTGCATTTTGGCTGGCGCTCTGCGTGCTGGCCGCTCGCGCCCTGAATCCGTCCGTGCCTTATCTGCCGCTGGCCATCGCCGGCGGATTTGTTTTCTATTTCCGAAACTCGCGCAAGATTCCAGAGCAAGTGGCCTGGCTCCTCGTGTCGACGGGCTTCAGCCTCGTCGTCCGCTTCCCGCATGATCACAATTGGATCACCGCTGGGTCCGCCATGCTTGCGTTGTTCGGCTTCGGGGCTTTCCTGATGCTGGGATTGCGATGGCTCTGGTCCGGGCCGTCAGAACGCCGGAAGACTTACGCGGTACTTGCTCCCGCAGCTTCCCTGGTCTTCTTTGTGCTTTCGGCGCAGCGCGCTCTGAGCCTGGCCAATCTGCTCTATCCCAAGACTTACGATCTCTACCTGTATTTGTTCGACGGCTCTTTCGGATTCCAGCCCAGCTTCCTTGCGGGCAAAGCTATGGCTGCATCCAACATTTTGCGCATTGCCGCCGCGCTCACCTACGTTTCGCTGCCATTCGTGATGGCCCTGGTTTACGCCCTACGCTTGCCCAAGGACGCGGAGCGGCCATCGTGGGACCTCATCACTTTGTTCCTGCTGGCTGGGCTTGGCGGCTGGGCACTATACAATGTTGTGCCGGCCACCGGTCCTGGCTACGTCTTCAAGATGGACTTTCCCTTCCGCCCGCTTCCCTACCGGTCGCTTCACAGGTTACTTCTTGATCAGATTCCGGTGAGCACCAATATCCCTCGCAACGCGATCCCCTCTCTTCACATGGCTTGGGTCGTGCTGCTCTGCTGGAATTCGAAGAGACTGTCGAAGACTCTGCGAATCTTCCTGGCTGCATACGCGGCGCTAACCGTCCTCTCTACGATGGGCACGGGCGAACATTATTTTGTCGATCTGGTGGCAGCCCTTCCCTTTGCCCTGTTCGTGCAAAGCGTGGTTTCTCCGGAGGCTGAGGCCGTGGCAACTCGACGCGCAGCCGCTGCTGTTTCAGGGATAGCGTTGACCTTGGCATGGCTTTTGCTGGTGCGCTTTGCGGCAAAAACAATGCTGGTCTCTCCGCTTTTGCCCTGGGCTCTTGTCGCGCTGACAGCAATCGCAGTATGGAAGATCAAGTCCTGGTTCGAGGCGCAGCCCAGTGCCACAGCGCAATCGAATATGCCCGAGCCTAAACCGATGGCCCTCGGGGCGAGTGCTGGCCGCTAACTTTCTTTGCGTCCTTTGCGGGTCTCTTCGCGAACCCTGCGGTAAAGAAACTTCTCCGCCAATCGCGGCTTGGCATGGTCGCTGCTGTTGGACTAACCTATTGAGGAGTTCTCCAAAATGTCCATGCTGGCGAGCAAGAATTGTGTTCCATGCAGAGGTGGCACGCCTCCGCTCAAAGGCGATGAACTGCACACCTTCAGCCACCAACTGCCGAATTGGAACGTCGTCAACGAACACCACATCACTCGAACCTTCACCTTTCCCGATTTCAAAACGGCGCTTGAGTTTGTGAATCGGGTTGGCGCAATCGCTGAAGAGCAGGGGCACCACCCCGACATTCTTCTCACCTGGGGTAAGGTTGAAATCACTCTCTGGACGCACAAGATCGATGGCCTGACCGAGAGCGACTTCATCATGGCGGCGAAGATCGATCAACTCCACAGAACTGAGATTTGATCCGCACTCGGGGACGTGATCCCGTTAGTCGGCGGCATCGATTGCAGCTACTTCAGTCGTAACTTTCCACCATCGCATCGCCCGCCCCCACAACACTGCTGGAATCAGCATCACGAGGCCAGTGGCGATTGCGACCAACCGCGCATCAATCCCATGGTCGATCAACAATCCAGTGACGTAAGCCCCGACAGCGAGCGTCATCATGCAAAGGCCCAGTTCAGCGGAAAAGACTCGGCCACGAAACTTGTCGTCGGTGTTAAGTTGTAGCAGGGTCGTAGAAAAAACCCATACGGTTGAACCTCCGCAGTGCCCGAGCACCACCCAGAAACAGGCCATTGCCAGCGAGCCCGCAGCGCCCAGCATGGCGTAGCCAAGTCCTACGGCCAGGAAACCGATCAGAATTCCCAGGCGCAACCTGCTTTCGCGGTGACCAGCCCAGCGTGCCGCGCCGAGCGGCCCGAACAGTGCACCCAGTCCGCGCGCTCCCATTAGCATGCTCATGCCCAGCACCGCGCCGCGTTGCGGATCCAGCCCCGGCGAGCGCAGTGGGAAGACTCTCTGTCCCATAACCGTGAACAAGACCCAGCTCACCCCCATCTGCGCCAAACCGGTTTTGACCAGGACAGTCGCAAACAGCCGGCGATCACGGCGCACGTAACGCAGACCCTCCAGCAAACGGGAATAATCAAGTAAATCGTAGATCCGCAATTTCGCAAACGCCGCTACGTGGGGCTCCTCAAAGTGCATGCGACTGATGAAGAAGGCTGACACCAGAAACGACAGTGCGTTCAGCACAAACGACGCTTTGTGCCCCAGCAGCGCCAAAGCTACCCCGCCGAGTGCTGCGCCGGCAACAAGGTTCAGCGACCAGGTGGTGGACGAAAGCGTGTTCGCCAGGATCAGGTCTTCGCTGGCAGTGATGTTGGGAATGACCGCCGTCCGCGCCGGCTCGAAAAAGGCCCACATCACGCTTTCCAGAAACAGCAGCGGGTACACCAGCCACACCATGGACCGGGAACGCACCAGCAGCATGGAAAAGACGATCACCGCTCGGGCCAGGTCGGTGGCGATCATGACGCGCTTGCGGCGAATGCGGTCGTTGGTGATGCCCGATAGTGGCCCGAACAAGGTTTGTGGTATGACCTGCAAAACCAGCGCCAGAGCGACCGAGCTTGCTTGTCCAGTGAGCTGCAACAGGAGACTGTAAATCGCCAAAGAATAGAACCAGTCGCCGATTTCGCTGACGATCTGTGCCGTCCATAAGCGCCGGAAGTTGGCATTCCTGCGCACCAGGCGCGCATAGGCGGGTAACGAAATCGAACTTACTTCCTGCTCCGGCTCCGGTTCCATACGAATAGTTAATGTATCAAGGATCGCATTTGACTCGGCTCACCCGTGCAGCCTAAGATGCGCCACGGGATTCTCCCGCGTTGTCTGGCGATTGGCTAACCCTAAGAGTTTGTGAGCGTCTGTCATCTGGAGGAGCATGCCGATGAAATCATTCTTCCGCGTCCTGGTGATCTTTGTCCTGGCTGGCGTCGCTATTCCCCAGAGTAACGAAATTGTCCCCAACGAGAACCTGGTGGTGGAGGGCGTGCCCAAGATTCCCGCTTCGCTGGGCGAAGCGGTGGACCGCTATACCAATTTTCGCGGAGCCTCCCTTGACAGCTGGGATCCAGTCAAACGCGAGATGCTGATCTCAACCCGTTTCGCTGACACCAATCAGATTCATCTGGTGAAGATGCCGGGCGGCGCTCGGACGCAATTGACCTTTTATCCCGATCGCGTGGCAGGAGCGCAGTATTCGCCGGCGAGGGATAATTCCTTCGTATTCTCCAAAGATGTTGGCGGCGGAGAATTCTTCCAGCTTTTTCGCTATGACGTCGCCAGCGGCGATGTCACGCTGTTGACCGACGGCAAGTCACGCAACACGGGCGCAGTCTGGTCCTATGCAGGAGACAAGATGGCCTATGGATCGACTCGCCGCACCGGCGACGACGTTGATTTGTGGGAAGTCGAACCAGAGAATCCGAAGAGCGATCACATGCTGGCGCAGCTCCAAGGCGGGGGCTGGGATGCCTTTGACTGGTCGCCCGACGGACAAGAAATTCTTGTTCACGAAGAGATTTCGGCCAACGAAAGCTACCTTTGGCTGATGGATTCCAAGAGCGGCGAGAAAACTCTGCTCACGCCGAAAGGTGGCAGCGTAAAAGTCGCTTACGGCTTTGGGCGCTTCAGCAAGGACGGTAAGGGAATCTACGTCACGACCGACAAGGATTCTGAGTTCCAGCGCTTGGCCTACGTTGATTTGGCGACCAAAGAGCATACCTATCTCACGACCAATATTCCCTGGGATGTGGATGAATTTGATATTTCTTATGACGGAAAAACGATTGCTTTCGTCACTAATGAAGATGGCTTCGGAATTCTGCATCTGCTCGACACGACAACTCGCAAAGAGAAACCGGCCCCGCCTTTGCCGAAAGGCGTCATTAGCGGCATAAGCTGGCACAAAAATAACCGCGATTTGGGATTCAATCTGTCTTCTGCCCAGTCCAGTTCCGACGTTTATTCGCTCGACGTCCAAACCGGCAAAGTCGAGCGCTGGACTTTCAGCGAAACCGGCGGGCTCAACACGGCAAACTTTCCCGAGCCCGAACTGATTCATTGGAAGACCTGGGACGGACGCATGATCAGTGGCTTCCTCTATCGGCCTCCCGCGAAATTCACGGGCAAGCGTCCCGTAATCATCAACATTCACGGCGGTCCAGAAGGGCAATTCAGACCGAGCTTCCCCGGCCGCTGGGACTACTACATGAACGAACTCGGCATCGCAATGATCGCGCCTAATGTGCGGGGTTCGACGGGGTATGGCAAATCGTTTCTTGCTCTCGATAACGGATTCTTGCGAGAAGGATCGTATCAGGACATAAACACGCTGCTCGACTGGGTTCAGACTCAACCCGATCTTGACTCCAGCCGTGTGCTGATCACGGGTGGAAGCTACGGCGGATTCATGACGCTAGCCGTCGCCACCAACTACAACGACCGCATCTGCTGCTCGGTGGATGTGGTGGGTCCTTCCAACCTGGTCACCTTCCTGGAACACACCTCCGGATATCGTAAGGATCTGCGCCGCGTGGAATACGGCGACGAACGCGATCCCAAAATGCGCGAATTTCTGGAACGGATCGCACCCTTCAATAAGGCGAAGAACATTACCAAACCGCTATTCGTAATTGCCGGCCAGAACGATCCGCGCGTGCCGGCGAGCGAATCGGAACAGATGGTCTCAATCGTCCGCCAGAACGGCACGCCAGTCTGGTGGCTGATGGCTAAAGACGAGGGCCACGGCTTTGCCAAGAAAAAGAATCAGGATTATCAGTTTTATGCGACGGTGATGTTTGTCAAAGAGTACTTGCTGAAGTAGAACTGTTTCCACCCAGCTTCTGCTTCAAATCTTTTGCGATCTGCTGGCCGTGGAAGCGGCCGTTCTCAATAAAGATCTCGTTCGTCCGAGAGCCCGCCACAATCACGCCGGCCACGTAAATTCCCGGCACATTACTCTCCAGGGTCACCGGATCGCACATCGGGCGGCACAGGTCGGATGAAAGTTCAATTCCCATCGAGCGCAGGAAATCATAATCAGGATGGTACCCGGTCATGGCGAAAACAAAATCATTCTTGAGACGCATGATGCCTTCTGGCGCATAGATGACCGCGTAATCGGCGCCGATCTCCTGCACCGAACTGTTGAAGTACGCCTGAATCTCACCGTTGCGAATACGATTCTCAATGTCCGGCAGAATCCAGTACTTCACGTGGTGATGCATTTTTGCGCCACGATGCACCAGCGTTACCCGCGCGCCATGTCGCCATAAATCGAGCGCGGAAATCGCGGCGGAGTTCTTGCCTCCGATCACCACAACATCAGAATTAAAGAACGGATGTGGCTCCTTGTAATAGTGAAAGACCTTGGGCAGGTCTTCACCGGGAATGTTCATCTGGTTGGCCATATCGTAATAGCCACTGGCGACAACCAGCTTACGAGTGCGGTAGTCATAGACTCGGCCCAGCCGGTCAGTCGCAGTGATTTGAAAATCGTCGTCGCGCCCGACCACCGTCTTCACCCACTGATATTGCACGACCGGCAAACGATAATGGTCGGCGACCTTGCGGTAGTACTCCAA
>DASPSE010000312.1:0-10049 GCA_035624085.1 Terriglobales bacterium
TCGGCGGCGCCGTTTACGATGTCATTGCGGTTCACGCTGCGGGCGAAGGCCTTGTCTTTCATCTTTTTTCGGACGGACTTGGCATCGACTTCGGCCAGCGACTTCCCCGGCTTCACCAGCGCCACAGCCGTAATGAATCCAGCCAGCTCATCGCAGGCAAACAAAGCTTTCTCCATCGGAGTGTCGCGGCTAACGCCGGTATATTCGGCATGCGACATAATTGCCCGGCGGATTTCCTCCGGCCAGCCCCGCTCCTTCAGAATTTCGTTGCCCTTGTACGGATGATCTTCCAAGCTGGGATACTTCTCATAATCGAAATCGTGCAGCAGGGCAACTACACCCCACAATTCTTCATCTCCGGCCAATTTTCTGGCGTAAGCGCGCATGCAGGCCTCGACTGCCAAGGCATGCTTGCGCAAACTCTCCGACTGGGTGAACTCAGTTAGTAAACACCACGCCGACTCGCGATCATTCATGGCTTTTTACCTGTTTTCTCCTGTGTTTCGCTGGCTAACTTGGTTTTTTACGGAATATTTTTGCCGTTTGCTGCCAGATTTTACTTGACATCCACAGGCTTTCTCCCGCAGATTACGCACCAGGTTTGAAACCAAGTACCTAGTATGGTTCGGTTCCTGGTTTCCGGGAAGCCCGCTCTGGCCCCTCCCAACACCTGATGGCTACCACGCTTGCCCCGGTAGATTCCAGAGAAGTGGTTCGTTGCGATCACTGCCTGCTGGTTCAATTCCGAACGAGTAACGATCTTTGCCGGCGCTGCCATGCGCCATTAGACGAGGAGGAGCCCGAAGTGGTTGCAGCTCCGCCTCCGCCGCAGATGATGCCCATGCACCACGGGCCGGGGCATCTGAACCTGGCGGCGTCGATTCGCTCCATGCGTCTGCGCAACGGCCTCAGCCAGCGGCAACTGGCGGCACGCATGTCGGTGCCGCGGACTTACGTTTCCAAGATCGAGAACGAAAAAGCCACGCCGACGCTCTCTTCGCTGGAGCGCCTGGCCAAAGCCTTGGAGGTTACCGTGCCCGATCTGTTAAGCGGCGGCGAACGCAACCGTCAGGAAGAGATCCGAGAACTGATCCAGGATCAGTTCATTGCGGAGATCTTGCCTTTCGTTTCGCAATTGAACGGCATGCAGATGTCGAGCATCCTGACGCAGGTGCGGGATCTGACGGTGCGGCCGAGAAGAAGCGCGTAATAAGGAAGTTCGCTCGCGCTTTATTGCAATCCCGCTTTGCGGGATTGCGTGCGGTGGCTCACCCAGGTCCTTCGCGAGGCAAAGAGCGCCTCTCTCAGGATGACAAGATTATCCGGGCAACCAGCCAACTGCGCCGGGATCGAAAGATCCCGGCCTTTTTTACGTCTCCAGGCGGAACCTTGTTTCTGCCAGCCGATATAACCGCCGCCAGAGCAGACGATTGACGGTGACGACCACCCCTGCCATCACGATGGTTGAGGCAATCAGCAGGTCGAAATTGCCGCTGTCGGAAGCTTGGCTGATGGTGGCGCCGAGACCTGTCGTCGAGAAGATTCGTCCGTTGAAATGAAAATACTCGGCAACGATGCTGGCGTTCCAGGCGCCACCGGATGCCGTGACTAAACCGGTCACGAGATAGGGAAAAATTCCCGGCAGAATCAGCTTGCGCCAGCGTTCCACGCCCCTGATGCGGCAAACTAAACAAACCTCCTTCAGATCAGTGGGGATGGCCATTGCACCGGCAATCACATTGAACAAGATGTACCACTGCGTGCCCAGCAGCAACAACACAATCGAGCCGATCCCAAGCCCCCCGCCAAACCGGATCAGGATCAGCAGAACGACAGGGAAGAGCGCGGTGGCAGGAACGGAAGCGGCAATCTGCGCTAACGGCTGCGCCACCCGCGCCAAGCGGGGATTGAAACCGATCCAGACTCCAACAGGAATCGTCCAGGCCGCACCGATCAAGAGCGCCAGCCAAACTCGCAAAAACGTCGCGCCGAGTCCCAATCCTAACTCGGCCATCTCGGGCCGGGTAAGCCCAGTCAACAGCATAACGACGCGCACAACAGCGTAGCCAATCAGTCCCAGGACAACTATTCCCACAGCGCGAAGAATCCAGATCCGCCATGGATTCTGCGGAACGACCTCGCTCCGGCTGCTTCGCGAGAAGTGCGCCATCAATGACTCGCGTAAAGGAAGTACCGCTCGCTTGTGCACTTGGCCCAGAATGCGCGAATGCCGCAAAAAGTCGAGGACCCACGAATGAGGCACATCTGTGCTTTCCACCTGTTCGACTTTGAACTTCTCTGCCCACGCGATCACCGGGCGCCAAACGAACTGGTCGAGCAGCACAATCACGGCAATCATGGTGGCCACGCCCCACAAAATCGATCGCGTATCGCCAGCGCTGGCCGCCGTCTGCAAGTATGATCCAAGTCCCGGCAGTCGAAAGTCGCGGGAGCCGAGCACGAACATTTCGCAAGCCATCAGGAAAAACCACCCTCCGGCCACCGACATCATGGAATTCCATACCAGACCGATGGCAGCAAATGGCAGTTCCATCTCCGTAAAGCGCTGCCACCAGCTGAATCGATAAATCCTTGCGGCTTCCCGCATCTCGGCCGGAATACTTTTCAGCGAAGCATAGAAGCTGAAAGCCATGTTCCAGACCTGTCCGGTGAAGATCAGCAGGATGGCTCCTAACTCGACACCCAATTGGCGACTGGGAAACAACGCGACCATCGCGAGCATGACTCCAGGCAGGAAGCTCAGTACGGGGATCGATTGCAGAACGTCGAGCAGTGGAATCATGAAGCGCTCTGCTCTGGCGTTGTACGCTGCAATGTAGCCATAGACCAGCGTGAACGCGAGACTCAGGACATAGGCAATGGTAATCCGTAGCAGTGATAATGCCGCATAGGCCGGAAGCGCCCGAGGACTGCGCGAAATTTCAACCGAGGGTGTAAACGGCCCAAACCAGGTGCGACCCACGACTACGATGCCATAAAACAGGGCAATGCCGGCCGCAGCCATCAGCAGGTCCGGCAAAGTGGATTTTTCAAGACGCGGTAAAACCGACCAGAGCCGCTGGGGTGAAAAGGCCTGGAATGTGCTGGCTCGGGTCATTGTGACCTTCCCTTATACGCGATTACGAACCATCGCTCCAGGCATTTGCTCGGGGTTTAGACGCAACTTTCAGTTGAATTTGGGTTTATATTCATTGAGCAGCAGACTGACAAGATCTAATTCTCAAGGAGCGCGAAGTGAAAGCACTGCGCTTTACCATCGCTGTTTTGACGATGCTAGCGGCATTCGCCCCGGCACAGGAAAACGGTGTTTCTGTCGGCGGCAAGTGGACGAAATCCGAAACCGAAGACAAAATGACCGGAGAAAAGCGAGTCAAGTTTGATCTTCCGGCGGATAACTATCTGGCGAACAGTGACCGCAGGCCAGAAGTCATGATCTTTTGCGTCGGCGGAAAGCTGAAGCTGGCTGACTTCCATCCCAACTTCAGAATGGCGGGTCCGAACCGGGCCAGCTTTTGGGGACGGCCACAAATGCGCGTCGAGGTCCGCGTGGACAACCACCACAGCAAGCACAACTGGAATTGGGTCAACGGCGATTTCCTTGCCATGGATGAGGACACAGCCCGCCAAGTGCTCGGCGCCAACATTTTCAAGGTGGAGTTCGTGACCAGGGATGGGCCGCAGATCGCAGAATTTACCCCTGCTGGAGTGGACCTGCAACAGGTCCGTCAGGCCTGCGGATTGAAACCGGAGAAGCCGTAGCGCTACTGCCGGCTGAGCCGGCGCTATCAGGCAATGAACTCTTGGTTCGGCGGCACTGCCAGCGGCTGCGGCAACCGGTCCGTCACCTCGGCAAGAGCGGCCAGTTTTTGCGCCAGTTCCGGTTTAAGCGATCCCGGCTGATATCGCCAAAGGTAGTTGCCGGTGAGCGTGCTGGGAGTGTTCAGCCGAGCTTCGCTGCCCAGTCCAAGTACGTCCTGCAGCGGAACCACCGACAAACTGGCGGGCGAACCCTGCGCTGCGCGGATCATGGCCCAGTTGATTCCGTCCTCGGAACATCCCAGATAAGCCAACGCGGATCGTTTTTCGTGACCGGTTGCGCGGGAGTTCCACCATCCTACAGTCGTGTCGTTGTCGTGAGTACCCGTGTACACAACGCGATCGGGCGTGAGGCGGTGAGGCAGGTACACGTGGGCCCCCGGATCACCAAAGCCGAACTGCAGCACCGCCATGCCGGGAATGTGGTGCTTTTCGCGCAAAGCATGAACATCAGCCGTAATGTAGCCCAAGTCCTCGGCGAAGAATGGCAGCCCGCCTAACTCTTCTTTCAATTTGTCGAAAAGCTCATCCCGTGGCCCGTCCACCCATCGGCCATTAATGGCAGTTGCCTCGCTGGCAGGAATCTCCCAAAACTGCGCGAAGCCGCGAAAGTGGTCGAGACGAATCAGATCGCAGGTGTGCGTGGCCCAGCGCAGCCGCTGCACCCACCACTTGTACCCCTGCGCGCGCATCGCATCCCAGTTGTATAGCGGGCTGCCCCAGCGTTGACCCGTAGCGCTGAAGGCATCGGGAGGAACGCCGGAAACTGCGTCCGGTTCGAGATCGTCACGTAATCGCCACAGTTCGGGTTGAGCCCAAACATCCGCGCTGTCGTAGTCCACAAAAATTGCGATGTCGCCGACCACACGGATCGACTTCTGCGCACAATATTGGCGCAAGGCGTGCCACTGCTCCCAGAAGAAGAACTGGATAACCTTGCGGACTGCGATCTCGGAGCCCAGTTCGCTGCGTGCGGTTTCGATCGCCTTCGCCTTTCCGCGGGCTAGTTCCGCCGGCCAGTGCTTCCAACTGCGCTGCCCGTAATGGTCTCGCAATGCGTCATACAAGACGAAGTCTTCCAGCCACCACGCGTTCTCCGCGCAAAACTGCTCGAAACGAGAGCGAGCTTCCAGCGGGGCCGAGCCCAGAAAATTGCGGGCAGCTTTCACCACCAGTGGCAACTTTTGTGCGTGGACTTGCTCGTAATTGATCGGACCCACAGCCTCAGGAAGTTCATTCAGCTGGGAATGTTCGATCCATGCGCGATCTGCCAGCCGCTCCAGGCTGATTAACAGAGGATTTCCGGCGAATGCCGAAGTCGATGAGTAGGGGGAATTTCCGTTTGCCGGAGGGCCCAGGGGCAGCACCTGCCACAATCCCTGACGTGCCGCCGCGAGAAAATCGAGAAATTCATAAGCGGCAGGACCAAAGTCGCCGATCCCGCCGCGCGAAGGTAAGGAGATGGGATGAAGCAGAATTCCGGTCGAGCGCGGGAATGGCATGGTGTACTTATTCCTCGCTACTCGCCCTGGTCTTCCTCGCCTTGCTGCCGGGTCAGACTCTTCAACTCTTGCTGATTGACCTTGATCTTGCCGGATTTCTCCATCTGTTCGCGCAAATTAGTGACGAACATTGCAAATAGTTCTTGCTGCTTCTGCTGTAACAACGTGTCCCGAATCTGATCTTTCTTGGCCGCGTAATCCTGTTCGGTGGGTTCCTGCTTTTCCAGGATAGTTAGAACAGCTCCGGCAGTGTTGGTGTCGATCGGGCCGCTGATCTCGCCCGGCTTGAGTGTGAATGCAGAGGCGGCCGGGCCGGACATCGAGCCGAGATCAGGAACCTGGCCATCCGGCGCCACGAAATCGCTGGTCTTCATGGTCGCGGCGAGTTCTTTGGCCGCTTTCTTCAAATCGTGGCCAGCTTTCGCCCGGTCCGAAAGTTCGCGCGTCTTTTGCGCGAGCAACTCCGAAGCGCGTTCCTGTTTGAACTCATTTTCCACCCGGCTGCGAATCTCTTCGAACGTCGGCGTCGCCGGCGGCTTGATAGTGAGCAGAGTGAAAATGGCGTATCCCTGCGGTAGTTGCACTTCGTCCGGCGGAGATTTGTCCGGTTCATTGAAGATCGCATCCATGAACTGCGTCGAAGTACCGACGCCCGGCAGCGCATCGGTGCGGCTGACGAAATCCGTCGTCACCACCTGCAGGCCTTTGCTGGCCGCTGCTTTGTCGAGGCCACTCGTACGCGCAGGGGAGAGCAGAGCTGTGGCCTCAGCATCGGCCGCTTGCGCGGCCTTCTGCTGCTTGATTAGCGGCTCAATCTGCGCTTTCACTTCGTCAAGCGTCTTCAAATGCGCGTCCTGCTTGTCTTCCACTCGAATGATGTGAAAGCCGTAGCTGCTCTGCACGAGGTCGCTGGTATTCCCTTTGGGCAGCGAAAAGGCAACTTTTTCAAACTCGGGAACGGTGCGTCCGCGCTGAATCCAGCCCAATGACCCGCCGTCTTTCGCGCTCGCCGTGTCTTCGGAGAACTTCTTTGCCAGATCCGCGAAGTTGGCGCCCGTCTTCACTTGCTTCAGGATATCCTCAGCCTTCTTGCGGGCTTCATCCACGCCCTTTTGATCCACTTTGCCATCCGGCCCAGGCAGCGGCGTCTTGATTAAGATATGCCGCACATTGACTTGCTCCGGAACCCGATACTCGTCCCGATGTTGATCGTAGTAAGACTGCAAATCCTGCGGCGTGACTTTCATCTCGTCCTGGAGCTTGGCGGTATCGATCAGCACATAGCTGACCTTGCGCTTCTCTGGAATCGAGTTTGCGTATGACGTCTTGTGCTGGTCGTAATACGCTTTGAGTTCCGTGTCGGTCGGATGAATCGTCTTGAGGATGTCGTCTTTGTGAAAAACTGCGTAATCAAACTTGATTTTAGTGTTGTCCTTCTCAAACTTCTGACGCACCTCGGCATCGGTCACGAGCGCACTGCCCGTAATCAGGTTGCGCAGTTTTTCAATCAGAATGTCATTCTTAACGTCCTGCTCGAACATTGGCACGGTCAAGTCGGCCTGTTGCAGCCGCTCTTCGTATAATGCCTGCCCAACAAAACTTCCATTCGGGAAAAATACTTCCGCATAGCGCCCGTGCTGCAATTCGTCGCGGACATCCTCGTCAGTGGCACGCAACCCCAGGCGTTGGGCCTCGGCAATGATTGCGTCACGCTGAATCAATTGCTCGGCAGCCTGCGAGGCGAAAAAGGGAAGCAGCATTGAGGCCTGAGCTCCCCCGCGGGGGAACTGCTGCCGCACCATCTGGCGGGCCTGCTTTTGCACCTCGAGCGTGGTGATATCGTTGCCGTCAACGGTGGCGATGATGCCTCTCTGCGGGGCAGCTGTGCCGAAGAAATTCGAACTGCCAAAGCCAGGGACGAGCGTAATCACCATGAAGACGCAAATGATGGTCAGCAGGCCACCAAGAATGACTTTCTTGATCGGCCCAGGGGTCTGCAAAAATCGAATCATCTTCTTGTGGCTCCAGAAAACAAAAGGAAAGAGTCTTAATTATAGACTAAGGGCCGGGCCGGTCCTGGTCCAGACCGGACAAGCGGTAGTGTCCTAACTCGGAGTCGCTCTGCGACCTAGGCGAATTCTTAGCGTCCTTTGCGGTAAGAAGCTCTTGACCGCGAAGATCGCAAAGGACGCTAAGGGCGCAAAGCAGTCAGGCAATCGGAATTAGGACACTAGCGGACGAGCGGTCGAACACTGGTGTTATAGACTCGTTACAGTGTCCCATGGGAGGTGAGGATGAGCTGGGCAACCAAGCTGGCGAACCCGTACCGGGTAGAGGACGGCAAGCAGTTTCGCCTGAAGGATTTCGATCCGGCCGACACCGGACGCTTGCACTCCAAAGGCCACGCGGAGGAGCTCCTGACGCGCGGTGTCGCTTCCATGGCCGAACTGCAGGACAAGCTGTACGCCCAAGACCGCTGGGGCGTACTGCTCATTCTGCAGGCCATGGATGCGGCGGGCAAAGACGGAGTCGTTAAGCATGTGATGTCCGGGGTTAACCCGCAGGGTTGCCAGGTGTATCCGTTCAAAGTTCCGTCCGAAGAAGAGCTGAATCACGACTATCTATGGCGTAGCATGCGGCGGCTGCCGGAGCGCGGTCACATCGGCATCTTCAACCGCTCTTACTACGAGGAAGTCCTCGTGGTCCGGGTCCACGCGGAGACCTTGAAGCACGAGAGGATTCCTTCGTCTCTTGTCACGAAAGATATCTGGAAGGAACGCTTCGAGGATATCAATGCATTCGAGCGGTATCTGGCGCGGAACGGAATCCTCGTTCGCAAGTTCTTCCTTAACCTCTCCAAGAAAGAGCAGAAACGGCGGTTTCTCGACCGCTTGGACGAACCAGAAAAACACTGGAAATTTTCGGCTGCCGATATCCGTGAACGGGAGTTTTGGGACAGCTACATGGGCGCTTACGAAGAGATGATCGTCCACACCGCCACCAAACATGCGCCGTGGTATGTGGTTCCCGCCGACAACAAATGGTTCAGCAGAGTGGTTGTGGCGGCTGCGATTGTAGACACGCTGGAAGATTTGAAACTCGCCTATCCCAAGGTCGATGCCGGGAAGCGGAGAGAATTGCAGACTGCTCGCGCCTTGCTCGAGAAGAAAAATTCTCGAGTTTAGGAGCCGGGTGCATCGACCTTCGTTACATTTCCCGCTCCGGATCGAGCTGAATTCCTGGCCCTTTCGCGGAACCGCTTCTACGCTGTAACATGAACAGTCACTTACGCAGGAGTCTTAATCCATGTCCCTTCCAAGAATGCCGGTGTGTCGAGTCCTCTGTTTGACGATTTTGTCGCTGGCTGCCGCACACAACAGTTTCGCGCAGCGTGAGACGGCAAAAGAACCCAAGCCGACTGAGCAACAGCCGGATGATCAGCAAGCCGCGTCGCAAAAGACCGACGAAGACCCGCAGTTCAAAGGGATGAAGTATCGCCTAATTGGGCCCTTTCGCGGCGGGCGATCGCTGACCGCAGCCGGCATCCCCGGCGACCCCAATACGTACTACTTTGGCGCGACTGGCGGTGGAGTGTGGAAGTCCACCGACGGAGCCATGACCTGGACCTCTGTCTTTGACAAGGAAGCGGTTTCCTCCATCGGAAGCATTGCGGTTGCGCAATCGGACCCCAACGTGGTTTACGTCGGCACGGGCGAGGCCTGCATTCGCGGCAACATCTCTCATGGCGACGGAGTCTACAAATCGGTGGACGGAGGAAAAACCTGGAAGAACGTCGGGCTCCACGACTCGCGCGCCATCGGCAAGCTGATTGTCGATCCCAAGAATGCGGATGTCGTTTATGTCGCTGCGTTGGGGCATCCCTACGGCCCAAATTCCGAGCGTGGCATTTTCCGCACGATGGATGGAGGCAAGACCTGGGACAAGGTTCTCTACAAAGACGAAAACACCGGTGGAATCGATATTGCCTTCGACCCGCACAATTCGCACATTCTTTTTGCATCGCTATGGGAAGCGCATCGCACGCCTTGGAGTCTTTCCAGCGGCGGCCCGGGCAGCGGGTTTTACCGCTCCAACGATGGTGGGACAACGTGGAAAATGCTGACTGAACACGGCCTGCCCAAAGGGCCTTATGGCCGAATTGGGATCGCCGTGTCATCCAATTCTGATCGCGTGTACGCCTTGATTGAGGCGCAGGAAGGCGGTCTGTATCGCTCCGACGATGCTGGCGAGACCTGGGAATTGATCAATGACAACCGCGGATTTTGGCAGCGGGCCTGGTATTACATGCACATCATTGCCGATCCGCAATCGCCCGATACGGTTTACATCGCAAACGTGGAATTCTACAAATCGACCGACGGCGGGCATACCTTCAACAAGGTCAAGGTGCCACACGGCGACAATCACGGAATGTGGATTGATCCCAAGAATTCGAACCGCATGATCGTCTCCAATGACGGCGGCGTCACCGTGAGCCTGGATGGCGGCAAGACCTGGAGCCAGGAGAATAATCAGCCGACCGCGCAGTTCTATCACGTGATCACGGATACCCGCTCGCCTTACTTCGTCTATGGCTCGCAGCAGGATTCCGGCACGGTTGCCATTGCCAGCCGCAGTAACGAAGGCATGATCGATCGTCAGGATTGGTACGATGTGGGCGGCGGCGAGGCTGGATATATCGCGCCGTAT
>DASPSE010000341.1:0-4056 GCA_035624085.1 Terriglobales bacterium
ACGACTCGATGGCCCTCGCGCGCGAGCTGCGCCCATCGGCTGGGCTTCTCCGCATTTTGTTCAATGGCCTGATACTGCCGCCCGTTCATGTCGAACCTCACGGTCCTCAGGCGTTGATAGCTGGTGCGAACCACGGGCACAGTTTTTCCGTGGACTGTGACTTTGGCGGCGGCCATCATTTGCTCCGCGACGGACTTCATTAGTGCAAGATCGATCATATTTTCCCACTGAGAATGTGGGAACAAACCAGAATACTGCTACCAGCCAGCGCGGGCGTTCAAAATATTATCCCCGCATCCCACCATTTACCATTCTGGTTCTTGTCAATTGAGATGCGCGACGCGTACGGGACGACCGGTTCCCCTCGCTGAGAGCTCAAGCGATGATTTGCCCCACCCGTGAGCTGCGTAACGGTGGTCAGTTTTTTCCAGCGGCCGCGCTGGCAGCGTGAGGCATCCCGACCCGAACCTCGCCTTCCACCGCTCCGCGTTGACTGAAGCTCTGGATGCGCCTTACGGTGGCGAAGCTCACTTCCTGGTTCTTGGCAACAAGAAGAACACCATCTTTGGTGCGCAGGTCCTCTTTGATGATCATGCCGGAGCACAGGTCAAGGACTTTGACCGCCCGTATCTCGGTCGTCTCCGCCGTTACAGGCAGGTCCACCAGCGCAGAAACAAATTTCTGGTCAAATTCTAGGGGATCGCCGCTCAGTTTCTCGAGCGCTTCGCACTGAGTAGCTCCGGCATTCAGCAAGCGGTCGAAAGCCAAACTGACCTTCAGCAATTGAGCTCCGTTCCGGACCACCTCAGTACTTGCGGCTGTTATCTTGGCGACTGGATCGCTCTGCATCCGGATCATCTCCGCGACACTTTCGAGACGAGGAACATTAATCAGCAGATCGTGCCCGATCTCCGGATGTCCATTGAACCTCTGCTGGTCTTCGGGAGAAAGCCGCTGGCCGGCGTGAACCGTTTCCAGCAGGTCAGGCGTCAAAGTCACACATCCTAATTGGGAGAGCATAGCCGCGATTTCGAATCGCCATATCTCCTTAAGGCCGAGATGCGCTGCCATGTGCTTCACGTATTTGCGAATGCGCGACCCTTGGCTGAATGCTATTGGATCGGACAAACTCAGGACTTCAGTCATCACTCGCACCGTATCTGCGAGCGTATTTTCCAGCGCATCCTTTCCCTCGTGGACTAGCCGGTATTGATCGATGCAGGCCCGCAAGGTCACGATCAATTCTTCCGGTGAAACGGGCTTATTGAGGAAGCGGAAAATCCTTCCCTGATTCACCGCCCGCATGGCCGCTTGTACGTCGGCATAGCCGGTCAACATCACTCGCACCGAATCGGGCGCGCGGTCGTAAACTTTGGAGAGGAACTCCGCGCCGTCCATGCCGGGCATGCGCATGTCCGACACTACGACGCAGTAGGGACCATTCTCTTGAAGTTTGAGCAGGCCCTCTTCACCGCCTCCGGCCAGGTCAGTGTGAAACTCCTTGTACAGGGAACGTTGAATGCCCTCCAGCACGTAGGGTTCGTCGTCAACGAAAAGAACCCGCGGTCGCGCGGTTTGGGACGACGCGTGATCGGAAGTGTGATTCATTTCGCCTCCACATTTCTTTGTTTGCGCGCCTTGATGGGAATTCGAACAAAAAAGGTTGTGCCTTGGCCGAGTTCGGTCTCGAACCAGATTTTGCCATCGTGCTTGTGCACCACGATGTCATAGCAAATCGTCAGCCCTTGCCCGGTGCCTCTGCCAACCTCCTTTGTGGTGAAAAACGGTTCGAAAACACGCGCCCGCACCTTGTCCGGAATGCCTGTTCCGTTGTCCTTGATTTCGATCTGCACGTCCTCCTGTATGGTTCGCGTGGAGAGCAGCAACTTGCCTCGCCGCTCCTGCTGTTTGCACACGTCACGGATGGCGTGGGCGGCATTCACAATGAGGTTCAGGAACACCTGATTCATTTCACCGCATAGGCATTCGACCGCCGGCAAGTCGCTCTGGAAATTCGTTTCCACATCTGCGATGTGCTTCAGTTCGTTGCGGGCTACGGTCATCGTGGTTTCCAAGGCATCGTTGATGTCGACGTAAGACTTTTCGCCGCTATCGGAATGGGAAAACTTTCGCATCGCGCCCACAATCTTGCTGATGCGATGAATCCCGTCGATCGATTGCTCAATCGCCTTGGGCACTTGGTCCTGCAGCCAAGCAAGATCAGGGCCAGGATCGGCGGCGGCAACCGGCGCGGCTTGGTCGTCGTTTCCATTCCGAGCAGTCTGGCCCGCAGGCCGCAGGCCCGCGCTGACTCGGGCCTGGAGCTGACTCCACGCATCCTGCAAAAAGTGCACGTTGTCGGAGAGGTACTGCACCGGTGTGTTGATTTCGTGCGCAATTCCCGCCGCAAGTTGACCGATGGATTCCAGTTTTTGCGCTTGTTCCGCCAGCTTGCGCTGGCTGATGTCGCGGGCCGAGATAACGAAGGCTTCAACCTCTCCCTGAGAATTGCGAATGAAGCTGGCGTGCGATTCTACGGTCAGGTAGCTGCCATCTCTACAGCGCATCCGGTACTCAATCATCTTGCCGACCCCGGTCTGCCATGACTCTGTAGCCGTGCGCTTCACCATTTCCTGATCGTCTGGATGGATTTGGTCAAATGCAACGGTGTTCTTCAACTCTTCCGCCGTGTAACCAAACACGCGGTAGTAGGCCGGATTGTTGTAGATTCGATTTCCCCTCTTATCTACCACGGCAATCAGATCGGCGCTGACTTCGGCTATCGACTTGAACAGTTGCTCCGATCGCCTCTGGGCCGCTTCGGCAGCTTTCCTCTGGCCCGTGTTCCAGAAGGTGAGAACTGCTCCAATCAGCGTGCCGTCTTGACGGACCGGGTGAGACCAGACTTCAACGGGGAAGTACGAGCCATCCGCTCTCCAAAAGATTTCGTCGTCCACGTGCAGCGGTTCGCCTTTCTGCAGGGACTGCAAAAACGGGCATTCCGACTTGGGGTAGGCCATCCCAAGGGCCCGGGAGTGATGAATCTGCTGGTGAACCGAATTTCCGATGAGTTCCCGCTCAGACCAATACCCAAGCTGCTGCAGGGCGGAGAGGTTGCAGAACGTGCAGCAACCGCTCAAGTCCAGGCCGATAACTCCTTCCACGGTGGAATCGAGCAGCAGGCGCACGCGCTCTGCTTCCTCGGTCACGGCGTTGTGTTGGGAAAGCAGATTCTGCTGCAACCGCAGAATTTCCTGCGCCTGGGAGGAGAAACTGCGGTCCACCAGGGAAGCGAGCAGCGCCGAACCCAGGATGATCAGCGTAATCAGGATAATGGCAGAGGTTGCTAGGCTCGAGATTGCCCACGACCCTGAAAGATCGGGGGAACGGCCAAACGGCGTGGATGTCACCGCGGCCATGCTGGTGTAGTGCGTGGTGGAGATCGCTAATCCCATCAAGACCGAACTGCCTACTTTCAGAAGCCACTCGCCGCGTCTGCAGTCACGAAAATAAGTGAACACCCAAAGGGCTGCCAGGCAGGTGATCTCCGCCAATACCACGGACAACGCGACCAAGCCCACATGGTAGTGGTATATGGCTGTCAGTTGCAGGGCCGCCATTCCGGTATAGTCCGTGAGCACGAACCCGGCACTCATGCAAAGGCTTCCTAGGAGCACACGCCGCAACCTGACGTGTTCACGGTTGATTACCAACAAGGCGGCTAGAGACGCGACAATCGCCGCTGCGAGTGATACTCCCACGGTAGGCAGGTGATAACGAACCTCAAGCGGAAGCCGGTAAGCCAGCATGCCGGTGTAGTGCATCGCCCAGACGCCGCTTCCCATGGCAATTGCGCTCCCCACCAACCACGCGCGTCGTGCAAAGCCCGCAGCGGCAATCGCGCGCTCGGCAAAATCCAGGGCTGCTCCGGAAGCTAGAATCGAGATGGCGACGGACAGCGCTACCAGGCGGTAGTCGTAGCTCGGTGATAGAGGCATTAGATTCTGCCCCGCGCAGGGTCCCTCGGTGTGTTGCGCATAGCGACTGACGGTCGGG
>DASPSE010000344.1:0-5160 GCA_035624085.1 Terriglobales bacterium
GAATCACGCCGCGAGCGGAGTTCTTGTAAACAAACCCGCCCTTCATCACAAACAGAACCCGCCGAACCGCGGTGATATCTCGCAGTGGATCGCCATCGAGCGCGATGATGTCTGCCTGCAAGCCGGGAGCAATCGAGCCAAACTGATCGCTCATGCCCAGCGCCTCTGCAGCCAGCGAATTGGCAGAGACCATGGCCGCCATCGGCTCCACGCCACAGTCGCGCACGCGATCGATAAACTCCTCCGCGTTGCGTCCGTGCGCGCCCGCCACCGCGTCCGTACCGAAGACCATTTTGAGCCCTGTAGTTCTCGCACCGTGCTGCACGATCTCGTGGTCCAGAGGAATGATCGTCTCCATGGCTTTGAATCCCTCCTCGGTGTAGCCGGATGTGCCCAGATATTTATCCTTGTAGAGCATGTAATTTTCAAGCACGAGCCCGCACTGCGGATCGAAATACACGCCTTTCTCCGCCACCAGTTTCAAGTCGTCATCGCTCGCCAGCGTGCCATGCTCGATTTCAGTGCAACCGGCCAGCGTCGCGGCACGGACTGCATCTTTATATGCGTGCACAAGCGTGCGCAGGCCCTGCTTTTTCGCTTCATCGCAGGCGGCGTTCAGTTGTTCTTGCGAAAGCGTCATCCCACCGCCCAGGCGTATCGATTTTGAGGCAAAAATTTTGATTACGTCCGCTCCGGCGGCTTTTTGCTTTCTTACAAAAGCGCGAATTTCATCCGGTGTTCCCGTCGCCTCGCCTTTGCCCTCAAGCGGCTGGACTGCAGTAAGGATGCGTGGCCCGGGCAGTATTCCCTGTGAAATCGCATCGCGCAGTGGTACATCGTTCGGTGCACCCACACTTTGCACCGTCGTGAAGCCCGCCATCAGCGTCAGCCATGCGTTCGACGCCGCTTTATACGCATCTTCTTGCGTGGCGCCCTCGGTGCCCCCATTCTTGCCATCTTTGCCGAAGATCCACGTGATGTGCACATGCGCGTCGATCCAGCCGGGCAACACGGTGAGGCCGCGCAGATCGTAATCGACTGGCCCTGTGGCCTCCGGAGTTACGCCAACGATTTTGGAGCCTTGGATCGCGATGCGAACGTCGTGCAATGTGCCGCCCTTGCCATCAAGCACGGTGCTGGCAGCGATCACGATATGCTGGCCCGATTCGGGTGCCTGGGCGAAAGCTCTCGCGCCCAATGCGAAAAGCCCCAGAATAATGAAGATGCATGCGGGAATCCTCGAAGGCCGCATCACAGTTTCTCCTTATCAATCTGAACTACCCACCATTCTGTAATTTTCCTGAACCTGAATTGAGAGAGGCGTGTGCATTGTAGACGTGTAACCGGCGACATGTACAGAAAAACGAGCTTTCCATAGGGGACTACGCGAAGCTTGCATAGCGTTCACGCGCGATTGAAGAGACCCAGGGTCTTGCAGGTCCGGCTTATGGTTTCGCGCTGTTCCTGAGTTAAATCCACGAACTCAAATCCGTAGCGGTACCCGGTGCGATTGCGAACGACCCCATGAACCCGAACTGGGCTGGTTACAACTGGCACTGAGAATTGCAAGTTTACAGATATGCCGACATCGATTTCTTTGGCAAACACTCCCCCGATTCCACCTTCGTTAATGTTGAGCGCGCGCCCCCGCAACTCACGGCGCTCCGTCCCCAGCATGGCTGCAATGAGTTCACTGTCGATCTCATATCGCTGGTATCGCCGGGTGTTTCTCGGAAGTTCGTTTTGTTCGCTGCGATCCACCGGACTGGAAGTTCAATTCTCCCAATCCGCAAGCGGTGTCGCGCGACTCTCGCCAAATTGTTACGAAACCGGAACGGAACAGGGCGGCGGACACCGGGGCAGGGAATCTCCGTAGTCGTGCAGCCGAAGACGCTGGTTTGCCCATAAGGCAGCGCTCCAGGCGGCGCGCTGGCGGCGGAATCGAAAGATCTCTAGAGAGGCACCTCACATTGAACCGTGACCTGGATCACTGATCCTTGGGTCATTAAGAGAGATGTTCGAGCAAGTATTTGAGACGTACGGAAGGTCGAGCTGATCTCTGACGGGTCGTCTTCCAGACTGGGCGGTGCTCCATGCGGAGCATTTCTCGTAGGCGAGTCGTAGCGGCGGTTGTCGTTTGTGGAAGTTCCCTTCACGGTGAGTGCCCCGTTCAATTTCAGTTGCCGGTAAGTCACCGCCTGGCCCGCCGCGGAAAGCCAACCGTCGAGGTCCTATTGTGCTTGGACCAAGGTCGCGATCGAGCAAACGAAAACTAGGTAGCACGCGTTGGTTAGTGCGTGCAGAAAAGGCTGGTGTGGTATGAAAAGAAACTACCTGATTGTCGTAATCACATTGGCGGTCGCAATTGTGGGCGCGGCTCCCTCCTCGACGCCTGCGAAAAGTGGAACGGATACCGCCGCAGTAAAGGGCACAGTGAAGCTTGAGGGTGCGCTGCCCACGCCCGCGCGCATTAACATGACGTCTGACCCGGTCTGCGCCCGGCAGCATAACACAGCGGTGTCGGCGGAGGAGATCGTGGCAGACAAGAACGGCGATCTGCAAAACGTGGTGGTGTTTGTCGCCGATGGCCTGGGCGACCGCACCTTTGAAGTGCCGGCGCAACCGGCAGTAATCGAGCAGAAAGGCTGCCTGTACCAGCCGCATGTATTGGCTTTTCGAGTGAACCAAGAGTTCAAGGTGGTTAACAGCGACGCGTGCGCGCACAATATTCATCCTCAGCCGGCTAACAATCGCGAGTGGAACAAGGCGCAGGCTCCGGGAACCACGGTGGAAGCAACCTTCCCCCGCGAGGAAGTGGGTATTCCTCTGAAGTGCAACGTGCATCCCTGGATGCGGAGTTATCTGGCGGTTTTCAAGCACCCGTATTTTACGGTGACGGGCAAGGACGGAAGCTTCGATCTAAGTAACCTGCCGGCGGGGACCTACACGATCGAGGCGTGGCACGAAAAGCTGGGGACGGCCACCCAGAAGATCACGGTGGGGAGCAACGAAACTAAGACCCTGCAATTCGTGTTCAAGTCACGGGCAGGATCGTAACCGGCAGAGGCATGGCGTCGGCTCTCTTGATTAGTGCCCGTTAAATCCGGCAGCTCACTCCCGCGGGTTCGCGGGAGGTCTGATGGGCGTGGCCGAGAGAGCCGTGCGCGAGGGAAAGCGTGGTGGCCGACCGACCCCCAAACGAAAGTGTATGGGCTGTCACTTGGATTCCGAGTTCGCGGAGGTCGTGGGCGGCTCATCAGGGACGTCCAGGCCCGCCTTGCGCAGGCCGTCAACAATGTGGTCGACCATTTCTGGAAGTTGCCATCGCCGGATGCGCTCCAGGACATCGGCCGTGTTTGGCATAACCCGGCGCAATTCCTGCAGCTCTTTTTGCGCCGCCGGAAGGTCTCCAGCTTGACCGTAGGCGGCTGCCATCGCGGAATGGGCAGCTGGGAGACCGGGAAGATTGAGCTTCAGACCGATCCGTATCGCCTCTTGGTAATCCCGCTTGCGATATGCGTTGTAAAACGCCGGGAACCGACACCAACCGGGAAGGCGGGGATTGATTTGGATGGCTCTCTCTACGACCGCGCAGCCGCGCTCCCAGTCCCCGGAGTAGGCCATGCAGAGCCCGAGCACTGCGCCTCCCCCAGCAGCATTCGGATTGAGTTCCAACGCCTGTTCGGCGGCGATTCGGAAGGCCTGGAATTGCTTCCGCAAAAACAGTACGTAGGCGAGGGAGCAGTGCCCGCCGGCATTGGCAGGGTCGGCGTCCACGGCGCGCTGCGCGGCTTTCAGGGCGCGTTCCAGGGGTTCCGGCTGCGGGTTCAAAAGGTGTCCGTACTCGGCCGCGTATACCTGAGCAAGCACCGCCCAGGCCTGCGAGAAATTGGGGGCCAACTGGACGGCGCGTTCGGCGCAAGTCCGGGCGATGGCGTGCTCCTCGGCGCTGATGCGCTCGGCGAAAGTCAACGTGCGCAGCAATGCCTCGTACGCGGTCAGTTCCTCGGGACTTTTGCTGCGCACGGCCTGGCTCATTGCGCGATGCAGAACGCCGTGAGCATCAGCGACGGTGGCGACGATTCGCGGAACCAGGTCGTCCTGGATCTCAAATACTGCTTCGGGACTGAAGCTACGCTCATAGTTCTCCGCCCAGAGATGCGCTCCAGAGACGGTATCCACCAGTTGCACCGCAAGCCGCAGTTTTTTCCTAGCTTGGCGCAGGCTGCCTTCCATCACATAGCGAGCGCCCAGTTCCTTGCCGATGACGCGGACATCTCCTGATTCGCTGGAATATTTCGCCGTCGATCCACGCGCGATCACGTGCAGGTAGGAGAAGCGCGAAAGCCCGGTGATGACTTCCTCCGACAATCCTTCGGCGAGAGCCTTCAGGTCGGCGTTGCTGCCCGTGTATTTGAACGGCAGCACCGCGACCCAGAAGCCTTCATCAGCCCGCATCGCGCCCGATCCTGTAGCCGTGGCGGTAGCAGCCGCAGCGATGGAAGCCGGTTTGGCGGGATCGTCAACCTCCAGCCCCGCTTTGCCAAGATCGCCGAGCATTTGCTCGACCATGTCCGGCAGCCACCATTTCTCGAGCTCTTCTCGCGCGATAGATGCGAAGTTCGGACGAATCGTGAGCAGGTCACGTACCGCAACGCGGGCATGTTCCATCTCTCCCAGTTGGACGTAGATGACAGTGAGCGCAAGCTGGGCGAGCCAGAACTCGGGCATGTTGACCTTGAGGACGAACTCCAGAGCACGCGCGCCATCGCGCTGCCTGTAGGCGTTGAAGACCAGAGGGAGCCAGTACCAACCGGGATGATTGGGATTGAGCTGTGTGGACCGTTCCGCCAAGCCACAACCGGTTTCCCAGTCGCCGGAGAATGCAATCTGCATGGCCACAAAAGCGGTCGTATATCCCTCCATCCGGTTAAGAGCGACGGCGCGCTCGGCCGCAACGCGGCAAGCGGCGAATTCGCGTCGGTAGAACAGGGTGGACGCCAGAGCCGCGTGGGCGAGTTGATTGGAGGGCGCGAGGTCAACGGCGTGCCGCGCCGCCGCCAGCGCACGGCCCAAGGGGTCGGGACGCACATTGAATCCGTGTGAGTACTCGGCGCGGTACAGCCACGAGAGCATGGCCCAGCAATCGGCGCGTTCGGG
>DASPSE010000345.1:0-2023 GCA_035624085.1 Terriglobales bacterium
GCGGCGGAGCGCGCCAAGATTGAGCTCTCCACCACGATGGAGACGGAGATCAATCTGCCCTTCATCACGGCGGATGCGTCGGGTCCGAAACACCTGGTGAAAAAGCTGACGCGGGCGAAGTTCGAGTCGATGGTCGAAGACATCATTCAGCGGTCGGTTGGACCGTGCAAGCAGTGCATGAAGGATGCGGGAGTCGATGCGTCGAAGATCAACGAAGTGGTGCTGGTCGGCGGACAGACGCGCATGCCGCGCATTCAGGCGCTGGTGAAGGAGCTGTTCGGCAAGGAAGGCAACAAGAGCGTGAATCCAGACGAAGTGGTCGCGGTCGGCGCGGCGATTCAGGGCGGCGTGCTCAAGGGCGAAGTGAAGGACCTGCTGCTGCTCGACGTGACTCCGCTGACGCTTTCGATCGAAACGCTGGGCGGGGTGGCGACGCCGATGATTCCGCGGAACACCACGATTCCGACGCGCAAGACGGAAACATTTTCGACTGCGGCCGATAGTCAGACTTCCGTCGAAGTGCATGTGCTGCAGGGCGAGCGGCCGATGGCGGCGCAGAACCGCACGCTGGGCAAGTTCCATCTGACCGGGATTCCCCCGGCTCCGCGGGGCGTGCCGCAGATTGAGGTGACGTTCGACATCGATGCGAACGGCATCCTCAACGTGACGGCGAAAGATATGGCCACGAGCAAAGACCAGAAGATCACGATTACGTCGTCTTCGGGTCTGAGCAAAGAGGAAGTCGATCGCATGGCGAAGGAAGCCGACTCGCACTCGGCCGAAGACAAGGCTAAGCGCGATGAGATCGAGGCGCGCAATCAGCTCGACTCCATGGTTTACAGCGTGGAGAAAATGCTGAAGGAGCATGGCGACAAGATCTCGGGGTCGGAGCGCGGCGATGTCGAGAACGCTGTGGCCGATGCCAAGAAGGCGCTCGAAGGCGGCGACAAGGCCGCGATGGATCGGGCGCGCGAGAACCTAACCAAGGCATCGCACAAGCTGGCCGAGCAGATGTACAAGGCGGCACAGTCGCAGGCGGCGCCGGGAGCGGGTCCGCAGGCGGGAGCGGGGCCGACGCCAGGTGGCAACGGCGAAGCCAAGAAGAAGGATGAAGGCGTGATCGACGCCGAGTACGTGGATGTGGAGGATAAAAAATAAGCTACTAGCTGCTAGCTTCTAGCTTAGATCGTGTAGCGCGGGCATTCTTGCCCGCGATGAATGGCCACGGATCGAAGGGCAGTGTTCCTTCTGAATCCGTGGCTTGATTTTCAGAAGTAGAAAGGGGAACCTAAGTTGAGGTTTGAAGTCAAAGGACAAGAATATTTCCTGGCGTTTGTAGAACATGAAAACCGCTATTTCGTGTTTGCGCCCACGGCGGACGGAATGCAGAAAATGCCGGTGTATGTGGATGCGGTGAAGTGGAAGATGGCAAACTCTACCGAACTCAGACACTTGTCATCCTGAGCGGAGCGGCGGCTTCCCTCAGCGAAGCCGCTGCGGAGTCGAAGGACCCCTTACCTGCTGGGAATGAAGATGAACATGAAAGGGCATTCTCGCGGTGAAGCGGACGTTCGTTGAGAGAACTCCCTGTAGGGCCAATGCCGAGACCTGCTGGCATGCGGTCCTTCGACTGCATTGCCGTTCGCGTTGCGAACGACAATTTCGCTCAGGATGACAAATGATAATGTAGATTGCAGCATAGATGCCCACCACCACCAAGAAAGATTATTACGAGATTCTCGGGGTCAAGAAGTCGGCGTCGGCCGACGACATCAGGAAAGCCTTCCGCAAGCTTGCGCGAAAATATCATCCCGATGTCAATCCGGGGGACAAGTCGGCGGAAGAAAAATTCAAAGCCCTCTCCGAAGCCAACGATGTTCTGAGCGATCCCAAGAAGCGCAAAATCTACGACCAGGTCGGTTTCTATTCGGACAACATTGATCCAGCCGCGGCCGAAGCTTATGCTCGCGCCGGAGCAACCGGCACCGGAGGCTTCCCCGGCGGATTTCAGGGTGGTCAAGCT
>DASPSE010000379.1:0-2298 GCA_035624085.1 Terriglobales bacterium
CAACTGCCGCACGTGCTAGGGGTGACTCCCCGTCGGAAGCGCACGCGGGACCAGGAAAGGAAGAAAACCCCTTGCTTGAATTCGGCAATTGGGTTACCAGTAGAGTCCCATGAAGCTGACCGCGTCCACTCTCCCGTCCTCCGGCTTTACCTGAGCGTTGTCCCGCTAGCGTCGGTCCGGCGTCATCTCCCGACTCGAAATCAACCGACACGCCTTCTGCGAGGCGCCGTGAATTCGGCACTCCGGACCACGGCATGGAGATGCCTCAAGCGGCAGAAGGTGGAACGCCGCCCGTTGCGGCAGGAGGAAAAAGAAGATGAGCGATTATCGTGATATGTGGTCCAGCTTGGGTCTGGACCTCCCGGCACATGATGGCCTGCTTGCTGTCCTGGGCACGGCATATGGCAATCTGTTCATGTCGCAACCCAACCGCCCGGAGGGCATGAAGTACTTCGACTTTGTCATGAGCGAAGTGCACGGCCTCCGCATCAAGGAACTGCTGGATGCCAAAGCGGAGGGCCGAAAGGTGGTCGGTTCTTATTGCGCCTTTGTGCCCGAAGAACTCATTCTGGCAGTCGATGGCATCTCGGTCGGCCTGTGTACAGGTGCGGATTTCGCTACCGAACTGGTCGACCAGGTTCTCCCGCGCAACACCTGCGCGCTGATCAAATCCGCCTTTGGTTTCAAGCTGGGCAAGGTTTGTCCGTATGTGGAGGCTTGCGACCTGGTGGTGGGCGAAAACACCTGCGACGGCAAGAAGAAAGCCTACGAGATCTTGCGCCAGTTCATCCCCAGCCTTTACGTCATGGATTTGCCCCAGGTAAAGAGCGAAGCCGGCAAGGCGCTGATGCGGGCGGAATACCGGCGGTTCGCAAAGCATCTGGAGCAACTGAGCGGGCGCACGCTGGAACTGAAGAAACTGCAAAGCGCGGTAGCTACGGTGAACACGAAGCGCGCAGCCCTTAAGCGGCTTGCGGCAGTACGCCGGGCCGATCCCGCCCCGATTTCCGGGCTGGATGCCTTACTCATTTCACAGATCTCCTTCTATGATGACCCGGTTCGCTTCACGGAAGCGGTCAATAAGCTCTGCGACGAACTCGAACAGCGGGCGGCACGGAGGGAAGGGGTGTTTCGTCTTGGAACTCCGCGAGTGATCGTTTCCGGCTGTCCGATGGCAATCCCCAATTGGAAAGTTCCGGCCATCGTGGAATCCAGCGGCGCGGTGATCGTCGGAGAGGAGAGTTGCGTTGGCGAACGCAGCACGCGATGGTTAACGCCAGAAACCGGACGCAGCGTGGAAGAGATTCTCGATCTGCTGGCGGAGCGGTATCTCGAAATCGACTGCGCCGTGTTCACGCCCAATCCTTCGCGGCTGAACTATGTTCGCGAGATCCAAAAAGAACGTAAGGCCGACGGCGTAATTCACTATGCCATCCAATTCTGCCAGCCGTATCAGATGGAAGCCGGTCCGATAGTGCAACAACTGGAACAGACAGATGTTCCCACCTTACGGCTTGAGACCGATTACAGTCAGGAAGATGCCGCCCAGATTCGCACCCGGGTGGAAGCCTTCGTGGAGCGCTTGCGCCCATGAGGACTGCGGGGATCGACATTGGTTCCAGGACGGTAAAGCTGGCCATCTTGCAGGACGGCCAGCTCGTTACCTCACGGAAGCGGGAGAATTCTTTCGATCCCTTGGCGATCTGCCGGGAACTGCTGGCCGATGAGGTCTACAACTCGATAGTGGCCACCGGTTACGGCCGGCATCTCCTGGCCCGGAACATTGCCGCGGGAGTTGTGTCTGAAATCAAAGCCAGCGCCGTGGGAGCACGGTCGCTGTACCCGGCTTGCCGTACCGTCATCGATATTGGCGGTCAGGACACGAAAGCGATTTCGCTGGATCCCATGGGCCGTCTGCAGCGTTTTGAGATGAACGACAAATGTGCCGCCGGCACCGGCCGGTTTGTCGAAGTGATGGCAATGGCGCTGGCCTGCAGACTTGAGGAGTTCGACGCGCTTGTTCAATCCTCCGGTCAGGGATACTCGATCAGCAGTACTTGCGCCGTATTTGCGGAATCGGAAGTGGTGGGACTGATCGGGCGCGGCGTTCCCCGCGCCGACGTTGCCAGAGGTATCGTGGACTCCATTGTGACACGAACCTCGGTGATCACCTCAAAAGCGGCCATTCATGATCAGTCCAAAACCGGCCAACGGAGTTCGTCCGAGACTGAGCTGTTCTATCCCATTTGTACCTTGTCAGGCAACTCAATTAGCCTTGAGGGATCGCCCCGCCGACAC
>DASPSE010000267.1:0-10386 GCA_035624085.1 Terriglobales bacterium
TGCTCGAAGGTGTCTCGCGCCGCCGAATCCAGCAGCTTTGTCCGCTGATAGCAACTGAAGGTGATGAAATGCAGACAACGCTGGTGCTGGAAACGCTTGGGTTTTACTGCCATGCGGGTTATTGTATTCCCACCCTGTCGCTCCCAAAACTAGGCGCGACAAGGGTGGGGCAACCGCAGTTTCAAATGAGGAAAGATTGGGCCAGCCCCCTCAAAAAATTTGATGGGCGACAATAAAACCTCGCGCTAAACTTCGCTAATGGAAACTGCGGGGAATGTTCATGGCCAGAATCTACACGGATACGAATGTGCTTCGTCGCTTCGGGTCTGCCTTCGCTGATGCTGATCTACCAGAAGACCTACAGGACAGACTTGTTTTGTCGCCCCTAGTCGTTTTGGAACTCGCCTCTCAGCTCGGCACCGACGGTCGCGGAGAAGCGTTCGCAGCATTTCGGTCTCTTCGCCGTGTTCACGATAGTGCGGGTATCGGTATGCCATTACTTCCGTGGAGTGACGATTTTTTTCGGATTTCCCTCTTCGACCTGCCGCAACGCGAGAACACAATTACTCCGGCGTTGACGAACCTCGTGCTCAATGTACTGGATGCGGCGACAGCCGAGCATCTGAGGGACGAAGGCATAGAGGCGCGATCCATGTTCGAGATAATGAAAGGCGAGGCCGACGCGGTTTTTTCTCTGCTTCGCGATAGCGTCAAATCTGGGGGCTGGCCGTCCGAATTCGAGCACAGGGCGAAGTTCGCCCGTTGCATCGCTCGGAGGGCGGGATTCGATGAAGAGAAGGTGGATATTGATTTTGTGGCAAAATCCCTTAACGCATACTACGTCTTCGGGAACCAAAGACTTCGAGCGGCGGTGGGGCACCACAACTACAACATTCACAAGCACTCGAATGACACCGTCGATGAAGAGAGTCTCATTTACTTGGCTGTTCCAGACCTGCATTTCCTCACAGGCGATACTGGCTTCCGCCGAGTTATGACATCATCGCAAGCCGATAGGGTGCATATTGCAGATGCAGCCCGCCTCGGTGATGCCGAATATGCGAGCAGCGTGCTTCGACATATCGCGCAGGCCGACGATAAATGGGAGGCCAAATGAAGCAGCTTGTGGCTGCGGTGGTTGTGGCGTTTACTTTATTTGTTCCGGCACCGGCTCAGGTGCAAACCTACTGCTCTAATTTTGGCGGAAATATTGCTTGCACTAGCTATGGCGGCGATGGGTCATCATCGCAGTCGTACTGCACGAGCATAGGCGGTAGTCTTTCCTGCACGACGTATAACAGCGACAATACGAGCCGGGTGCGAATCGAAAGAAACTACGAAGCGGGGCAGGTCGTTGGCACCGCTCTCGGCGAGGTAATAGCAGCAGCGATCAAGCGACACAACGAGAGGAAGAAGGCCCGGCAGGAGTGGGATCAGTACGTGCAGGACAAAATTGCTGAGGCGGAGCTGACCTGCGAGACAGACCCTAACATGGGCGGTGCTTATGGCCCAGTGGGCTGCAGGACTGCCTTCTTCGCTGTCAACTCTTTCTTACACAAACATCGCAAAGATTTTCGGTTGACAGCGAGAAACTTCCACTTGTTGGCAGATGTAATGGCTAGCGCCCCATGGGGAACCTCCAACGATCTGTCCCCGATTACGGAGCAGACGATCGAAGCAGTGTTCAAGACGATGGACAAGAAACAGTTGGATAGATAGCAACACCAGCCGCGCGGGTGGCCCGCTCAAGCCCGGTGTTGGCTGAGTGGGGACGTAGAGAGTGGGTCGAGGCCGGTGGCCCAGGTTCCGCGAGCCGATTTTGCGAGCTAACCTGGGGTCATGCGAAGTTCCCGCCTTCGGGCCGGATCCCACGTTTGCCAAAACCGGGCAAACATGGGGCACCCCAGATCGAAACTGAGTGCTCGTTTTCCGAGTTACAACTTCCACCAAACGTGGCCGCCGCCCGACTCCTAGAAATCCAAGCGCACGGCGAGTTGCCCAGTGCGGTTTCGGGGCTGGCCCAGCCTCGACGGAATAATTCTATTGGGGATGCCCCACCCTTGTCGCGACCGGTTTTGGAGCGGCAGGGTGGGAGTCAGGATTTTTCAAACTCGAGTCAATCTTGGGATTTGTCCTGCCCAACCTATCCGCAAAGGACGCGGATAAGGGTGGGGCAACCCCATCGAAAATTTCAGCTGGCTCCTAAAAATCCAACCGCACTGCGAGTTGCCCGGTCCGGTTTCCACCAAGTCCTTGTGGCAATGTGGCGTCCAATACGCCAAAGGTGCTTGCGTTGCTGATGTTCAACGCCGGAGGCGCGAAGTTCGTGTGATTCAGCACGTTGGTAAACGTGGCTTCAAACCGCAAACGATAGTGTTCTTTGAAGGAAACTTCCTTGGCAAGACCGGTATTTACGTTGATCTCTCCCGGGCCTTGCAATATCCCCAACCCACAAGACCCGAAGCGTCCCGCGTTGAGAGGCGGCACAGCAAAGGCGCCAAGAGCGTAATAAGCCTGGGGCGACCGGTTCGCAGGAATTGGATTACCCACACAATCGGGCCTGGCCACGGCCCCTCCGAGATATCTCTCGTTGTTCAGGTCAGTGTTCGATTGATCGTCGGCGGGATTCATTGTAGGAGTCAGCCACTGACCAGTTTGCAGCAGCGTAACCGTGCTGAAGTTCCAGTTGCCAAAAATGCCGTTGAGGAACCTGCCTCCGCCGCTCCACAGCCGATTCCGTCCGTACGGCAATTGATAACTGCCCCTGAGCAGAAAGCGTTGCCGGGGCGTTCCCACCACGTTTCCTCGGTCATAACGGAGGTTGAAACGATTAGCAATTTCGACGGCGTAGGGCTCTTCGCCGGCAAATGCCGTGGGCGCATCTGTTCCCTGGGCATTGCTGATGCTTTTCGCCAGGGTGTAGCTGCCTAAGAAAGATAATCCGTGAGAAGTTCTGTTTTGGACTTCTACAGTACCGGCTTGATAGTTTGCGTTTCCGATACTTTGCGCATACATCAACATGCCGAACTGTTGATAGGGAGAGCGTGGGTCCGCCCAGCCATTCGCCGGCACGTATGGAGTCGTGCTGGCCGGAATTTGGTTCAGATCCACCGTGATCGGAAGATGCCAGGTACCTTGGCCGACATAGCTGACGCGGACTGCCGTATCTGCGGTTACCTGCCGCTCAACGGTCAAGTTCCATTGCGCTGAGGTTGGATCCTTGAAATTCGGATCGTTTCCCTCTTCAAAGGAACCGCCGCCTAAGGAAATCAGGCCGGGAACGGAGGTGTGCGGAAACTGAAACGCGGGAACTCCATTCTTAACAGAATTGGGGAAGGAAAGCAGATCCGAGAGACCGACACCAGCGTTGTTGAAAGACATCGGGCCAAGAGTTGTCGCCGTGAACAGGCCGAACCCCGCGCGAATCACAGTATTGTCATCGCCGAATGGTCGGAATGCGGCACTTATCCGCGGGTCGAAATCATGCATGGGCGTATGCCGGAGACCTTGGGGAAGGCCGGCTTTGCTGGCCGCTACCACATTCGTACACGCCAGTGCGGGATTTCGGTTGGGAAGTGAGCAGCCGTTGAACGATTCAAGAACTCCGTTGTAAACGGTGGTAAGGAGCGGACTATTGGCCACCGTGGTAAAGAATTTGTCCGGCACCACGATGCTGTTGATTCGCGGGTCAAAGCTGGCCAAGTCGCCTGAATTCTCAATAAACGCCGGGAGCAGTTCCCATCGCAATCCGAAGCTGAGCGTTAGATGACGATTGACCTGCCATTCGTCCTGGCCGTAAAAACCCCAGTGCCAGGAGTACGCATTGATTTGCGGGCTGGTGATGGCGAAGAAAGACTGGGGCATACCGAGAAGAAAATCACCAAAAGAGTAATTTGTGATCGAGCCATTGAACGCAAAGTCGCCAAAGTCGTCCGACGGGGCGTAGAACATCGGCGCGCTGTAGAATTGCCGGCGCGCGTCCACTCCAAATCGCAGCGTATGCTTATGCAGGATGCGAGTGAGGTTGTCGGTAAACTGGATGTTGGACGAAATCGTAGTTCCCACCCTGCCCTGCCCGATGTTGGTTATCGTACCGTCGCTGAACGAGAATGTCGGGAAAGCCTCGCCCGTGGGATGCGCGCTGAGATTGATCCCGTTATTCAGGTCCAGACCAAGCTGGTTAATGGCGCTGGCGCCTGTTATCGGGAAACTTTCGTTCTCGGTAAAGTGCGTCAGTCCGAAACGGAATTCGTTCACCGTCGTTGGAGTGATGACATAGTTGTAAGAGAGCGTCAGGCTGCGGTTCTGCTCGTGCGCTTCGTCGTTGGGCAGAAAGGCGTTTGCGGGTGAAATGACGGTATCGTTATCCGACTGGCTGATATTGACGTCTTTCCAGCTATAGCGCATGTAAACCTGTTGCTTCGGGGTGATCGATTGATCCACGCGGACATCCCAGCCATTCGAACCTGATGGAATAGGCGTGAGCGTCTGATAGTTGAATGCTGGGTTGACGATTCCTAAATTTGCATTCGGCAATGGGTAATAGTTGTTCAGCAATGTTTTCGCGACAGGATTAATGCAATCCATTGAATTACTGCAGGGGTTTCCCGGGCCGCCCGGGATCGTGTTGTTCGGGTATGGCTTACCTGTGAAGGGATCCGTGAGCACGCCTGGTGACCCCGGGATGTTAACGAGGTCGGTTAAATTGCCCTGTCTTTCCGCCAGCGTCGGAACCAGCAGCAGCATGGGAGCGGAAGTAGTCTTCCGGTTCCCTTCGTAATCTGCAAAGAAGAAAGTGCTCTTGTTCCTGCCGTTCCACAGGCCCGGAATAACGACCGGTCCGCCAAGGCTGCCCCCGAATGTGTTGAAGTTTTTAGGCGCCTTCGTGGTAAAGCCGTAAATTGTGGAGTCCAGAACGTCATTCTGGAAGTACTCAAATGCACTGCCGTGCCAGGAGGCCGTGCCGCTCTTGGTGGTGAATGTCACGTCACCGATCTGGGCGAATTCGGCGTTATTGTTGAAGGCGGTCACTTTGGTTTCCGCAATTCCCTCCGAAGACGGGTAGGCATCGTGCAGAGCGCCATTTGCCCGGACATTGGCGGTGGAAATGCCGTCCACGGAAAAACCGGTCTGAGCTGCTGTAGCACCGCCTACCGAGATGTTGCCTTGGCTGTCACTGACCACACTCGGAGATAGAGCCAGACTCGCCAGTGGACTACTGGAAACGGCTCTGGAATTCATCGGCAGTTGTGTAAGATCTCCATTTAGGACGGTGTCGCCGATCGTTGCGTTCTCAGTATTAATCACACCTACCCTGTCCTCGACTTCTACCGCGGTTGCCGTGGCCGCAACCGACAACGTGAAGGGCAGGCGCAATTCCTGGCGCGCATCCAGCGCGACCGATAGCGCTACTGCATCCTTGAATCCGTCTTGATGTGCCGTGACCTTGTAGTGCCCGGCTTTTAGGTTTTCCAAAATGAATTCGCCAGAGTCGGTGGAGGTGGTCTTGCGTTCCACGCCGTCATCGAGTGATTGCGCGCTGATTGAAGCTCCGGCAATCACCGCACCTGTCAGGTCGCTGACTGTGCCCCGAATACTGCCGAAAGTTGACTGTGCCCTCGCGCTGCAAATAGCACCGAAATGGGCAAGCAGAACGATTGCCACCTTCATTGTTCGGTTGCCGGCGGACGCACAGCGCACCCTTGACGTTCGGATTTGTGTCTTAGTGTGCGTGGGTATTCCATCCAAGTGGTGGGCCATCCATGTAATGAAGGAAGCACAGCGGGATGCGATTTTCGATTGGAACAGGGATAGTCTGGGCACGTGGCATTTCCTCCGATCAGTTCAGGTTCTTTGTCTTGCTTTCAGTCACCGCTGACTGCGAACCGTTGAGAGCACATATAGACATCCGCTAGGCGTTGAGTCCAACGCATAATTTTTCTCGCAAGCATCAGGAAATCTTTGAGAAGAAAAATTTATGCGCGGCATAAGCCGCAGTTATGGACGCCTTCCCCAAAGCTAATTCGCGTCACATGGCTTGAACTCTTGCGTGGGAAGATAGCGTCGGTCGCATAAGAAAGGCGTAAAGATTCCTATGAAATTTGTGAGTTGGTTGCATGAATGTTTTGAATGGAGGTGTTGCGGTTTAGATATCGATCCGCTTCTCCGCGTGCCGTCGCATATACCAACACGGGCTGTAGCCGAAGTGAGAAAACAAAGACTGGACACAAACCTCATCCTGCGGAGGGGGAAACTGGTACTCAGTCTTGCCGTTCTTTTCGTGGATCGCGTACATCTCGGTAACCGTGACCGTTCCGAACTGAGGGCGATTGTGGGGAATCCTGTAACGTAGGGAAACGTAATCGCCGGCGTAAATCAAGGCGATCAGCACAACCGCGAAAAGAATTACCCGTACAAGGAGGCGTTTCATTAGCTTTGAGCCGCTGAGCGTTGCTGAGCGCTCGGCCGATACGCCGTGCTCCTTAATTAAGGAGGCGGACGCCGGTGTCCAATGCAAACCGCAAGAAAAATGCTTCGAGGCGGATGCCGGCGCGTAGAATTAAAGTATCATGTCCGCCCTTGATAAGAGTGGCGCCGGAGCTATGGAGAGTTCACCATCGGCGCCAGTCCAGATCGAAATCCGGCGTCTGATGGAAGATGACGCTCAGGATTTCTATCGCCTTCGCCTTGAAGCTTTGGAACGCGAGCCAGGAGCTTTTTCTGCATCGCCGGACGAGCATCGGGCGATGACACTGGACATGATTGCCAAGCGATTGGGCTCCGCTTCAGGGGATCACAATTTTGTGTTGGGTGCGATCGCGGAAGATCGCCCGGTGGGAATGGCTGGTTTTTTTCAGGAGGAAGGACCCAAGACGCGGCACAAAGGCCACATTTGGGGCGTGTACGTAACCGAAGGCTGGCGCGGAAAAGGCATCGCTCGCGTGTTACTCTCCGAGTTGATCGAACGCGCTCGTGCCAAGCCGGAACTTGAACAACTATATCTCGCAGTTGCGGCCGGGCTGGATGCGGCAAAGCACTTGTATGAATCTTTAGGCTTCGAGGTTTACGGACGCGAGCCGCGCGCCATCAAGATTGGTGGTAGCTACGTTGATGAAGAGCTAATGGTACTGCGGCTGCGGTAGGTCACGGATCGGTGTTCTACACCACAAAATACTTGGCGCTGGGGTGATGTACAACAATCGCCGAAGTTGACTGTTCCGGTTCCAGCAAAAATCCGGAAGTCAACCTCACACCCACATTTTCTTCCGGATGCAGCAGCGTAAACAGCTTGGTCTGATCTTCCAGGTTGGGGCACGCGGGGTATCCAAACGAATAGCGCGATCCGCGGTATTTCTGATGGAAAAGGTCGCGAATGTGTGGTGAGTCCTCGCCTGCAATTCCCAATTCCTCGCGTATCTTCTTGTGCAGATATTCGGCGAGAGCCTCGGCGGTTTCCACGCTGAGTCCGTGCAGGTAGAGGTACTTGGTATACTCACCACCCTCAAACAGTCGCTGAGTCTCCTGTGAGGCTTTGGCCCCAATCGTAACCAGCGAAAGGCCGATTACATCCATCTTGCCAGAGCTTTTCGCGGCGAAGAAATCCGAGATGCACAGTTTGCGACCTTCTTTCTGGCGGGGGAAGGTGAAGCGGAGGAGCTCCTTTAACTGCAGATCCCTCGACTTCGCAGGATCGTTCGCGAGCGAACGATCCTGCTTCGCTCGGGATGACAGATGAGAAGGCGGTTCGTACACCACCACATCGTTCCCTTCGCTCTGTGCCGGAAAATAACCGTACACCGCCTTCGGCTCGAACAATCCTGTGCTAATGACTTCTTCTTCCAGTTGTTTCTTGATCGGGCGGAACTTCTGCTCGACCAGGCGCAAATAATCCTCCTGAGACGCCGTCTTCAACTGCCACTGGTTCTTGAACAGTGCGGTGTCGTTGATGTACTGGAAAACCTCGTGCAGGTCGAAATCCTTCTTTACGCGCACACCCCAGAACGGAGGCTGCGGGATATTCGGTGCATCCCCCACGACGGGACTGCGCTCGGCGAACACGGCTCCTGTTTCTTCGTCCACGGCGGCCGCTTTGGCGTACTCCTTCACGGTTCGCCCTTCCTGCAGCCGGACATCACGCTTGCCATCGGGTGTCGACAAATCCTCCATGATGTGCAGACCGGCGAACGCGTCGTCAGCATAGAAGACGGCATTCGAGTATTCGCGCCGCAGATCGTCTTCAACGTATTTGCGGGTCAGCGCCGCGCCGCCGCAAATCACTGGGAACTCCAGCTTCTGCCGCTGCAAATCCTGGATGACATACTTCATCTCCAACGTCGATTTCACCAGCAGTCCGCTCAGCCCGATGGCATCGGCAGCGTGTTCTTGCGCAGCTTTGATGATCGTGTCGCCGGGCTGCTTGATGCCGAGGTTGATCACGCGGAATCCATTGTTGGTGAGAATGATGTCGACCAGATTCTTGCCGATGTCGTGGACATCCCCTTTCACTGTAGCGAGCACAATGGTGCCCTTCTGTGAGCCTGCCTTTTTTTCCATCTTCGGCTCAAGATAGGCGACGGCCTGCTTCATTACCGCGGCCGAGTCAAGCACCGAGGGCAACTGCATTTTGCGCGCGCCAAACAGATCGCCAACTGTCTTCATGCCGTCGAGCAGCACCGTGTTGATGAGGTCGAGCGGCGTGTATTGGATCAGCGCTTCTTCCAGCAGTTCTTCCAGGGTCTTGCGATTCGCGCCATCGCCCACAGCTTTCTCGCCGTTGATGATAGCGAATTTCAGCTTGTCGTCAACCGGTAAGGTCTCGACGTGTGCCGTCGTGGTAGCCTGCGCTTTACCCTTGGTTCCGGCAAAATGCTGCATGTACTTCTGCAGCGGGTCGCCATCGGATGCATCGCGATAAATCAGCCTACGCGCAAGTTCAACCTCTTCATGAGGAATCTTGTACAAAGGATAGATTTTGCTGTAATTGACAATGGCCATGTCGAGGCCGTGATCGACTGCCTCATGCATAAAAACCGAGTTCAACACACGCCGTGGATAGGCGTCGAGGCCGAAGGAAATGTTGCTGACGCCAAGGATGGTTTTTACATCTGGCAGCTCTTCTTTGATCTTCTTGATCGCCTGCAGCGTCTCGATGCCGGCGGTGCGGTATTCTTCCTGCCCGGTTGAAATCGGCAGGGTCAGGGCATCGAAGATCAAATCCACGGGACGAATGCCATATTTTTTCGTCGCCAGATCGTAAATGCGCCGGGCGATTGCGGCTTTCTTCTGGGCGGTTAGGGCCATACCGTCTTCGTCAATCGTCAACGCAATCACCGCTGCGCCGAAGCGTTTGGCCATCGGCAACACTTTCGAGGTTCGCTTTTCGCCATCTTCCAGGTTGATCGAGTTGATGATCGCCTTGCCCGGAATGCGCTTGAGCGCCTCTTCGATGACGTCGGCCTCGGTGGAGTCAATCAGGATGGGCGCGGGGACGCGGGTTGCGATCTTCTCGAGAATTGCCGAGATGTAACCTTTCTCGTCCTCGCCAACGATAGCGCAGCATAGGTCGAGCATATGCGAGCCCTCGTTGACCAGTTTCTTGGCGAGCGAAAGGATGTCGCCGTATTTTTTCGCGCGCACCAGGTTACGGAAATTTTCGACGCGCGTCGTCGTGTTCATCTCCTCGGCGACGATCAGCGGCTTGGGCTCGAGGTCGAGAGGGACAGACGTGTATGCGCTGGAGGCCGCGCCGACTGCCTTCACTTCCCTTTCCGCGGGCTCGACGCCGGAGACCGCTTCGACCACGGCTTTCAGGTGCTCGGGGCGCGTGCCGCAGCATCCGCCGACAATGCGCACGCCGTAGTCCACAACACAGTGTTTGTGGTATTTCGCCAGTTCTTCCGGCGTGAGCTTGTAGACGGCGTGGCCGCCTTCGTTCTGCGGGAGCCCGGCGTTGGGCAATACAGAAACATGCTTGGTGGAATTCAAGCCCAAGTACCGGACAGCCTCGTTCATCTCGGCTGGCCCGGTGGCGCAGTTCAGACCAATCACGTCGATGTCGTATGGTTCAAGCGCGGTGAGCGCCGCGCCGATCTCGGTCCCGAGCAGCATGGTGCCCGATTCCTGCAACGTCACCTGCACCGTGACGGGCAGCCGCTTGCCAGCCTTGCGCATGGCGTCCATCACCCCGATCGCGGCGATCTTGGCTTGCAGCAGGTCCTGGCAGGTTTCCACCAGCAGGATGTCCACGCCACCCTCGATCAACGACGCGGCCTGCTCTTCGTAGGCCTCGACCATCGCGTCGAACGTGATATGGCCTAGCGATGGCAACTTCGTGGTCGGACCGATCGATCCGGCGACGAAGCGCGGCTTGTCTTTCGTCGAGAATTG
>DASPSE010000269.1:0-2245 GCA_035624085.1 Terriglobales bacterium
ACAACGTGGTCGCCGACACGATAGTTGTGGGTGGCTCTCCGGTCTCTATGGCCGAGCTTCCCAACACCCAGAAGCTCTACGTAGCCAACGCGAGTACAGCCGGGGGCAATGGCTCGGTAGTAAGCATCAATACCATCGACCAAAGCGTAAACCCTCCGATTGCCGCGAGCACAACTGCTCCTTGGGTCTCTCCCGTATGGGTGGTGTCACGTTCGGACAGCCAACGAGTGTATGTGCTGGATAAGGGCAGTGGCTTCGTGTCGGCCATTGACCCGAATTTCGATGTGGTGGTGGGCACGATTTCCGTCGGTATAGGCGCTGATTTCATGGTCTACGATCCGACGCTGGACCGGGTCTATGTAACTAATCCCGCCACGAATAGTGTCATGGCCCTGGATGCGTCCACCGACGCTCTCACCGCGCTGACGGCATCCGTCGCCAATCCCGTCTCGGTGGCAGCTCTGCTCGACGGCACCCGAGCCTACGTTGCCAGCGCTGCGGTCAGCGGAACACCTCCCAGCCAGACAGTCTCTTCCAGCGTAACTGTGCTGAACACCACTGATCTCAGCGTCAAGACAACGATTCCTCTAACCTCGGTTCCAGTTCTGTGCGCGACCACAATCTGGTCCGAGTTAATGACAGCCGCGGCTGCAGATAGTTCACGCGTTTACGTAGGGAATTGCGATGCGGGAGAGACCGCCATCATCCAGACTTCCGACGATACCCTTCTGCTGGAACTTCCCGCGCCGTTGGGCGCATTCACTCCCCCGGCGACCGCACCTCCTTTGCAGAATCCCGTATTCGTTCTCGCTGGACCGTGACGCGTAATTCGGGTTCCTACTTTGCGCCCTTGGCGATGCCTTTGCGCTCTTTGCGGTTTAGAGCTTTGCCGGTTTTCTCCGGAAACACACGAGCAAAGATTTTGTCCACGTTTCTCAACTGCCGCTTGAGATCGAAGGCGCGTTCGACCTGTTTCCGCGGTACGCGGCCAGTAATCGCTTTGTCCGCGAGGATCAGGTCGCGGAAATTCTTGTCTTCCTTCCACGCGCGCATGGCATGCTTTTGCACCAGGCGATAAGCATCCTCGCGGGACACGCCCTGTTCCACCAGGTCCAACAGAAGCTGCCCACTGAAAACCAATCCTCCGCTGCTCTCCAGGTTGGCCAGCATCCGCTTCGGATAGACGAACATTGTATCCAGCAGGTTGACGGTCTTCTGAAGCATGTAATCAACCAGCGTTGTGGAATCGGGAATGATGACGCGCTCCACCGAAGAATGAGAAATATCGCGTTCATGCCACAGCGCCACGTCCTCAAAACCAGCTTGTGCATTCGACCGCACAACTCGCGCTAAGCCGCTGACTTGCTCGCAAGTAACGGGATTCCGCTTGTGCGGCATAGCGGAGGACCCCTTCTGCTTCTCGCTGAAAAATTCTTCCGCCTCTCGCACTTCGGTTCGCTGCAGATGACGAATCTCGGTGGCAATTTTGTCCAGCGTGCTGGCGATCACGGCGAGCGTCGCCAGGTAATAAGCATGGCGATCTCGCTGGATCACCTGAGAAGAGATGGCAGCCGCCTTCAATCCAAGCCGCGCACAGATCCGCTCTTCTAACTCCGGGCTGAGGTGAGCGAAGGTTCCAACCGCGCCGGAGAACTTGCCCACACGCATGTCTTCAGCTGCTTGTGCGAAACGTTGAACGTTGCGTTGCATTTCGGAATACCAGTTGGCCAGCTTTAGTCCAAACGTGATCGGCTCCGCATGGACGCCGTGCGTCCGTCCCACCATGGGAGTGTCCTTAAACTCCCAGGCGCGGCGTTTAAGAATTCCCGCGAGCCGATCCAGGTCGGCGCCGATGATCTCAGACGCCTGTCCGATGAGCAGCGCCTGCGCCGTATCCACGACATCGTTGGAAGTCAGACCATAGTGGAACCAGCGAGCCTGTGGTCCGACGATTTCCGCCACCGCAGTGGTGAAGGCAATCACGTCATGACGCACTTCCGCCTCAATCTCGTGAATGCGCTCCAGGTCGAAGTCGGCGCGCTCGCGGATGGCCTTAGCCGCGTCTTTCGGCACCATCCCCGCCTCGGCCAGCGTCTCAGTGGCCGCTACCTCGACCATCAGCCAGGTGCGAAAGCGGTTCTCATCGCTCCAAATGCGGCCCATCTCCGGGCGTGTGTAGCGCGGGATCACGTTTTTCCGCCCCTTTCCATGTCAATGGAGGCCGGGCGTCTCCGCCCGGCTGGAG
>DASPSE010000400.1:0-20292 GCA_035624085.1 Terriglobales bacterium
GACGCCAGGGCACGAACCAAGGGAGTGCCCGGGTCCATGGTGGAGATCGCTTTCGATCGCATTGTCTTGAAAAACGGACTCGAGGTTCCACTGAAGGCTGCAGTGCAGGCGGTTGGAGCCCCAATGCAGACTCTTGTCCCAGGCAAGGAGGCCGCCGGTGACGTGAATTTGACCCAGCCGCCGGAATCACTGCCCGCCCCCGGACCGAATGAGATGAGGAGAACCTTGACCACGACGTATCCCGGGTCTCGTCGCCCGGCAAATGCAGGCGGTTCTGAAGAACAGACGGATAATGGTGAGGCCGACAGAACCTTGGCTTCCCTGGGACCAACCAGCCAAGGTGTAGTCGGGATGAAAGGCGTTGCGCTCAGCAACACCGCACATGGTTCGACAATCAGCTCAACTAGCGGGAATCTCCACCTGAGCAGCGGGACACAATTGGTGCTCCGAATCTTTGAAGCGCAGGACCTGTTTGACTCTCTTCGGAAAACAAGAAAGTGATAGCGCTTGAACTTCCGGAAATTGATGGGAGCGATCGGTCGTGAGTCATTGCCTTCGCTGCCTGGAATAGAAAGGTTCCAGGTCTTTCAAGCGTCCGCTAGGGTTTCTTCTGCTGTTGTTGCTTTTCAACTTCTTCGATGATTTTTCTAAACTCAGCTACCGCGGGAACGCTCGGTGAGGCCAGCGCATCTTTGGCGCTGTACAGCCAGACCGGAGCAGCATCCAGCGGGTACTGGACTCCGCCACGATACACGGCGAGGGTATCCTCGGAGGGGCCAATTTCCGTCCTCGGATACGGCCCCGTTTGCTGGGGTGCGCTTGCATTTGGATCGGAAACTGGAGATGGTCTTCCCTGTTGGCCGCCAATACGTATACCTCCGTCACTTGGTTGCAGAATGACTGGGCGATCGTTTGGCACGCCACCGATAGTCGGATTCACGGCCTTGCCATGATCCTTGCGAACAGTGATGACCAAATCTGCAGTCTGAGCGTCCATCACTGGCGAGAAACGGCCCCAGCTCATGAGAGCTTTTTCAACGTCGTCCTGGGCGATCCGGTTTTCGTTGGGATTCAGGGGGGAAATGCCCGCATCCGGGTCCACGACCACAAGCACGGTGTGTGCCCTGAGGACATACTCTGGCAGAACTTTTTTCTTATCCTTAGCATGCGCGAGTAGAACCAGCAAGAGAAGCAGCGCGAATAATGCGGACCGGCGGGACAACATGGCATTCCTCCAACGCACCCAGCAGCGGCTCACATCATAGACCAGTTTTCCATGGGTGCGACATTCGAGATGCCACGTTTGCGGCCATTCCCCTGCCAAAAACTGAATCGCAGAGCAGCTTTGCCACATCCTATGTTTGAGAGTAAGTGCTTGAATCTGCTTCCACTTACTGGCCAGGGAGACGATGCCATGGCGACCGCCCCAAGGACCACTGTCGACGATTACACAGTCGCGCAATCCATCCGCATTGAGCAGGTCGATGACCTCATAAAATTGCAGAAGGCGGCACAGAAGATCAGTTCGATCCTCGATCTCGATGAGTTAATTGACAGCGTAGTGAACGACATCGCGCGTTCCTTCGGATGCGTCGAAACGAATGTTTATCTTCACAACGAAGAACGAGGAGAGATGGTTCTGGCTGGTGTGTGTGGGTGCACGCAAGCCAGCAAGGGCCACTGCCTGAAGATTGGCAAGGAAGGCATGGTGGGCTACGTAGCCGCAACCCTGCAACCACGTTATGCTCCTGACGTAAGCAAGGATCCCTACTACATCCCGTGTGAAGAGTCCACGCGGTCCGAGCTGGCAATTCCTTTGCATGTGCAGGGCAAGTTGGTGGGAGTGTTCACCGCCTCGCACCCGGAACTTGATGCTTTTCCGCCGGAACAACTGAGATTGCTGCAGGCGCTGTGCTCGCACATCTCGGTGGCTATCCATAACGCCCGCGCTTTTCAGAAAGAGCGGCAAGAACGGGAAGCGATGAGCCGTGAGGCGCATGAGGCGCGAGTGATTCAGCAAGCCCTGCTGCCTAAGAGTTCACCGTTTATTCCGGACTTTGCTGTCTCCGGGCTTTCCATTTCTGCGGGAGCGGTGGGCGGCGACTGGTACGATTTCATTCCGCTCGATAATGGACGCTGGGGATTGGTGCTGGCGGACGTGTCCGGCAAAGGGATGGCCGCGGCACTACTGATGTCGGCAACTCGCGGCATGCTGCGATCACTGGCCGAGGCCAGCTGCACGCCCAGCGAGGTGCTGAGCAAGTTGAATCGCCTGCTGGTCGAGGACTTCCCTGCCGGAAGATTTGTGACCATGGTTTACGCGGTGCTGGATCCGGCAGCCCGAACTCTGACCTTTGCCAATGCCGGTCATCTGCGACCGCTGTTGATCACCGGCGAGGGCTTGCGCTTTCTTGATAATGAGAAAGGAATACCCCTTGGTCTTGGGTTCGGCGATTTTTCTGAGGTCGAAGTGCCGTTTCCAACCGGCTCTCGTATCGTGTTCTATAGCGATGGCATCACTGAAGCGGTGAGCGGTGAAGAAGAATACGGATTGCAGCGTCTTCAGGATCACGTGCAGCGCCCCGAGGCGTCGGCTGAAAGTCTGCTGGCTGATGTCCGCTCATTTGCCAATGGTGCGGGGCTGGGCGATGATGCCACCGTCATTTTCGTGAGCGGCTGATCTACGACACTGCCTCGCCCGCCTTGGCCGCCTTGACCACATCTGAGCGCAAGTAGACGATGAAACAATATAGAGAAGGCCCGAGTAGCGGAAATAGCATTACCAGGAACCAAAATAGTCTTTTTAGGGCCGATGATTTATCGAACCCGAACAAGAAATACTCCATCGCCACTATGGTGATCGCCGCGCCAAGCACGCCCACCAACACAAACAGCCTCATAATCGGTAGAAGGCTCTCGCGGACCTGACCTACAAAGGGCAGCGCGATGATCAATAAGAACAGCGCACCCGACAGAACCGCTGACGCTCGATAGACACGGCAAGCCCCGGCCGACAACATCCATTCCTTGTTGATGTAGTAGTTCCTGAGCACCAGAACAACCTCACAGAGCGATTCGTCCCAAACATTCTATGCTGACGTGGCAGAGGTACCCAGCCAATGAATAGCACGAGTAGATGGTTCGCCTTCATGAGATAGCCCTAGCCGAATCGTGCGCGGTGTTCTTTGAGGATGCAGCGGTCCATGACAACGAAAATGCCGATGTTGCGGGCCTTCTCTGCAGCAGCTTCGTTGATCACTTCCTCTTGCATCCAAATGGCAGGAACTTTCAATTGGATGGCCTGATCGACGACTTCGCCTACAAACTCTGGGCGGCGAAAGATGTTTACAATGTGGATCTTTTCCGGCACATCGAGCAACGACGGATACGCTGCCTCGCCGAGTGCTTCCTTAATCCGCGGATTTACCGGAATGATGCGGTAGCCCTGGGTTTGCATGTAAGCCGAAACTCCGTGGCTTGGTCGCAAGGGACTATCCGACAGTCCGACCACGGCAATGGTCTTGGCACGTTTCAAAATTTCGGTGATGGAGTCCGATTCGGGCGTGGAAGCCATACGAAAAATATTGTAACGGATCAAAAGAGCGGAAACTTCGATCGGGCTGGGCTATGGTGCTCTAACTTTTCTTGGTAACGTCCAATTTCTGGCGGAACATTTTGGTGGCCAGCTTGCGAACCGTGTCAGAGACTTCTTTATTGCCAGAAAGGTGCCGGAGATCCTGGATCAGCAGGTTCTTGAGCAGTCCCAGGGAAACATCGATCGGCGTGCGCGGATTGAATGTAAGGTTGCGGACAACGGGGTATTGCTTGACGAAGCGGCGCTTCATCGAAATTTCTCGCAGGACGGCTTGCAAAACGTTCTTCTGGGTGGCAAATCTCTCCACTTCGGAATCGGTGAGTTTGGGTGACTCCAGCACTGCCAAGGCCACGATCTTGGTGCCATCGCGAATCAGCAATGAGCGCTCTTCTTTTGTTCCTTTCATCGCCAGGAGGATGCGTCCCTTGGTGTCCAACTTGGCGATCTTCTGCAGGGCGCTGCCCCGCTGCTCTTCGGCGCTCAGAATCCATTTCTTCTGCACGGGCCGGCGCACGGTCGCAGTTTCCTCGGAGCTGCCTGCGGATGCCGCTGCGCTCTTGGCTTCTAGGGACGCCTCAGCGGCCTCGGATGGCAGTTCCTCGTGGGTCGCGCTGATGGGCTGAAACGGCTTATCGCCCTCCGCCGCAATTTCGGCCGCGTGCTCGGTCATGAAGGCATTGGCCACCTCGTCCGCCCCGTTTCCAGAGCTGTCCTGGTGGACAACGGCCACAGAAGGAGTGGCTTCGGGCGGAATTTCACCGACTGCTTCCGCCGCGGGCTCACCCGACGCTTGGGCGGCAATGGGAACACTTTCAGTCTCAACTCCTAACGATGAAAGCTTCTCCCGTACGTTGGTAGCCCCCATCCCCGTTAGGTTCGGACTGGTAGCCAGTATTTCCAACACTGCTCGCGAGCGGCTGACCCGCGTACTGTTCAACAAAAGTTCCACCTGTTCGCGGCGTCCCGAAGCTGCCAGGCGGATGAGAAAGCTTTCGCCGATCGACGGGTTTTCTAGCAAGGCAGGCAGCAACGCTGGTCTTAAGTTTTCCGGGTCAATGAAGTAGTCGAGCACCTCCTTCGGGGTATTTGGATCGGCTGCAGCCTTCAGCGAAGAGGCTTCATCCCACCCGGCGAGCGTCAGCCGAGCCTGGTGGCCAAATACTTTATTGTGGTTGGCCAAATAGACGAGGATTTCGATCATCTCCTGCGGAGGGACCATCAGCGCACCCTTGGCGGCAAACTGCATCATGTTGGAGGGCAGCGCTGAATTGCGGATGCTGTCGATCATTCGTGGCATATAAGGTCAATCCCGGCCCTGACCATGGTGGAAAGTACAGGATTATCTAGAACTATGGCGTTTTGCCAGAGGTTTCGTGTGCGTTGATGTTACGAAGGGCACTGGCGCACGTGGTACGGTGGAGAACACGTGCCGGCCTTGCAATCGTGATTCTCCAAGCCCTATTCAACTTAACCGGGAGGCAGCTGGAACCCAATTTTGCGGCGCGCAGGCTGCTCAGGAGTGCTGAGGTCCTTAATTGCTTGGATCAATCCCCGAATTGCCGAATCGTGCGTTTGCAGCCGGTTCTCTAATTCATCAATTTTTGCCGCGAGCTGCCGACTTGTTGCCAGCATCTCTCGCAACCGGACAAAGGCTCGAACAACGAAGACGCTCATTTCGATCGCCTGCGTGGAATTGAGCACCGTAGCGGCCATTATGGCTCCATGCTCAGTAAACGCGTGCGGCAGATATCGCCGCCCACCTCGTTTCAGTTTTGAGATCACAATTTGTGATCTCAAAGAATCTTGTTCTTTGCGACTGAGTTGAAAAACAAAGTCCGTCGGGAATCGCCGTGGGTTACGCTTGACTTGTTGATTCAATTGGCGAACCGGAACTCCGTAGAGGCGAGCCAGATCGCTGTCCAGGATGACCCGTTGCTGGCGAAGAAACAGGATCCGGGACTCCACCGCGAAAACGGTGAGTCGGCGTTTTGGCATGCAAAGCAACCTGGCAGATTTTCTCTTCTGCATGAGATCACAACCCCCGCGATTCAAATAGTAAATCCGCGAGGCACTAGCTTCGCCCGGAGAATGTGGTTCGTATTACAGGATTCCCGGTTTGGGAACCGGCAGGCATGATGTGTGGCACAGTTCAAGTGATGCTTACTTCCGTGTACGTTCCATACAGCTGCCGCAGAGCCCCGCAAATCTCTCCTACAGTGGCGTAGGCCCGGACGGCGTCAACGATATAGGGCATGGTATTGGCGGAGGACATACTGCCGTTCGATCCAGCTTTGGGCTCCTGGGCAGCGGCTTTCTTGAGCGCGTCGAGGCGGCGGCGAACTTCGTCATTCGAGCGGCGAGCACGCAAAGTTTTCAGCTTTGCTGATTGCTGACGGGCGACGGTTTCATCAATGTAGAGAGTGTTGGGCGGTGCTTCTTCGATGGTGAAATCGTTGACGCCAACAATGATCTTTTCTTTGGCCTCGACTGCCCTCTGGTACTGGTAAGCTGCCTCGGCAATTTCTTTTTGCGGATATCCGCGCTCGATGGCTTTTACCATGCCGCCCATCGAATCCAGCTTGCCAAAATAATCGAACGCGCCCTTTTCCATATCCAGCGTGAGGCGTTCGAGGAAATAGGATCCACCCAGCGGATCGACGGTCTGCGCCACTCCGGACTCATAAGCGATGATCTGCTGCGTGCGCAGAGCAATGCGAGCCGCTTCTTCGGTGGGAAGAGCCAACGCCTCATCATAAGAGTCTGTATGCAGCGATTGTGTTCCACCGAGAACCGCGGCCAGAGCCTGAATGGCCACGCGCGCGATGTTATTCATGGGCTGCTGCGCGGTAAGAGAAACGCCTGCAGTCTGGGCATGAAAGCGCAGGAGCCAGGTGCGCTGGTTCTGCGCCCGGAAGCGGTCCTTCATCACCTGATACCAAATTTTTCGCGCCGCCCGATACTTGGCGATCTCCTCGAAGAAATCGTTATGGGCGTTGAAGAAGAAGCTGAGACGCGGACCGAATTCGTCCACGTCGAGGCCGCGCCGACGCGCCCACTCCACGTACTCCACTCCGTCGTAAAGCGTAAATGCCAGCTCCTGCAGAGCGGTAGAACCCGCCTCGCGAATGTGATAGCCGCTGATCGATATGGTGTTGAAGCGCGGAGTGAATTTTGAACCAAACTCAAAGGTGTCCACCACCAGGCGCATCGAGGGCGCGGGCGGGTAAATATATTCCTTCTGCGCGATGTATTCCTTGAGGATGTCGTTCTGGATGGTGCCGGAAATTTTCTTCCAGTCAGCGCCCTGCTTCTCCGCAACTACTAGATACATCGCCCAGAGGACAGAAGCAGGGGAGTTGATGGTCATCGAGACGGTGGTTTTCTCGAGATCGATTCCGTGGAAAAGAATCTCCATATCCTCGAGCGAATCGATGGCAACGCCGCACTTGCCCACTTCGCCTTCGCTGGCCGGTTGGTCGGAATCGTAGCCCATCAGCGTAGGCAGATCGAACGCTACGGATAAGCCGCCGCCGCCGTGCTCCAGCAAATACTGGTACCGCTGGTTGGTCTCCTCCGGCGAGGCGAAGCCGGAAAACTGGCGCATGGTGTAAAGCTTGCCGCGATACCCGGTAGCGTGGATGCCGCGCGCGTAGGGAGGCTGACCGGGATAGCCGAGGTGCTTCTGGTAATTCCAGTCTTCGGGGAGATCGGCCTGCGTGTAAAGGCGGCGGACCGGAACGCCGGAAATGGTTGTGAAGCGGGCGTTTCCGCTGTCATCAACGTTGACACCGCTGGGCGCGCCAATCGGACGCTCAGGAGACTTTTCCAAGGTGGGGGCGAGCGTCTTTTCAGCCCATTGTTTCTCGGAGTCGGACGGATGGCGTCCTTCGAAGATATCTGCAATCGGACTTTCTGCGGTTTGCGGCCGTTTCTTATCGCTCATGCGCACTCCGCCTTCGCCTAGATGATATGGGGAGCCGAGGAGACGTGGCAAGCGGCGTTTTTACGGACGGTCGGGTGGAGAAAGGTTGCCGGCTACGCCTTGCGGTTTGTTCCGCGCCAACTCCCACGCCTTGGAATACTTCCATGACACGTACGCCGCGTGATACAGGTGCAACAGCAGGCCCTCGCGGCCGTCGAGAAATCCGAGCCGGAAAAAGTAGTTGTAAATGAAGGTAAGTGCAGGGCGGATGACAATGTTGTTCGGACTAAAGCTCTGCCGGCCATGAGCCACGGCGATCTCGGCACCCGCAGCAGAGTAGCTGTTCATGTGATCGATATAGCCGCGGAGCGTGGGATAAGCGTTATGAACGAGGGCGTGCTTCAACTGTCCGGTCTGGCCGATCAATTTGATGGTGGGATGGGCGCCGTATTCTTCGAAACGTCCGGCGCCCTGGCGGATGAGGCGCAGTTTCGGGTCGGGATAAAAACCGCCATGGCGAATCCAGCGGCCGAGGAAGAAATTCTTGCGCGGGATCCAGAAGCCTTGTGCGTCCGGGTTCGACCTTAGGGCGTTAGCGATCTCGGCTGCCAGTTCCGGTTCGAGACTCTCGTCCGCATCCAGTTGCAGGATCCAGTCGCCTGTCGCTTTGTCCATCGCAGAGTTCTTCTGCGCGGCGAAGCCCTTCCACGGCTCGCTAAATATCTTCGCGCCGAATGAGCGGGCGATTTCCAGCGTGCGATCAGTCGAGCCAGAATCCACGACAATGATTTCGCCTCGGCCTTCGCCTACCAGCGGCATCACGCTTTGCAACGTGCCAGGCAGATTGGCTTCTTCGTTTTGAGTAATCAGGGCCACGGAGAGCGTCACCGGCCAAGGATAAACCTTGGACGAAACTACACGCTATCGGGCAAGTTTGTCATTAAAGGCTAACCCACGCTGGGGCTGCCAGTTACCTCTATCCTACTTTTTTGACCTATGCGATACTTAGGTTGGTTCCTGGCCCGGCCGGAAATCATCTAACCAGCATGCAGTTTTGGCGAACATTGTGGCGTTTCCTGGTTGCGGTACAGCTCCTGCCTGCGCTGGAAGGCGGCGAAGAGACCCTGGTCGGCGGCCAGGCCGTACTGGAAGGCGTAATGATGCGGTCGCCACACGCGTGGGCGATTGCCTGCCGCAAGCCTTCGGGTGCGGTTTCCATCCACAGCGAACCGCTGGATCGGCTCTCTGAGAAGCATAAGTGGATGGCATGGCCGGTAATTCGTGGCGTGATCACACTGGGTCACGCCATGACGCTGGGATTTCGGGCGCTGAAGTATTCCGCCAATGTCGCTTTGGAGGAACTGCAGCCCGCTGATAGAGCGCAGCCTGAAAAGAAAAAGCTGGAGATCAGCGGCTGGGTAGCTGCGATCAACATTATTTTTTCGCTGGGCTTCTTCATTTTCATGTACAAATACCTGCCGCTGCTGGCAGCGACCGAGTTGAAGAAGGTTGATCCCGCTCTGGGTGGACAAATCATGTTCAACCTGGTGGACGGCGGCATCCGGCTGATGCTTTTCCTGCTGTTTATCTGGGCAACTTCGTTGTGGCCGGACATCCGCCGGGTGTACGAGTACCACGGAGCCGAACATAAGACGGTGTTCGCGTTTGAGAATGGCGACCCGTTGGAAACGGCAGCGGTGCAGAAGTATTCGACCTATCATCCGCGTTGCGGCACCAGCTTCCTGATGACGGTCATGATCATCTCGATCATGGTTTACATGCTGTTTCCAGTCACCACGTTCTGGTCACGGTTTGCCCTGCGCATCGCGCTGCTGCCCGTGATCACCGGCTTGTCGTATGAGATTATCCGCTTCGCGGCTAAACATCGCGGATCGCTGTTCGCCCTCATGACAGCCCCGGGTCTGTGGCTGCAGCGGATTACTACTCAGCCGCCATCTGATCAGCAAGCTGAATGTGCAATTCTCGCGCTGGATCAGGCCATGACGCTGGAAAAAGAGCGGGGCGGGGAGCTAGTGATCGCGTAGCGGTTCCCGCCGCGAACCTGAATAGCCCTACACACGCGTAAAATAGAACAGCACAGGTTGCAGAAACTGGCCACTAATCACCGGCCACTAATCACCCATGTTTGAACGACTCGACCAAATCGAAGCCCGTTATGAAGAACTGACACAGGCACTGGCGTCGCCGGAGGTCATCAACGACTCGGCGAAGTACCAGAAGACTGCCAAGGCGCACAGCGAGATTGCGCCGATGGTGGAAAAGTACCGCGAATACAAAGATTTGAAGCGCGGAATCGCGGACAGCCGAACACTGCTCGCCCACGAAAAAGATGCAGAAATGCGGGCCTACGCGCAGGAAGAACTGGACAAGCTTGAGGCGCGAGTCGGCGCGGTTGAAGAAGAATTGAAGGTACTGCTTCTCCCAAAGGATCCGAATGACGAGAAAGATGTGATCCTGGAAATTCGCGCCGGGACTGGAGGCGACGAAGCGACATTGTTTGCCTCCGAGTTGTTCCGCATGTATACGCGTTACGCGGAGACTCAGGGCTGGAAAGTGGAAGTGCTTTCGACTTCGGAATCCGGCATTGGCGGGCTGAAAGAAGTCATCGCCATGATTCAGGGTGAGCGAGTGTATTCGCGGCTGAAATACGAAAGCGGAGTGCACCGTGTGCAGCGCGTACCGAAAACCGAGCAGCAGGGCCGTGTGCACACGTCGGCGGTGACAGTGGCTGTTTTACCTGAAGCTGAAGATGTGGACGTTAAGATTGATCCGAAAGACCTGCGGATCGACACTTTCTGTTCGTCAGGTCCGGGCGGGCAATCGGTAAACACTACTTATTCGGCCGTCCGGGTGACGCATATTCCCACCAATACGGTTGTGAGCTGCCAGGATGAAAAGTCGCAGATCAAGAACCGCGAGAAGGCCATGCGGGTGTTGCGCTCCCGGCTCTATGAGATGGAGATGCAGAAACAGCAGGAGGCGCTGGCCAAAGAACGCAAGGCCATGGTTGGCACTGGTGATCGCAGCGAGAAGATCCGCACCTACAATTTTCCTCAGAACCGCGTAACCGACCACCGCATCGGCCTGACCATTCACCAGCTGCAGGAAGTCATAGATGGAAAACTCCAGCCTTTAGTTGAAGCGCTGGTAACGCACTTCCAGGCTGAGAAGCTTAAACAGGAAACCGCGAGTGCGGTGTGAAGAGCGAGTAAGGGTCAACCCGTCATTGAGGATGCGCGCCAAGCGTGCGATTCGGTGCCTCGCAAAGAACGCGAGGCATTCGCACGGCGCGCTCAGATCCCTCGACCGCCACGAGCGGGCGGCTCGGGATGACAATTTATCCACTGCAGCGCAGTCCGAGACTTTAGATTTTTCTCCGCAAAATTAAAAGCCTCTCGCTTTCCGCAAGAGGCTCTGGGGGAGGGTCTCCGGGCCTTCGGCCCTTCATCCCAAATCTATCGTTGCGTTGCAGGAGCGGCGTTGGTCGTAGCCAACTGCTCCAGGTCGTTCTTCAGTAGGCTGACTTCGACGCGGCCGCCGCTGGTTCGCTTCGTGGTCTTTGCTTCCTCTGTGCTCGCGATCGGGGCATTGCCCATTCCCACTACGTAGATCCGGTATACCGGAATCTCGTGGTTCAGCACGAGATAGCGCACCACAGAGTCAGCCATCTTCCGCGAAGTCGCGACCGCGGCCTGACCGTGGCCCGAAGAGAAGCCCTGCACCTCGATGATGTATCCGCGCTGGTTCTTTAATGGCATGGCCAGATCGTCGAGAGCGGTTTTGGCGTTGTTGCTCAACACAGCCTGCCCGGGGCGGAAGCGGATCTCGGTCTGGTTGGTTGCCTTGTACTGATCGATGTTGCCGACCAGCTGCTCAACGGTGGTGAGGCGGGTGTTTGCCTGCGTAGCCGTCTGCTGCGCCATTTGGGCCTTGTTGCCCGCATCGATGGCGTGCTGGTCAGCGTCATTGGCCTTGGCGGAAGCAAGCTGAATGCCCTGCTGCGCGCGCGCATCGACGTCCTTGATCATCTTGCTGTTGGCAGCGGTGAGCTCATCGAGCTCATTCAGCCGGTCGCGAATGGGAGCTGTCTGCCGCTGCACATATTTCTTTCGGGCAAACGGGTTCAGATGACCCCAGAAGCCCTCGCGGGCCGGGGGTTGCAACGGCTTGCCAGTGGCGCTGGCGCCAGTCTGCGCAGCCTGATCAGAAGAAGAAGCAGTGCTGGCGGTATTTTGCGCGGGCTGGCTGGCTGTAGTTTGATCCTGAGAGGTAGGGTCCGTCTGCGCCAGCGCAGGACAGGCCAGCACGAAGGCGACGAGCAAAGCAACGACTGCACGGTTTTTCATTGCAAAATTCCTCCGGGAAAGCTCATGAGCGAACCTGGATGTCTTGAGCATCCTTGATGCCGATTTCCGCCATTCCGTACATCAAGTTAGATGCCAAAGTGTCAGCAGCCTAAGTTCTTATTTTACAGCACGATCGTGACTTCGCCGCCGGACCGTGGCAGCACAAAATTCAGTTTCAGAGTAATTTTGACGAAGTCCGGTATAAAAGGCGGGAAGGGAGACTAGGTGGTGTGTTTCTCCGTGGTCCCTGTATCCGCTGTGGTTAGCCTGTCCTTTCTGCAATACTTTTGGTGTTGCTGGTTGATGTAATTGTCTGTCATCCCTGCGATGTAATCGCAGATGATTCGCGGCAAGGGCTCTTCGGCAGCTTTCTCTTGGTAGCTCGTAGGCAGGCTCTCGGGCCTCGCCATCCAGAATTTGAACAGCTCGCGGATCACCCGCTCGCCGTCTTTCTTCTCCGCGTCCAGGGCTGGGCTGTAGTACAGCGTGTCGTAGAGAAAGGTTTTGGTTTGGCGGCGCTGTTTATCCATCGCGGGACTGAAGCCGACGAGCCGACGTGGACAAGCGCGTACATCTTCTACGCTATGCACGCCTGCCGCCTGGATGTTTGCCCGAGTGTTTTGAATCAAGTCGCTGACCAAGCAATCCAGGATGCGCCTGAGCGCTTCGTTGAACTTCAGCTTCTCAATGACTGCCGACCAGGTCTTCTCGGCTTGCTGGTATAGGCATTCAAACCCTGGTACTCCGGCGCGGATTTCGTTCAAGCTAAGCAAGCGGGCCTCGTATCCGTCGTCTAGATCGGCGGCGGTGTAAGCCACTTCGTCGGCCAGATCGATGAGCTGCGCTTCGAGCGGAGGCCGGCGATCGAGCAGATATTCGGTTAATTCGGGGAACTTACTGGCATCGTAGTCATGCGAGTGTTTGATGATGCCTTCGCGAACTTCGAATGTCAGATTCAGCCCGCGAAAGGCGGCATAGCGTAATTCAAAATCCTCGACGATGCGGAGAGCATGCAGGTTGTGGTCGAAAAAATAGCCGTGCTCCCGCATCGCGGCATCCAGCGCCTTTTCGCCGGCATGACCAAACGGCGGATGGCCGACATCATGAACCAGAGCGAGCGCCTCCACCAGGTCAACATTCAATCCGAGCTGGGCGGCAATAGTGCGCGCGATCTGCGCGACTTCAAGCGTGTGCGTCAGGCGATTCCGAAAATGATCAGAATAGCGGCGAGTGAAGACTTGCGTCTTTGATTCCAGGCGGCGGAACGCGCGGGAGTGAATGACGCGGTCGCGATCACGCTGAAAGTCGTTACGGTAGGGATGCGGAGGCTCGGGATAACGGCGCCCGCGGGATTGCTCCACCCGCACCGCGTAATCGGCGAGCATGGATGAAGTTTAGCACTCCGGCGGTCGACAAAGCCCAGCACTTGGCAATTAGCACGTAGCATTTCGCCATAGCAGCTTAGCAATGTCCGAAGGTGACTAAGTGCTAAGTGCCAGATGCCAATTGCTATTTGTTCGTTGATTCTTCCTTGGCCAGCTTAATCTTGGCGGACTCGAGCTGCTTTTGAACTTTGGCCAGCTCCTCGGTGTCGACTTCCGGCGCTATCGTCTTGTTCCATTCCTCGATGGCGCGCTCCCAGTGCGCTGCTGCCAGCTTCAGACGTCCGGTTTTCTGGTACAGGTCGCCGAGATGCTCCTGCACGGTGGGATCGGTCCCCATGTGTTGGGAAGCTTTGGTGAGGTTATCTTCTGCCTGCTCGTACTTGCCGAGCTTGAAATAGACCCAGCCTAAGGAGTCCAGATAAGCGCCATTGGCGGGCTCGAGATCGACGGCTTTCTTGATCATAACGAGGGATTCATCGAGCTTCTGCCCGCGGTCAGCCAGCATGTAGCCGAGATAGTTGAGCACCGCGGCATTGTCGGGATCGCTGCCCAAAACTTTGCGGAACACTTCCTCCGCCTGGTCGTATTTCTTCTGACGCTCGTAGGTAGAGCCGCGCAGGAACTCAACGTACTCTTTGTCTTCGTCCTTGCTTGAAAGCTGGCTGGCTTTGTCGAGGGCCTGTTCCGCTTCCGGCCAGCGTTTGAGCCGGCTGTTCATCTGGGCCAGGGTGATGTAGACTTCGCGATCCTCGGGCTTGCCGGTGAGCAGCGATTGAACCTGCTGCAGCCCTTCGTCGGGCTTGCCCATGTCGGCAAGCTGCGCGGCATAAACCATTTTGAGTCCGCGGTCATTGGGCAGCTTGTCGACCGCTTCCTTGGCGGCGTCCGTTGCTGCCTGCCATTGCTTGGCTTCGCGGTAGGTGTCGATGATCTGCTGATACCCGCGCTCGGCGTTGTCATCGCCGAGGGTCAGCATCTTGCGAAAGGTTTCAACTGCGAGCTGATTGTTGTTGTCTTCGCGATAGATGGTTCCCAGCCGTTCCAGGAACACAGAACGGTTATTCTGCTCGTCCTTGCTGTATTTGCCGTCGGCTTTTTCGTTTTTCTTCAGCAGGTCTTGCAGGACTTGGGCTGCTTCATCGTAGCGCCCTTGCGCCTGATATATGGCGGCCTCGTTGTAGGGCACTTCCATAGAATCTGGAACTACCGCCTCGGCCTGCTTGAGGTTGTCGAGAGCGAGATCAAACTTGCCCTGCTTGCGATAAATCTCCGCCATCCGCAGACGGGTCTGGGGGTCTTCGGGATTAGCGTCGGCGATGATTTTGTACTGTTCGAGTGCGGCTTCTGTCTGGCCATCGTTCATCAAGTTTTGCGCCAGGCCGCGAATGGCATCGAGATTGTCGCGATCCAGCGCGATGGCTTTGCGATAAGCATCAATGGCCTTCTTGTAATCCTTCTCCTGCTCGTAGGTGTAACCGAGGACAGAGTAGAGCCTGGCAGAACGGGCGGAATCTGGAACCTTGCTCAGAACATCAGCGGCGCGAGCCGAGTCGCCTTCTGAGGTGTAAAGGAAGGCGAGCGCGGTGACTGCCTCCTCGGAGTCAGGCTGCAACTTCAGCGCCGTCTTGAATTCGTCCTCCGATTTCTGGAGATCGTTGTTACTGGCGTAGAGCCGCCCCAACAACAGATGGTCGTCCATGTTGTCGGGCTCAAGCTTGATGATCTCCTCATATTGCTCAATGGCGAGCTTGCGGACGCTGTCCGATCCGCTGCTCCCCGGGGCGTCGCCCAAAGAACGGAGATAAATGCGGCCGAGAAGCTTGTGGGCTTCCAGATTGTTGGGATCCTTCTTGAGGATGTCCTGGGCTTCCAACACCGCATCGCGAATCCGTCCGGTCTTGGCATAAAGCTCCGCCAAACCTGAGGTCAGGTACTCCGAGGTGGGATCGGCTTCGATGGCCAGACGATACTCGTCGATTGCCTTGCTGGCCAGGTCACTGCGGCCGTACATGGCGACCTGCTCTTCGTACATGTGAGCCACAGTGTAGTGATAGTAGGCAGCTGCGCGGTCGACTTTACGGGAAGAAGCCGGCGCAGCGGGCTTTGAAGCCGTTGGCGCGGCAGGGGAAGATGAATTCGATGGCGCGGGCGCCTCCTGGGCAGCAGCTGCGCCAACAGATAATGCCAGGACAAAGGCAAAAAAAGAATACTTTCTATTTGTCATCAACAACCTTCGGATTCCTAATGCCATAGGGATTGGATGCCGAACCGCCGCAGGCGGGTGCTCGAGCTATTGTAAACCTTCGTCAGTGGGGATTGGAAAAAACCGGCGTCTAACCGTGTGCAGCGCGACACCCGGAGGTACAGGACCCACGGCACTTAGTAAGCTCGTCCGCAAATGCCAACCGCCAAGTGGTAACTGCTTTTTTCAATGCCGGAAGTGTCTGACGCCGGTGAAGATCATTGCCAGGCCCAAGCGATCTGCCGCTTCAATGACCTCCTGGTCGCGGACTGACCCTCCCGGCTGGATGATCGCGGTTGCACCGGCTTTTGCGATTTCCTCGACTCCGTCAGGAAAAGGGAAAAAGGCGTCAGACGCGGCGACGGTCCCCTTCAGAGGCAGGACGGCTTTCATGGCTCCGACCCGGCACGCATCTACGCGGCTCATCTGGCCTGCTCCCACACCCACAGTCTGCCCTTCCCGCGCATAGAGAATGGCGTTCGATTTGACGTGCTTGCAGACCTTCCAGGCGAACAGCAGGGCCCGCTTTTCTTCCGGAGTCGGAGGGCGCTTGGTGACGATCTTCAGATCGCTCTCCTGTAGCTGGCGGACGTCAGGATCCTGCAGCAGAATTCCTCCCGAAACGTTTTTGAGCACCCACTTTTGCGGAGCATCCGTAATCTCGACTAAGCGCAGGTTTTTCTTGGCGGCGAATTTATTCCTCGCAGCCTCGTCAAACGCGGGGGCAGCTATCACTTCAAGAAAAAGCTTGGCCATTTCCTCGGCGGCGTCAGCGTCGACCGCGCGATTTACGCCGATCACCCCACCGAAAGCCGAAACCGGATCACACTCGAGGGCCTTCTTGTAGGCTTCGACCAATGTCTTGCCGGTCGCGGTCCCGCAGGGATTCGTGTGTTTAATGATGGCGCAGACCGGCTCTTCAAATTCCTGGGCCAAGTCCCAGGCTGCCTGCAAATCCACGATGTTGTTGTAGGAAAGCTCTTTGCCCTGAATTTGGCGCCCGTTGGCGATGCCTTTACCGGCGCCATCGGAATACATCGCAGCCCTTTGGTGCGGATTTTCTCCGTAGCGCAGGTCCATAACCTTGTTGAAAGAATGACGGAGGGTCTGCGGGAAGACGGATTCGGAGCGAATTTGGAAGTGATCATTGGCACGAATCCGCTCCAGAGTTGACGCAATGGCGGAGTCATAGGCAGCGGTGGTGGCAAACGCATTCTGAGCCAGGCGCCATTTCGTTGCAGTGGACAATTCGCCGCCAGAACTCGCCAACTCGCTGGCAACCGCATCGTAGTCGGCGGGCGAGGTCACCACCGCAACATCCTGGAAATTCTTGGCGGCAGAACGAATCATCGACGGGCCACCGATATCGATGTTCTCGATCAACTCCTCGAAATGCACACCCGGCTTGGCGGCGGTTTTTTCGAATGCGTATAGATTGACGACCACCATATCGATGGGCTTGATTCCGTGCTCCGCCACGGCAGCGCGGTGAATAGGATTCTCGCGACGATGGAGGATGCCGCCATGCACCTTGGGATGCAGAGTCTTCACCCGTCCGTCGAGCATCTCGGGGAAGCCGGTCAGTTCGGAGATGTCCTTCACGCTGATGCCGGAGTCACGCAGCAGCATGGCCGTGCCGCCGGTCGAAATCAGTTCTATGCCTAGAGCGGCCAGTTTGCGGGCGAACTCGACCAACCCGGTTTTGTCGGTGACGCTGAGAATGGCGCGCTGGATTTTGGGCATGGAACGTCTTTGCTCCCGGGGAAGTGCAGCAGGAAATTCTATCAGCGCGCGGTACTACTTAGCGCGACGCGTCATTCTTACTAAACGTCCCACCGGAAATCATAGAAGACACGAATGAGGTTGCCATCAAGATCGGCGGCCATAAACTCGCGCAGCTTCCACGGTTTGTCTTCGGGCTCAGAAACGATCTTCGCGTCCGCGGTCTGCCACTGTGCGAAGAGTTCGTCTACCTCAGCCTTGCTAGCGAGATTGAGCCAGAAAAGGATAGGGCCTGAGTTGCCGTAGGACTCTCGGAAGGAGCGATTAGTGATAAACAGTCTGCAATTCCCCCTTGAGATATCGGCGATGCCGCCTTGCTCGTCGCCCCAATCGAAGGTGAAGCCCAGCGTGTTGACGTAGTAGGCAGCGGCTTTGTCGACGCTGGCCGCGGGGATCTCCGGGACGGGAGCGGGGAATGTCATGCGGTGAATCGTAGCACGAGCACGCGGCACCGACGGCCATAGCTGGCCAAGTTTATGGGTTCGTTGGATCGTGGGTTGGAAATTTCGGCGTTAGAAAGAACACGAGAAGAAACGGTTATCCGGATCATTCGCGCAGCCGTGTGGGGTTTCTGCGCGCGTTCACGCAACTCCTGGCGCGACTGCCTCTCGCTTTCCTGGCAGAAGCGCTAACAGGACGCCTCCGATCACAATGGTAACGATCACATCGGTAAAGTCCCTGTGGACGCCGTGAATCCGGGCTTCTACGGTTTGAATAGCCATCACCACGCCATGGGAGATGTGCCACCAAGCTGCTAGAGCAATCATCGAACGATGCTCTGATGGTCTCCTTGCGGCCAAGAGTAGAAAGACCCCGACCGGAATAAAGAAGCTCAGAAACATCGGGTCGCACTCGTTCTTCCGCTCCAAAAGCCAGCTGGAATGCCGCAGATCCATATAGAGAAAATAAATTAGGGCCAGATTCAACAGCCCCACGATCACCAGGACGATCTGTGTTAGGCGTTCTCTTTTCATACTGAGCCTCATTTGAGCGACTTTGTTGCGAGCGCAGCAGCCACTCACTCGGAAGATTCACAAACTAGCACACGGGGAAGGAAAAGCAAAATCTGCAATGATGCTGCTGAGCCTACAAACCCGAGCGACAAATCAAGCTTTCATTCGTGCGACTAAACGGTGCCAGTTTTGGCATGACCAATTTAGCGATGGTGGGAGCTGAACTCCTTGTAGCTGCCCTCTGCATATCTGGGCCAGCTTCTTTGCGGCCGCTGCCACGCGCTTGCCATCCTTGACTCGAGGGCCTTCGTGAGCTTCATTAGTTGATCCGGTGAGCAGGAATTCAATCCAGTTTTCAAGCCGGTCCTTGGCAAATACGAACACTACTCTGTCGAAGTCATCGTCTGCAATTCCATTTCGTCTTGCCTCTTCGTGAAACTCCTGCCGCAACTGATTTCCATCGCTCATATCGTGGTCAAGATCAGCCCATACCATCAAAGTCGTATCAGCTCCCATTGCAACACACGCTCGCAACTCTTCAGGCATTCTGGCAATCAGATCACTACGTCCTCCGCAATCTACTGGACGGATCATATTGCTTCCCTTCCATGGACGCAGCCAGGCGGGATCTAGTTCCTTCAAGAGCTTGCGGATAAAGATGGGGTCAATGCTGCGAGCCTGCACGCCTTCGTGGAGACACACGATTTGTGTACGGCTAGCCACGAACCCACCCTCTTGCAACGGCTTCGCCAGCGGTGAGCCCCGAGGGAACATTTAACGGTCCAATACGCGTGGGCGAGGTGTGGTTGTCTCGCCACAAGTACCGTCCAAAATTTTCGTCTGCATTGTTCAGAATTTCGGGGTGATGAGAAATGACGACGGCCTGATGATTTTCATCAAGCAGTTCCCTAATAGACAAAACCCAGGGTTGAAGTTCGGGCAGACCCACGTAATTATCGGGATCATCAAGCAAGATCGTTTGCGCCTCCTCCGAGGCTAAGGCGGCACGCACCATATAAAGAGCAACGAGTGTCTTTTCGCCGTCCGAAAGCGTGTCAAAAAACAGAACTCCAGATTTAAGCCCGTTTGAGCCTTCAAACCGCAGCTGCAACGCTTTGGTGTTCAAGCCCACATCTTCCAAGCGGAAGGACTTGAAATCAGGCCAAACATCCTGGAGAGAATCGCGAAGGCTGTCGGTCCACTCTTGATTTAGAGAAAGCGAGCGGTACCATGAAACAAGATTGCTCAAATAACGGTTAGGCCGTTTTGATTCGCTTTTGCTCTCCTTTTCCATGCTGCGTGGGTCGGGGCGCAGAATTAAGAGTTTTGAGAGTGCATCCTGTAGGATTGTGATCTCGCGCCTGTCTCTTGCTGGCTGGATAGATGCGAGAGCGGCCTGTCGCCAATCGAGAGGAAAACCTGTTTGCGCGTCACCAGTTCTAGAAAAGCGTACCCCGTTAAGATCTCGCTCAAAGAGGTTCCGTCCATCGCACGACGCCCCCTCCCGCACAATTCTGGGTTTTTCATAACGGGCGACTTGTTCAATATGAAGAAGATATTCGAAGGAATGTCCTTCAGAAGTGATACCCAATTCGAATTCCTGGATTGTACTGTCCAACCAGTTCGTAAACTCAAGGGCTAGAATATTCGGCTCGCCTTCGATGCCAAGATAGGCAACTCCGGTGGCGAGATTGCGGATCAGATCAAGAGCGTCAAAAACAGAACTCTTGCCGGCTCCGTTTGGACCGCACAGCACCCCAAAGGAATCAAATTGCGTATCAAAGGCAACTAGGCAGCGAAAGTTATTGGCGTAAAGCCTTGTTATCATGGAATGATTCTAAACGCCTTCCGTAACACCAGTCTATGCTGGGCTGTGCGCGGGTCACTCGACTGTCGAAATCAACGCTCATCGACCCGGCCGTTCGCGGTCGGCAGGTGGCCTCCAAAGACATGGGATCGCTTGGTGGTGCAGCGATTGATCCAGCCTACATTTTTGAGCAATCCGGTAGTTAAGAAGAAGTGATCCCAGCTTGCGGTTGGCGAACG
>DASPSE010000405.1:0-8268 GCA_035624085.1 Terriglobales bacterium
GCGGACTTTACCGTCAGTTTTGAATGAGTTGTGACGGGCGAAGGCTCCTGCTGCGCTGTTAAACTAGCCAGTTGTCGCCCAGAAGGAAATCTCCGATCGCCGCAGAAGGCTCGGCCGTAGCCGCTCCACCCAAGCCTTCTATTGTCGACGGGCCAAACCGAGCAGGCGAAACCCGCCAGCGTGTTTTTCTGATTGACGCGATGTCGTTCATCTTCCGCGCCTATCACGCCATGGCGCGCCAGCGTGGAATGTCCACCAAAACTGGAGTTCCCACCGCTGCCACATACGTCTTCGTCAACATGCTGCGGAAATTGCGCGACGACTTTACGCCGCCATATCTGGCGGCGGTTTTTGATGTGGCCGCTCCCACGTTTCGCGATCAGCAAGCTGGCGCCATCACCAGTGTGCGCAAGTTTGATCTGAAGACCCAGACGTTTCAGGAGGTCGAATACCGCGGCTACAAAGCCAATCGCGCGGAGATGCCGGCCGATTTGGCGCAGCAGTTGCCTTATATCCGCAGAGCACTTGAAGCCTACCGCGTCCCGATCCTCGAACTCGCAGGCTATGAGGCCGACGACGTGATCGGCACTCTGGCGCAGAAAGCCGTGAAGCAGGCGTATTCAGTTTACGTCGTGTCCAGCGATAAAGACATGTTGCAACTGGTTAACGAGAATGTTCAGGTTCTGAATCCGCCCAAAGACAATTTGATTTGTGACGCGCAGAAAGTCGAGGAAATCCTCGGCGTGCCGCCGGAGCGGGTCGTCGACGTTATGGCTCTTCGTGGCGATAGCATTGACAACATCCCCGGTGCGCCCGGAATCGGAGACAAAGGCTCGGTCGAGCTTATCAAGCGCTTCGGAAGTGTCGAGCAAGCGCTGGACCGCGCAGCCGAGATCGAGAAGAAGACCTATCGCGAATCTCTGCAGAACAACCGCGATGTCGTCCTTCTGAGCAAGAAGCTGGCGACGATCGACTGCGACGTGCCGGTTGAGCTCGACGTGAATTCGATGAAGGCCGGGGAGCCGGACGGGGAAGCCTTGCGTGCGCTCTTTACGGAGCTGGAATTCACTTCCTTGTTGAAGGATCTTCTGCCAGTCGTAGAAGTAAGTGAAGCCCACTATTCCGAGGCGAAGTCCGCAGCCGACGTCGAAGCCGTGCTGAACGCAATCCCCGCGGACGGATTTCTGGCGGTTGCCGTGCAAGGCGAAACTGCAGCTCCCAGCGAGGAAGTCGACGAAGATGAAGATACAGAGCGGGCCATGTTGCCGCTCACAGGCGAGACCGCCCCCCTTGGCCAACCGCAGAATATCGCAGTTTCCTCCGCGCCTGGCGCGGCTGTCACTGTTCCTGCTAGCGCAGAAGCAGCCACAGCAAGACTGAAATCCACCCTGGCCGATGCCAGCCTGCCCAAGGCCATGCATGATTGGAAGTCGGCTACTCACATATTCGAGCGCCGGGGGATCACGCTGCGCGGGGTGAGGCATGACCCGATGCTGTATTCCTACCTGCTCGATCCGACCTATTCTTCGCATCGGTTAGCGGATGTGGCGCTCCGGCGCTTCAATTTCAAGCTCAGTGGAACCTTGCCGGAAGCCGCCGATATCACCGGCAGATTGACAACAGCGCTTCGTCGCGAAGTAGAAGCGGCCGGATTACTGAAACTCTACGAGGAGATTGACCTGCCATTGGTTCCGGTCTTGGCAAGGATGGAACGAGCCGGGGTCAAAATCGACCGCAAAGCTTTGTCTGAGATGTCGTCCCGGCTGGAGCACGAGATCGACGCCAAGGCGAAGGAAATTTACGAGTGCTGCGGGCAGGAATTCAACATCAGTTCACCCAAGCAGCTGGGCGACGTCCTCTTCAACAAGCTGAACCTGCCAAAGCCAGTGAAATATGGAAGGGGCAAGACGATCTCGACCGCAGTCGATGTGCTGGAAGGGTTGGCAGCGACACACGAAGCGCCGCGGCTGGTGTTGGAATATCGGCAGCTGACGAAACTCAAGTCAACCTATGTTGATGCGCTCCCGGCGTTGCTCAATCCTGCGACCGGACGCCTGCATACCACCTTTGGTCAGACCGGAACCGCGACCGGCAGACTGTCTTCCGCGAATCCCAATCTGCAGAACATTCCGATTCGTACGGAGCTGGGACGGGAGATTCGCGCCGCCTTCACTGTGGAACCTGGCAATGTGCTGCTCGCGGCTGACTACTCCCAAATCGAGTTACGGCTGCTGGCGCACTTCTCGAAGGATCCGTTGCTGGTCGAAGCCTATCGTCGCGGCGACGACATCCACACCCTGACGGCGTCTCAAGTTTTCGGAATTCCGCCGCTGATGGTTACCGCCGACCACCGGCGTCAGGCCAAGGTCGTGAATTTTGGGATTGTATACGGGCTTTCGCCGTTCGGGCTATCGCAGAATCTGGGCATCGAAACCGGAGAAGCCAAGAAATTCATCGATGCTTACTTTGAGAAATATCGTGGGGTGCGCAAATTCATCGATGCGACCCTGGACGAGGCGCGTCGCGAGCAGAGGGTGAAGACGCTGTTCGGGCGGGTACGCCCGATTCCCGACATCAACAGCAAGAATGCCAACCTGCGCGGCTTTGCCGAACGAACGGCTGTAAATACACCATTACAGGGAAGTGCAGCGGACCTCATCAAGTTGGCGATGATTCGCATCGACCGAGAGCTGCAGGATCGCGGTCTGAAATCAAGGATGACGCTGCAGGTCCATGATGAGCTTGTTTTTGAAGTGCCTGAGCCTGAGATTGATCAGATGAAGAGCTTGGTCCGTGAGCAGATGGAACAAGTTCATCCGCTGGCCGTGCCGCTGCTGGTCGAACTTGGAGTGGGACCGAACTGGCGGGATTTGGATTAGGTACTTACCGCCGACCAGATGCCTCTCGCTCAGCGGCCTCTCGCAGCATTCTGCTTTCGCGAAAGTTAGCGATTCTTCTCGCGCGAATAAAACGTCGGAGCATAAACCGATACAGGAACCACAAGAGTGCTGCCACTGCAGCGAGCAACAAGAGCAAATTCCAAAAAGCCGCGAGATTGTAGAGGAATCTTGTCACGATGGCGAGTGTCCACGAAGCGAACGCTCTATACTCCCAGCACCCGTCTGATAGCATCGGCGATGCTTTGGGCCAGCGCCTGCATTTTTTCCTGCGACTCTGCTTCTACCATGACCCTTGCGAGCGCTTCGGTGCCGGAATAGCGAACCACGACTCGACCATTGCCATCGAGCTCGCGCTCCGCCTGGTCAATTGCGCGCTGAATTTCCGGAACCTCGGCAAATGGAATCTTCTCCCGGACCCGGACGTTTTCAATTGTCTGAGGGAAAACCTTGAGGTCGCTGATCAAAGCTGCCAGTGGCTTGCCGCTTCGGGCCATAATCTCCATCACCCGCAACGCTGTGAGCAAGCCATCGCCAGTCGTTGCTTCGCCATCGCGGAAGATGATATGTCCCGACTGCTCGCCGCCGAGAATGGCCCCGGTCTTTAGCATCTCTTCAAGAACATACTTATCGCCAACATTGGCGCGCAACATGCGGATGCCGGACTGGCGCAAGGCAATCTCCAGGCCCATATTCGACATCGTGGTGGCGACGATGGTCGATCCGTGAAGGACACCGCGAGACTGAAGATCTCGGGCAGCAAGCAAAAGAACGCCGTCTCCATTCACCACGCGGCCCTCAGCGTCGCTCAAGAGCGCTCGATCGGCGTCGCCATCGAAGGTCACGCCCAGATCGAATTCGGCTTTCCTCTTCGCGATTACCTTGGCGAGAACCTCAGGATGCAAAGCGCCGCAATTCTCGTTGATGTTCCTGCCATCCGGGGAAGCACTCAAGAATGTCGCTTTGAGCCCACAAGCGCGAAGCAACTCCGGCGCTTCCGCTGCAGCTGCGCCGTTGGCGCAATCCACCAGGATCCTGAGCCCACTCAGATCCGTGTTCACATTTTGCGAAAGCCACTCGATGTAGGCCTGACGCAGACTGGCTTGGCCGGGCAAACTCGCAAGGGGTTTCGGAGCGGGCGTCGAAGCTTGAGGGTGTTCCAGCAGGGAAAAGATTTCTTTCTCAATCGCCAGCTCATGAGCATCGGGCAGCTTATAGCCATCTCCCGAAAAGACCTTGATGCCATTGTCGGTCCACGGATTATGTGAAGCCGAGATCACTACTCCAGCCGCATACTTTTGAGACCGGGCAAGAAATGCCACCCCGGGAGTCGTGATGATTCCGGCACTGTGCACGTCACAGCCGCTCGAGGCAAGGCCTCCCATCACGCGGTCCGCGATCCAGGAACTCGACTCTCTCGTGTCCTGGCCGATGACAACAGCGGGATTCGGAGTAGTTCGAATCAGATCGTGCCCTAGAGCCCGCCCGATCAGGTAGGTGCTTTCCACGGTGAGAGGGAATTCGCCTGCCACACCGCGAATACCGTCGGTCCCGAAGAGTTGTCGGTTTGCAGGGGTCATTGTGGTGAGCGGTTTAGTGCCCATCTTGCGAGGAAGTTTTCTCCATCATAACTGTGATCCGCACGGGGTCGGGACTTGCAACCTGAACGAGCGGATCAGAAACGTAGGGATGGCGAACAAATGTCATCCGGCTGATGGCGCCGGTTACATCGACCGGATCCGTAGTGGCGGCCTCAACAACCTCAACTCGCTTCTTCGGGCCGGCGACCTGGATCGTAGGAGGGTCGACTTGAATCTGGCCGATCCTGTAGCCGTCGGCGAATGTGCCAATGACGCGGGGCTGCACCGGAATCTGGCGCGTCAGGCGAAAATCGAAAGCAAGATGCACGTCGCTGGGAACTACCTGTACAACCGCCAACTCACGAGGATGATGGATCTCCCTGGCGGTCAGGTCGAATGTACGTTCACCAGGCTTTGCGCCGTTCAGCTCGATTTCTGCGTAGATATCGGAGGGCTGCAGCCTTCGGATGATTCGTTGCGGCCCGCGCAACCGGATTTGCGCTTTGGGAATGTTCTCTGAGCTGATCTCAAGATTCGCCGGCATATTGTGGAACGCGATTGGCACATCCACGGCCATTTCCGACACCGGTTCTCCGGCGACCGCCAGCCACAATCCAACCGCCAGGGCGAGCGACAAAAGCTTCAAGCCGAGATTGTGAAATACGTTACGCTGCAGAAAATTGTACCCGGGGCTAGACATCGGTTTCCTGATTTACCCGCGCATCCGCCGTACGCGGCAGATGAGTGCGTGAGCTCTCTGATTCCGGCTCATTCAATGCTTCGCTGCCAATCGTGATTGGTGTTGGCAGCGTCGTGGGCGGCACATAACGATGCAGCAACTCTCCCAACCTGTTGCGAAGCTGATCGACTGTAAGATCGCGTTCGATTTTTCCTGCCACCGCGACACTGATACTGCCGGTTTCTTCGGAGACGATGACGGCGATCGCGTCCGACTCTTCGGTGACGCCGATACCGGCCCGGTGCCGTGTGCCCAACTGAGTAGAAAGCACTGGATTCATGGACAAGGGCAGAAAGCAGGCCGCAGCGGCGATGCGGTCCTTCTGGATAATCACCGCCCCGTCATGCAACGGAGCGCTGGGACGGAATATGGTCGCCAGCAGATCGTAGGAGAGCTGCGCATCCAGCGGCACGCCGCTTTCGATGTAGGTGCGCAGGCCAATCTCACGCTCAATCACCATTAAAGCACCGGTCTGGTTCTGACAGAACAGGTTTGCGGCGAGCACAATGTCGTCGTAGGCGTCGGCTGCCGATGTCGCACTGCGGCCCAGCGCAAGGGTTCGTCCCAGGCGGGTCAGAGCCAGGCGAATCTCCGGGGCGAACACCACGATCAGGGCAAACACTGTGTAAGGCAGCAGGGTGCTGATCAGCCAGTTAAGCGTTGCCAGCTCGCCCAGCCGGGATAAGTAGAAGGCGAGGACCAAGGCCGCGACGCCCACCAGCATAAGCGCCGCACGCGTGCCTTTGATCAGCGCCAGCAGCTCATAAATGATGACGGCGACCAACAGGATGTCGATGACCGAAATCACCGACAGGTGTGGCCACACTATCGCAAACCGCGTCACACGCCCCGCTCCTTCCCAGCTGATAAACGGCCAATCTCAAAGCTAGCCTAATTGTAATGCACCGTTCAAAGCTGGCAGCAGGCTGCGAGTGACCCTCGATTGCAGACTTCCAGTGAACTCTTACGTGGTGCCAGCCGCACGGGCGGGCAATTCGATCTGCATTCCCTCGGCGGCGGCACGTACGCGGGGGTAGTAATTTCTGGCTTCTCGGACGACTTTGTCGATGCACGCGTCATCGTGGTCGGGATCGTGATGGAAGAGAATTAGTTCCTTGGCGCCACTTTGCATGGCCACATTGACGGCCTCGCGCCAGTGGCTATGGCCCCAGCCGCGCCTCCGCGCCTCATATTCTTCCGGAAGATACTGGGCGTCATAGATCAGCACGTCGGCGCCGGCGGCCAATTCACGCACATTCTTGTCAAAGGTGGCATCCCCAGGCTCGTTGTCCGTGGCATACACCATTACACCGTCCTTGCTCTCCAAGCGAAAGCCCATGCAGCCCTGCGGATGATTCAACCACATCGTCCGCAAGCTCACATCCCCCAGGTCCAGGCGTGTTTTTTTCAGATCGTAGAAATCCCGGCGGGCCTGCATCTCGTTCAACCCCACAGGAAAGTAGGGCGACGCCATTTGTTCTTCAAATACCTGTTTCAGGCTGCGCGTCCGGCTGGAACAGTGAAACTGAAAATGGTTCTCCGGGTTGTCGTAAAGCGGCTCAAAAAACGGAAGGCCTTGAATATGGTCCCAATGGAAGTGAGATACGAACACATGTCCGGACACCGGGCGGCCATTGAACTCACGTCCAAGGGCTCGGCCTAAGATCCGAAACCCGGTGCCACAGTCGAAGATGTAAAGGTTGTCTCCGACGCGAACTTCTACGCAGGAGGTATTGCCTCCATAGCGCATGTTCTCCGGCAGAGGAGCCGGGGTTGATCCACGGACTCCCCAGAACTTGATCCGCATACTCCTCCACGCAGCGGGCCGCCCCAAGTCCATCTTGCGGCCTGTTAAGCAAGGAGTCAATTCATTCGCTGGTTACGGATAGGATATGTCCAAAAGCGAGGCGATTGTTCGGCTTTTCATGCGGGTCCAAGCTTGCGGTTCTCAAGCACGGGAGGCACTTCCTTATAATTGGGAAACCGAGCGCACAGAGCGCCGCGCGCAGCCTATGCTCCCTCCCGACTACAAGGAGTTCTCGCGTCTAGCCCGGCAAGCCACCCTGGTTCCGGTGGTCAAGTCCGTCATGGCTGACTTGTTGACACCGGTTTCGGCATTCCTGGCAATTGCCGCCAAAGAGCCCAATGCCTTCTTGTTGGAATCCGTAGAACGCGGAGAACGAATAGGCCGCTACACATTCTTAGGGGCCCGGCCTTACCTGCAAGTGCGCGCCCGAGGTGAGAACATCGAGTTCCACTATGGCCAGCGGACGGAACAGAGGCAAGGCAACCTCCTGCAAATATTGAAAGATCTGCTCCACCGGCACAGGCCAGCAACCTTTGCCGGATTGCCTCCGTTCACCGCCGGCGCAGTCGGCTACTTCGCCTACGACACCATTCGGCGCTTTGAGAACATCGGCGAACACGCCAAGGACGACCTGGCCCTGCCTGATTGTGTGCTGATGTTCTTCGACCGTTTGCTGGTGTTTGATCATCTCCTGCACCAGATTCACATCATCGCCACGGCAGACGTTACCCGGGAAAGTCCACGGAGAGCGTACGACCGTGCCATAGCGGACATTGCCAGTCTCGAAAAGAAACTGGCAGCAGGCTTGCGGCCGGCACATTGGCGCAAAACGGCCCGGAAACCTAAGGGAAAGCTGAGAGTTCACGCAGGAACCAGGCTGGAACGTTTCCTGGAGTCGGTCGAGCGTTGCAGGGAATACATTGCTGCGGGAGACATTTTCCAGGTGGTGCTCTCGCAGCGCTTGGATTTCACCCCGGAAGTCGAGCCGTTTGACATTTACCGCGCCCTGCGAACCGTGAATCCCTCGCCGTATATGTACTTTCTCCGCATGGGAGATCAGCACATTCTCGGTTCGTCGCCCGAGATGCTGGTACGCGTCACCGGACGCAAACTGGAATATCGTCCCATTGCCGGCACTCATCCTCGCGGCCGCGACCAAGAGGAAGATCAGCGCTTAGAGAAGCAAATGCTGGCCGACGGCAAGGAGCGCGCCGAGCACGTAATGCTGGTCGATCTGGGACGCAA
>DASPSE010000407.1:0-4309 GCA_035624085.1 Terriglobales bacterium
GCCGATCCCGCTGCTCTCGGTGCAGTCACGCTGCTGTTGGGCATGGTGGCGCTCTTCGCCGGTATCATTCCCGCCTATCGTGCGACCAGGATCGATCCTATGAAAGCCTTGCGCGATGAGTAGTTCGTCAACGGTAGAAAAGTAAGTATCTTACTCACTAATTCTTATCAGTCACCAAACCTTCCTTATCACTTGTTTTGGGACCGACATGGGTTACAATGCGTGGTTTACAGGAATGGCTGCGCGTTCGGGCCATTATTTTCAAGTAGTAGTGAACAACTCAGCCGAATCGGGAACACAAGCCGAGAGGTCAAATCTGCGAAGCTTGGGCTTCGCAGGGGTAGGAGTGTAGTTATGTACTGGGACACAAAGAAAACGATGATGAGATTCACGTTGATCCTGGTCGCGATCGTACTCACGGCGACCGCACTGCTAGCGCAAACCTTTCGCGGAACGATTCTGGGCACAGTGACAGATGTAAGTGGAGCCTGGGTTGCCGGGGCGAAGGTAACGGTTCTCAACGCGGATACGGGCTTGGAGCGAACCACGCAGACCAGCATCGACGGTAGCTACAACGTGCCTGAGCTCCCCATTGGGACCTACACCGTCACGATTACGCAGACCGGGTTTCAGACTTCGGTGACGAGCGCTGTGCCGGTCAACGTCGCCGGCGAACGCCGCGTGGATGCTGTCCTCAAGCCGGGCCAGGTTTCGGAGCGAATCGAAGTATCCGGCGAACAATTGCCGCAGGTGGAAACCACCACGGATGAGCTGGGCGGCGTGCTGACCGCCCAGACCGTTGACGAGATGCCCCTGAACGGCCGTGACTATACCAAGCTGATCTACCTGAATCCCGGGGTTGCCGGCTCGCCCGACCAGATTTCCGATTCTCCGGGGTCGTTCGGCGAGTTCACCATGAACGGCGCGCGTGGACGCTCAAACAACTACCTGCTCGACGGCACCGACATGAATGATGGTTACCGTAACGACCCGGCCATCAACGAAGCAGGGGTGTTTGGGACTCCAGCAACGATCCTTCCGATCGATGCGGTTGCTGAAGTACGTGTGCTCTCCAATTTCGAGCCGGAGTATGGCCGCAACGCCGGCGCCGTCGTCAACATCGTCACCAGGAGTGGAACCAACACCTTTCATGGCACCGCAGCCGAGTATTTCCGCAACGACGCTTTGGACGCGCGCAACTACTTCAACAGCGCGGGGCAGCCCAAAGCGCTTTTTCACAACAACCAGTACGGCGGCTCGCTGGGTGGACCCATCGTGAAAAACAAGACGTTTTTCTACATGGACTATGAAGGTCAGGAGGAGCCGGTAGGCGTCGTGACTTTGGCTTGCGTCCCGGTAGGCACGGCCCCTGACGGGTCACTCGCCCCCAGTCAAGCCACCGATCCGGTGATCGCCGCCCTGCTGGCGCGGCACCCCTGGCCGGCGCCGAACCTGGGCACTAGCACGCCATGTCCGAATTCTTCGGTCGTTTCTCCTTCTTACAATCGCTTGAGCAGCATGATTGCCAAGATCGACGAAAATTTCAATGCCAACAACATCCTCACCGGGCGCTACTTCTTTGGCGACAGCGTGCAATCCTTCCCCCTCGCTTTGGCGGCGACGGGCGGCCAGCTCCCTGGCTACAATACTTACACCCCCACGCGCGTTCAGCTGATTTCACTCTCCTACGTGCATACGTTCGGGTCGAATAAGGTAAACGAGGTACGCGTTGGTTGGAACCGGTTCGCCGAGGGATTCTTCCCCCAGGACCAGAATTTCCTGCCCAGCTCGATCGGACTGGATTCCGGAGCCCCGAATGCGGGACTGCCGATCATGCTCGTTAGCGGCATTGCGCAACTGGGCGCAAACAGCAGCGATCCACGCCATCGCGTGGACAGCAACGATCAGGTGATTGATAACTTTTCCTGGAAGCTCAACAAGCACGAAATGAAGTTCGGTTTTGATTCTCATCGCACCACAATACAGCAGTTTTTTGACAAAGATTTCCGGGGCGAATTAAAGTTCAGCGGCGGAGGAGCCGCCCCTTTGTCAACTCCCCTGCAGGACTTCCTGGCGGGTTTCGTCGACAGCGGCTTCCAATACTTTGGCGATACAATCCGCCACACCTACGAAAACAACTTTGGGTTTTACCTCCAGGACAGTTACCGGATCACCCCGCGGCTGACTCTCAACTACGGACTGCGCTGGGACTATTTCGGGGTGATGGGCGAGAAGAACAACCTGATGAGCAACATTACCAGCGTTTCTCCAGCGCCGGGAACAGGCACCTTCACCCTGACGCAACTGGGCCAGCCCGGGCTGAGCCAGCTCTATAACCCGGACTACCACGACTTTGCTCCGCGTCTTAGCGCTGCCTGGGACGTAACCGGCAAGGGAAGGACAGTGGTCCGCGCCGGATATGGCATCTTCTTCGACGCCTTCTCGCAGGACATGGCCTTGGGCCACTTGCCCTATTCGCCCTTCTTTGATCCCGGACCGGCGTACAACAACATAGGGCCCCACCCAATTCTTTCCACCAGCGCGGTAGTCGGCCCCATCGTTCCGGGCGCTCCGGTATTCACACCCACCACCACCTGCAGCTTCGAGTGCGATACCTTTGGCTTCGACCGCAACATCAAGATGCCCTATATGGAGAATTACAACCTGAACATCCAACAGCAAATCTCCAATAAGGTCGTGTTGCAGATCGGGTATGTGGGATCAGAGGGGCATCGGCTATGGCGCTTCTTCGACATCAGCCAGCCCAGCCAAGCGGAGATCAACGCCGCCGATATTAAGTACAACTGTATCTACGACTACGGTCTTGGCCTTCCGGGCTATGGCCCCGGTTGCGGTACTGCGCCGCCCGGCGCAGCCCGGCCTCTGAATGACAATCCGTATGACTCCTTCTATGTTCTGCAAGAAAATTCGACCGGCCAGTCCAACTACAATTCGCTGCAGACGCAACTCCGTGTCAACGGCTGGCATGGGGTCACGTCGATTGTGAACTATGTGTGGTCGAAGTCGCTGGACAACTCGAGCGACGGCGAAGATTTTGAACCGAATGCCGCACAGCCAAACGACAGCACCCGCCCCTACCTGGAGTACGGACCCTCCAACTTCAACGTGCCCCAGCGCTTCACCTGGATTTTCAGCTATCAGCTGCCGAACACGGGCGGAGGCATGCAGAAACTGAAAAACGGCTGGGGCGTCAACAGCAACCTCACTCTGCAAAGTGGCCAGCCATTCCAGCTCAACTACAACTTCGAGGACGATTACAGTGGCAGCGGCAATGGCTTTGATCGTCCTGACGTGGTCGGGCCGATCGTGTACCACCCCAGCACTCCATTGAATTACCTCGACATGAGTTCGTTTGCGATTCCCTGCACGATCTCAGCGGCGGCGCAGTCCGCGCCGACCGGGCTGGCCGCAGACTGCGTCATTGGCACGCGGCACTTCGGCAATGAGGCACGCGACATGTTGCACGGGCCGACTTTCAAGCAGTGGGATTTGGCCTTCTATAAGAACACTCCCCTCACCGAGCGGCTTACCCTGCAACTGCGCGCAGACATTTTCAATATCCTGAACCATCCGAACTTTGCCAACCCGTTCCTGCCGGCTTATATCGCGGATGCTGGAGCGGGTGGATTCCAGGTTGTAAATGGCCGTGAGGTCTCTGGAGCTACGGGCGGCTATCCAATCGTAGCTACCGGCGACGTGGGCATCGGCAACCCGTTCCTGGGCGGCGGTGGACCGAGAGGCATTCAGTTGGCAGTGAAGTTTACGTTCTAACTGACTATAGGATCGTTCTCGAAGCTCCTCCTGTTCGCAGGAGGAGCTTCTGTTTTCCATGTCATCCTGAACAGGCTTCAGCCTGTGAAGGATCTTACGCCTGGAAGAAATCAGGATCGGCGTTGACAGGATCAGCAGTTCAGAGGCTTCCCTCCTTGCTCTTCGCCATGGAGGCACGGAAAAAGAAACGATTCCTTGATTCTCCGTGCGTCGGTGCCTCGGTGGTTTAAGCGATCCGGCGATACGCCGGCGGTGCAGCGGGTCTTAACCTGATGACTTACTTGCCCGCGCGAACGAAAGCTCCCGTCGCCGCATTGACCACACCGATACCCTTTCTGTCGGCCTGGGTCTTACCGTAGATGACCGTCCAAAGCAGCGCTTTCTGCCTCGCATCCCAGTCCAGCAGATAGACGACAGGCTGGTTCGGGTCCTCCTTGATCAGGGCAGCGCCGCCATGTTCCAGGGTGGTCGCGAAGGTTTTATCGGAGTCGTTCTGCAAGTACGAAGGATCAAACAG
>DASPSE010000275.1:0-8489 GCA_035624085.1 Terriglobales bacterium
CAGGCGATTACACTCAAAACCCCCAGTATTCGCCCCATTCGACCGCACGGTGTGCAAGGTTGACCCTTGGCTATCACAATCTAGTTAAAACCAGACAGAAGTTCACCAGCGGTTTGCGCCAGTTGCGGTTGCATCCGGTAAAATCAGGGTTTCCTTATGACAACCAGCGACGAAGTCATCCAGTATGAGCGCAATTTCCTTCTACAAACTTACAATCGTTACCCCTTAGCGCTCGGGCGGGGCAAAGGGGTGTTCCTGTTTGATCTGGACGGGAAGCGCTACCTGGACTTCGTTGCGGGGCTTGGAGTTAATGCGCTGGGCCATGCCCACCCGCGAATCGTGAGGACCATCCGGGAGCAGGCCGCGCGGGCGATTCACCTCTCGAACTTGTACTACAACGAGTACCAGGGCCGACTGGCTGAGAAGTTGAGCGGGCTTTCGGGACTGAACCGAGCCTTCTTTTCGAACAGCGGCACCGAGGCGATTGAGGGTTCCATCAAGCTGGCGAGGCTCGCCGGTCACCGCGTTGGTGGCGAAGCGAAGTGCCAGTTGATCGCGCTGGAAGGTTCTTATCACGGGCGCACGTTCGGCGCGATGTCTCTGACAGGACAAGACAAGTACCGCGAAGGCTTCGAACCGTTATTGGAGGGCGTCAAGTTCGTTCCCCGCAATGATTCTGCCGCGCTGCGGGCGGCGGTTGACGACAACACCTGCGCCATCGTGCTGGAACCGATCTTCGGCGAAGGCGGAATCCATGAATGTTCGGTCGAGTTTCTGCAAGATTGCCGCTCGTTGGCTGACCGTCATCGGGCCGCGCTGATTTTCGACGAGATTCAATGTGGACTGGGCCGAACGGGAACGATGTTCGCTTTCCAGACTTTTGGCGTTGTGCCAGACATAGTGGCGATCGCCAAACCGCTCGCGGCTGGGTTACCACTGGGAGCCTTTCTGGCGAAAGAAGATTTCGCGTCAGCCATCTCGGTCGGACAACATGGAACCACGTTTGGTGGCGGGCCGCTGGCCTGCCGCGTGGCCCTCGAATACCTGGCAATCGTGGAAGACGAAAAGCTGCTGGAGAACGTAGTTCGCGTGGGAGCGTATCTTCAGCAAGAATTGAACCTGCTCGTTGAACGCTATGCTGCAGTTCAGACAGCACGCGGCCGTGGCCTGATTCAAGGCTTGCAGCTTGAGGTTCCAGCGCGCCCGATCGTGGAGCAAGCGCTCGTCGAGGGCGTGCTCTTTAACAGCACGCAAGACACCGTGTTACGCTTCCTGCCGCCGTTCTTACTTCAGCAAAAACATGTGGACAAGGGCATCCGCGTCCTTAAGAAGCTGTTGGGCAAGAAACGGCGCAAGCCTTAGCCGGGGCAAAGCTGGCGACAAACGAAAAGAAGGGAGGGCCGAAGCCCTCCCTCACAGAAGCGACAGAGGCGATATCACTCAGATAGAGTGCTGCGGGCAGCTAAAGGTTGTCCAAAAGGAAGAACGGGCCACAGGTGGCACAATCCAACCCAGAAGCAATCCCGATTGAAGATCTCTCGATCACGCTCGATGGAGCTCGCCTGCGATTCCTGCGGGCCGGCTCAGGGCCGGCATTGCTGCTCGTCCATGGTCTGCTCGGATATTCGTTTTCCTGGCGCTACGTCATTCCAGTTCTGGCGCATGAGGCCACCGTCTACGCGCCCGACCAGCTGGGCGCCGGCTTCTCGGATTTCCCGCCGGGTATGAATTGCTGTCTGCACGCATGTGCAGAGCGATTGTTACGCTTCATGGATGCGGTCGGCGTGAGCGATTGCGATCTCCTGGGGACATCGCATGGCGGAGCGGTGGCGATGGTAACGGCATCGCTGGCTGCTGAGCGTATTCGACGATTAATCCTGGTGGACTCGGTCAATCCGTGGTCAGCACGAGGAAAAAGCTTGAGTGTTGTGTTAAGCAACCCGGTCGTGGCCCCGGCCGTCCGGGAACTTTTGCCGCGGTTACACCCGCTGCGAGAGTTCTACTTTCGACGATTGTACGGCGATACCAGGCGGATACGGCCTGGAACGCTGGAAGGCTACACGAAACCACTGCGACGCTCCGGCGCTCTCAAATATGGGATCGCCGTGCTTCGTTCCTGGAACCGGGACCTGACCGAACTGGAGTCGGCTCTGCCTCGTATTTGCCAAATCCCGACTTTGCTGATCTGGGGCAGCCTGGATGCAGCGGTGGATCCCGCATCCGCGGGTAAGTTGCAAGCGCAGTTTCATGATTGCCGGTTGGTGATGATGGATGGGGTTGGGCATCTTCCCTACGAAGAAGTGCCCGGCGAATTCAACCGCGCGGTCGCTGAGTTCCTGAGCCAGCACGATGTGAGCGGTGATTGACCAAGCGTGCCGTGTGCATCTGGATGACTGCGATTGCTGCTCCAGACGCGTGGTGTTAACCTCGGTTCAGGGAAATCTGATTGCGAGACGCATCAACGTCAGTCGGCAGTGCCACCGATTCAACCTTCCAGCGCCTCTCGCGCCTCCTGCATATTGATATTCCCGAAGTGTGGGTTCGCTTTCTGCTGGCGATTGTCGGTTTGATCCTGGCTTTCGCGGCGGCGTTATTTTCCACCGTATCGAGAGAATCGGGAAATCTTTGGGCAACCCTGATCCTGGCTTCCGCCGCGCTGGTGTTGGCGGTCATCGTTGGACTCACAACGGTGCCATATCTAGCGCGTCGCGTGGCTGCCGCGCGTATCAGGGATGCGCTCGACTATGAAGTTACTCGCGTGGGAATCATCTACGTCGTTATTGTTCTCCTGATCGGCGTCGCAGCCCTGAATACCGGCAACAACTTGCTCTACATCATCGTGGCGGCGATGTTAGCAGCGATTCTGGTTTCGGGCGTGGCCTCAGCAGTAGTGTTGCGTGACCTCGAACTGGATGTCCATCTGCCCGAGCACGTGTTCGCCGGGCGAGCCACCGTCGGCCACATTGTGCTGCGGAATCCACGGCGCTGGCTCCCGTCATTTTCCGTGAATGTCGTGTCATTCAAGAAGCAAAAAGCTGCGACCCGCTGGCGATGGGCGCCAGCTACATTTACTTTCCCGCTGGGCGTTGCTTCACAAAAGCGCTGGATGAGGCTGCCCGACCGTCGATTGCAGCGGGTGGGCACACCCGTACCTGCGCCGAACATCTTTGAAGGCTCGGCCTTTTTCCCTTATCTGCCCGCTCGCGGCGACCTGAAGGCGGATGTGGAGTTGCATTTCGCTCGCCGCGGGACTTATCGCCAACAGAGCTTTGGCTTGGCTACGCGGTTCCCTTTTGCATTCCTGACCAAGACGCGCCGCGTGCCGCTGATGCGGGAGATCATCGTTTATCCCGGCGTCGCACCTACCGATGATTTCTTCGAGGTGCTTCCCATCATCACGGGTGAGTTTGAAACCTTTGTCCGTGGCCGGGGTTACGATTTGTACCGCATCCGTGAATATATGCCGGAGGATTCGGCGCGTCACGTGGACTGGAAAGCCACGGCCAAGTCTGGCTCGTTGAAAGTGCGGGAGTTCAGCCGGGAAGATGAGCGGAAACTTCGAATCGTTTTCGACAACCCGGCCTCCGGCGTACTTTCCGAGAAGGCGTACGAAGATGCAGTGGCGCTGACCGCGTCGTTGAGCTGGCATTTTGCCAACGAGAACACGGACATCTCCTTTGTGGCGCAAGGCTATCGGGGAGAATCGGATATCTACAGCTTCCTCAAGTATTTAGCGGTTGTGGAACCCCAGGCGGAGCGGTCTGTGGTGGAAGACCTGCGACCCTCCGGCGATTACAACATTATTCTTACGGCCCGTCCTCGTGGCAGCATTCCGACTCCGCTCTGGGCTTGTTCTTACCTGGTATTTTTAGGACAAGGCGGCTAGCCCGATCTCTCAGGGTCACTCAGACCCGAAATGAACCTAGCAGCAAGACACCCCCCGATTACATATTTTTCCCCCTATGCAGCAGCCTGTTTTCGTCATATACTCACGCCCGCAATGTGGGTATCGGGGGTGGGCGCATGCGTATTTACGATTTGATTAACAATCAGGACACCTATCGGGCTGACGGCAATCAGACCGTGCTGGATGTCGTGCAGGCGATGGTAGTCAGAAATATCGGTGCAGTGCCCGTGCTGCGGGATGGCATTCTGGTCGGTATCTTCTCGGAACGGGACCTGATGAAGCGGGTGGTGGCCGAAGGGCTTGACCCACGGACCACGCACCTCGAGGAGGTGATGACCGAAGATCCGCTCACTGTCAGCCCTTCTGAAACCGTAGAGGACTGCATGCTGCTAATGCGACGCCACGGCTTTCGTCACCTGCCGATATGTGAAGGCAAACAACTGCTTGGCGTTGTTTCGCTGCGCGACGTTTTGCTGCACGACCTGACGGAGAAGGATTATGAGGTGCGCATGATGCGCGCCTATATCCAGGCGAGTCCGGAGATGTAGCCAGGGTTCTTCTGGGTGTCAGCATCCTTTCTTTTCTTTCCGCGCCTCTGCGCCCCTGCCCTCGCCACAAATGTTCGGTCCGCACCTCCCAAACCCTGCGCATTGCGAGTCCCCGGTAACCGTTCCGTTACGTTACTTTGGTTCATTGACCGGTGAGCCAAACCTGTTAAGGTTACTAGAAGGCCGGAGCTAATTGGTCCTCCGTTCCTTGGCAATTATTCAAACCCCATGAATGCCAAGATCCAGCTCGCGCTATGGGTTTCACACCCTGCCCTGGAACTACTTCTGGCTGCGGCCATGGTTTGGCGTAAGCTGCATCGCAAGTTTCCCGTTTTCTTCGCTTACGTGGTTTTTCAGGTCGTAAGCTTTGGGGTTCTGTTTCCCATCCATCAGTATGGGAGCTACACTCTCTACTTTTACAGCTATTGGTTCAAAGCAACAGTCAGTCTGGCGATGGGCTTTAAGGTGATCCACGAGATTTTCCTGGATGTATTTCGCTCATATCACACCTTGAGGGATTTGGGAACGGTGCTATTCAAGTGGGCCGCGCTGGTTATGGTGTTTGTGGCTTTAGTGGTGGCAGTTTCGAGTCCAGCGGGACAGTCTCCCATCGTCGTCGCAGTATTCACCATGCAGCGCTGTGTGCGAGTCATACAGTGCGGATTGGTCCTGTTCCTGATGGTCTTTTCCAGCTATCTTGCCGTGTCCTGGAAGCAATATAGTTTCGGCATTGCTTTGGGGTTCGGCCTGTTTGCGGGTACGGAACTAGCCGGTGGCGCACTGTACATTGGCAACCAGATCAGCGAATCAACGATGGGGATCCTTGCCACAGCGTCATACAGCAGCGCGGTGTTGTTGTGGCTAGGTTACGCGCTCGCCAAAGCTGCACTCCGGCAGACTTCGACAGCTCCGTTGGTGTCCCAACGTTGGGAACAGAGTCTGACCGACTTGCAACATCCCGCCCCTGCCGATTCACTTATTCCCATGTTCGAAGGGATGGTGGACCGCGCCTTCTCCAAAGAGTTCCACGGAGCCAGAAGTTAATGGGCTTTCGACCAAACAACTGGCCCGCGGGGCAACAGCAACCTCGCAGAATCTCTATACGCTGCCTGTGGCTCGAGTGCAATCGCACCAGTAACTTCGTCCTGTCTCATTATTAGACATTCCCAGACTGTGAACTGCGACTGGGAAATCGCCTGGCGCCGCCGTGTTATCTTCTTGAAAAATCAAGAATAGGAGTAGAAATCCAAGTCCCGGCAAAGGGGTTGGCGAAGGACTGTTTCCCATCCGCTAGCCAACAAATTGCGAAGGACCGCTTGACACGGCCCTTATAATGCCCTGATCTAGGGGTTCCCGCTCCCAGGGGACCCGCACAAGGAGAACGAACCCATGAAACGTGCATTCAGGGTGTTAATCCTGATGGTAGGTCTGTTTTGCACGTGTACGGCGGTAATCGTTCCGACAATGGCTTTCGCAGATGGGGAGCCGATTCCGGGACACCCGCCGAAATAGGAAACTAGAGTTGTAATAGCGAGCTGCCAAAGTTGGCGCTCGAATTTCGCAGGCTGGCGTTTGCTGAAAGCAGCGTCAGCCTCTTTTCATTTTTGTATCGGTTCGACTCGCCGGCCTGGGGCCAAACTTTGCCGCAAGTTTCTCGCCAATTGCTCCGGATCGAAGATTGGTGGCTGGCAACTTAGTCCGGCGCAGATGATGGCTGCTGTTTTTTGCTCCTTGACCGCTGGCAAATGAGGAATCGTTTGTGCCAGCACAGGAGGCAGATTTTGCGGAACGACTTTGTTGAAATCCAGTCTGAGCACCGCCTTGGTCACAAAAAACGGCGCGACCGCCTGACTATAAAGTTGGTCGGCTAATTCGCCGGTTCCAACTACGACGACTTGTGTGTGCGGCTGCGACAGATGCACTCCAGCGATGCCATAAGTGGCAGCGAAAAGGCCGTATTGCCCGGCCACTCCAGCCAGAACTTCCAGCGTCTGCTCGGCTTTCTCACGGTATTTCTGCTCGTTGGTGTACCCGTGAAGTCGCAGCAACGCGATCGCCGCAACCGGGTTTCCTGCAGGAGTCGGAGAATCCTGAAATGGCTTGCGTCGTGTGCCGAGAACGCCTAATGCCGCTTCGCTCGTTTGCGAGGTGTCGAAAAATCCCCCGCTGACGGGGTCGTAGAAAAGTTCAAGCATTGTGTCGGCGATGCGGCGGGCGAAATCGAAATAGCTGAGATCAGAGGTCGATTCGTAGGCATCGAGGCATGCCACGGCTGTGAACGCGTAATCATCCAGCACGCCAGGGATCTGGCGCCGTTCCGCATTCTTATCGGAGTACGCAAGGACGTGTACGAGTTCGCCGTTAGCCTGTCGGCCCTCCGCCAGGATGCGATCCAAAGACCGCAGCCCAAAATGCCGAGCCGCATCCAGTTTGAGCACCTTGGCTGCTTCCAGGTACGCAGAGATGCACAACCCGTTCCAGCCTGTGTAAAGCGTCTTGTCAACGTATGGAGTGGGACGCTTTCGGCGAAGGGCGTACATCTTTTCTTTTGCCGATTGCAACGAAGCTTGTACTTGCGGTATCGGCAGATTCAGACGTCTGGCGATCTCATCCACTGAAGCCCGGACGTAGAGCACATTCTTCGCAGGATTGTGGTGCATCTCGCCAATTTCGTTGATGTCGTAATGCAGGCTGGCAATCTGCGCTTCTTCCTCGCTGAGAACTGCCCGTGCTTCCTGGACCGTCCAGGTGAAGTAATCGCCGTCGTCATCCATGGAGAAGTCGGCGTCCTGCGAGGCGTAGAAGCCACCATGCTCGCGGTCACTGAGCCACTCATCCATCCAGCGGATAATGTCGCGAGCTACGTCAGCGAAGAATTCCGATCCGCTCGCCTGATAGGCGTGAACGTAATTCTTCAGCAGTTCGGAGTTGTCGTAGCACATCTTCTCGAAGTGCGGCACAATCCAGCCTTCATCGACGGAATAGCGGTGAAATCCGCCGGCCAGGTGATCGTAGAGGCCGCCGCGCGCCATTTTCTCCAGCGTAGTGACAAACACTTGGCGAAGCTGATCGTCACCCGAACGGACATATTGATCTATCAATAAATCAATGGCAGAGGCATGCGGGAACTTGGGCGCGCTGCCGAAGCCGCCATGGTCGGGATCGAACATGCTTTGAGCAGAGTTAACAATCACCTTTATGACGGTGGGCGAGAATTTGCCGGCTTTCCCGGCAAAGGATTCTGCCTGCGAAATTGCGCTCTCCACCATCTTTGCTTGTTCGATGACGTCGCCGTGCTTTTCGCGGTAAGCGTCCGAAATCGCCAGCAACACTCGTTTGAAGCTGGGACGTCCGTAATGGTCGTCAGGAGGAAAATAGGTCCCACCGTAAAAAGGCTTGCCCTCGGGAGTGAGAAACGCGGTGAGCGGCCAGCCCCCTTGCCCACTGATGGAACTCACAGCGACTTGATAACGACTGTCGATGTCTGGACGCTCGTCGCGGTCGACTTTGACTGCAACGAAGCGCTCATTCACGATCTGCGCAATTTCTGGGTTGTCGTACGACTCGCGATCCATCACATGGCACCAGTGACACCAAACGGCGCCGATATCGAGCAGGATGGGCTTGTTCTCCCGCTGCGCAGCAGCGAAGGCTTCTTCACCCCACTCATGCCATTGAATCGGCTGGTGCATCGCAGAGCGGAGGTAGGCGGAGGATGCGCGAGAAAGGGAGTTGGCCGTGGGGCTAGTCATGACTTAAGTCTACATTGGGTCGCTGATGCCGATCTCTATTGGGAGTTTCCGATGTCCCGCAGGGCGCGGGTTACAAGTTCACCTCGCAAACGGCTCCCCGTTCATGCGCCTCACCCAAGCGCCACTTCGTCCAACCGCGCTAATGTATCGGGGTACCGGCGGACCAAAAGAACGAGAGCGGCAGCCTGCGGATTCGGTTTCGCGCGCCCCTGTTCCCACTTTTCCAGCGTTCTTTCGTTGATTCGCAACTTGCGCGCGAATACTGCTCGAGAGCAACGCAGC
>DASPSE010000447.1:0-2327 GCA_035624085.1 Terriglobales bacterium
CGAGCGGCTGGGTTGTGATCCTATTGAGGTAGATTCCGGCCACTGTCCACACATCTCGCGACCGGCGGAACTAGCGGGCTTGCTCTCGAGAACGGCCTGTTTGTCGTAAAAGATCCGGATTTGATAGGCCCCACACAGGCATTTGCCGTAGGTCCCTTCCAGACAAGTTCACCATCGAGTTTTTCCGCACCCTGCTAGAGGATGATCGGATGCACCGGCCGGATTCGCGTAAGGTTTTCCTCCTTCGCGTCGCACTTGCTCCAAGGCGCTTTCCCAAGTCTCTTTTATCTCCGTCGAATATCCTTCTCCCTCGAACAAGGTTTCAGCCCCCATCAAACGCGACAAAAGGATGTTTCCGACCTTGTCGTAGACTGGATCGTCCCATTTCGTCCACGTTTCCTGCACTAAACGGCACTTGAGTCCAAGGACAGCGGCCACCGTGGCCACCTGCCGTGTGTGGTTGGACTGTATGTTTCCGATGGAAACCAAAGTGTCGCAACCTGTCTGCAGAGCATCTGGCACAAGCCACTCCAGACGAGCGATGAAAGCGACTGAGTAGCCAGCTCGTGCCAGCGCGGCACCAAAGTAGCCGCCTACTCCGCCGGCACCAAAAACAGCAAACGTTGTTCCAAAATCGTGGGTCAGTTTCGACATGTCCGATATACTCAACGCCAGTTTGAAGAAATGGTCAGTCAACAATGAAGATTGTTGCTCCGCCTTTCGAAAGCACTCGATGGGGCGGTCCCTCGTCATCGGCAACGTGATAGGTAGTGCCCGGCGTTAGCTCGTACGTTTCACTCTGCTGATGCTCGATCATAAGCTGGCCCGCAACAACGAAAACGATATGACCTTTGTGACACCAGTGGTCGCCAACATAATTGGTGCTGTAGTCGACAAGGCGAAGCTGGATATCTCCAATCTGACGTGTACGCATTGTCGCGGTACCCGATTCACCTTGATGCACCGAAGCTGTAACCTCGGACCAATCCGTGATGCCGACCGGCAAATTGTTGAGCTTCATGTAGTGGCTCTCACGTTACGGTTGCATGGACAGGATAGGACTTTACGGATCTCATTCGCGCTTCTTGAGCACCCGATCAGTCTGCTGACGGACGGTCACCGCCAATGATCTGCTGTGTAGTGGGGTCGAGAGGAATCGGTCCGCTTACAAAAATGAACTGTCCCGTTCGAACAGCTTGCGAGTACGGCCCGATTGCACTGGGAGCCCTCTTGGTAGAAACAATCTTGCGCATGGACTGTCCTTTCAACCACTGCTGATCCTCACTAAGCCCGCGGTTCGCGAATGCCATGCGCCGACACTGACGGGTGCACAAGCTTCATGGCCATGCCATCAGCTTCGAATCCCAGGAACTCGTACAGCGGCCTGCCCTCTCTCGAAGCCGCCAACGTAACGTGATCCATTGCGTTAGATTTGCACCACTGCAGGATCGCCTCCATTACGGCTCGTGCCAATCCCCGGCGGCGATGGTTGCGCTCGGTATAGACATTCCCCACATGCGCCCAGCGTCCAGTGCGACAGCAGCCGGGCACCGGCCACATTTCACGCAGCAGCAGACCTCCACCAGCCACAACAACGCCGTTCTGTTCAACGAGCCATCCAACGTACTCACCGTTCGCGAGGCGTGGTGCAAGCCAGTCTTCGCTTGCTTTGCGCAGGACATCGAAGTCATCCGGAGAGAGTTCACCCATGTCGCGGAACATAGCCGCACGGTGTCGAGCGATCGTTACAGCATCTTCAACATTGGCCCTGCGGATCACGATCGGCTCATTCAAGGGTTTGCGCCCTATATGCTTCGCCCGTGAGCTCATTTGATGCTCTCTACATAATGGGAGGGGAGTCCTAGCCGGCGGGCTAGTTCACGCAACTCTGCCGCGTATTCCGAGTTGGCCTCGTCGGGAGCTGGTGGCACAAGGAGATTGAAGCACAAGGCCGGAACACGCGAACCGTCGGTTAGCTCGGCTATTACGGCCTCCGGGCGATAGGCGCGGACGCTGGCTTCTGAGTAGAGTTGCTCGATCTCGGTATGAGTGAGTTCCATCACCACGCCGTAGGCGCGGGCATCGGGAGTCCGAAGCAGGGTTGCGCGTTGTCCGATGCGAAGTGCGAAGCCAGGGACGCACGCCGCGCGAATGTTTACCGGACGAGCGCCTTTCGTGCGCAGAAAGTCCGCGTCCATGAACAATCCGTAGAAGAAGACTCCGATGCGGCGTGAGCTCGTGTCTCCAATGTCCTTTTTTGCCACAGACATCTCTTCGCCTTTCGGAAAGGAACGATATTATAGTGACATAATTCTACTATAGAGTAC
>DASPSE010000458.1:0-4055 GCA_035624085.1 Terriglobales bacterium
CTACTACGGCGATTCGATCCTGCGCCAAACTCGCGAAGTTCTCGAAACGCTCGAAGTGAAACACGCCCGCGTTTCCATCCATGACGAAGGCGCGCTTCCGTTTGTGATTTCCGCCCGCATCGAAACCGCGGCCAAGCGAGCTGGGCTGGGGAACGGCCGGAAGGCGCTACCGGAGAGGGTTCCGCTTCCAGAGCCTTCCACTCGCGACCGCCTGCGACGCTCCCGCCTTTACCTGCCGGGCACCGAGCCAAAATATTTCATCAATGCCGGATTACACGCTCCAGATGCAATCATCCTCGACCTCGAAGACTCGGTTCATCACGCTGAAAAAGACGCTGCCCGAATTCTGGTGCGCAACGCCCTCCGCGCTGTCGATTTCGGCGCCTGCGAGCGCATGGTGCGCATCAATCAACTGCCGATGGGACTCGAGGATTTAGCCGAAGTCATTCCTGAAGCGCCCGACCTTGTGCTCATCCCCAAGACGGAGAAACCTGAGCAGGTGATGGAAGTCGATCGTATGATCCGCGAACTCAAGGACCGCCATCGGATTGATCGCCCCATCTGGATCATGCCAATTCTGGAATCCGCGCTGGGCATCGAAAACGCGTTTGCGGTCGCAACCGCGAGTCCTAACACCGTCGCGCTGACCATCGGGCTCGAAGACTACACGGCCGATATCGGCGTCGTAAAGACAACGGAAGGCCACGAAACTCTGTATGCCCGCACCCGGCTGGTGAACGCTGCTAAAGCTGCCGGCACTCAGGCCATCGACTCGGTCTTCGGCGATGTTGCCGACTTGGATGGCCTCCGCCGCTGGGGAGAGAATTCACGCGCGTTGGGTTTCGAGGGCATGGGTTGCATTCATCCCGCCCAAATTCGAGTGATTCACGAAGCCTTCTCGCCCTCCCCGGCAGAAATCGACAGGGCCTTGAAGATCGTAGCCGCTTTCGAAGACGCTCAGCAGCGTGGACTCGGCGTCGTCAGCCTCGGATCAAAGATGATTGACCCGCCGGTGGTTGAGCGTGCGAAGAAACTGGTGGCCCGAGCGAAGCAGATGGGCACAGGGACGAAGAACTAGCACAGGCTGTGTAGGGACGGGCGTCTCGCCCGTCCAGGCCGGGCAGAGCCCGGCAGAAATTTTGGCTGCCATGATAGCGACGATCGAACTCACCCAGAACGCCGCCGGCCGCATGATTCCCACCACGGTCAATGGCAAGCCCCAGGTCCCATATCTGGGAGTTGGGCAATACCATCCCCACAGCAAGAAAGCTGCACCACCCGTTCGATCCAGCAACGAATATCCCGAGAACGGCGACAAACGCGTCCCTGATCTCGAAACCGCGTTGCGCAACTGTGGCTTAAGCGACGGCATGGTGATCTCCAATCACCATCATCTTCGCGATGGCGATAGTGTCGCGCTCATGGCATTGCAAGCCGCCGCCAGGCTGGGCGTCAAAGATCTCATGTGGTTTCCCAGCGCATCTTTTCCTTCGCAAAAGGGCGCGATCGAGCTGATGGAAACAGGCGTCATTCATCACATCGAAGGCAGCATGAACGGTCCGCTCGGCGACTACTGCACACAAGGCAAGATGCGCGGCATGGGCGTGCTGCGTTCGCATGGCGGCCGCTGGCAGGCCATTCAGGACGGAGAGGTTCACATCGATATCGCCGTCATCGCTGCCCCTACCGCCGACGCGTTTGGAAATGCCGATGGTTCGCACGGCAAGTCAGCTTGCGGTTCGCTCGGCTTCGCGCTTGCCGACTCCACTTACGCCGATCACGTCATCGTCGTCACCGACAATCTTGTTCCGTTCCCATGCATCCCCTGGCAGATTCAGGGCAACAATGTGGACTACGTTGTCCAAGTGGATTCCATCGGCGATCCGTCAAAAATCGTTTCCGGTACAACACAGATCACGCGTTCTCCTGATCGCCTTCGCATCGCAGAATTCGTCGCCCGTTTTCTACGCGACTCAGGCATCATGCGCAATGGATTCTCATTCCAGGCTGGCGCCGGCGGAATTGCTCTGGCCTTCGTCGATTACCTACGCCGCATGATGAAAGAAGATGGCGTGAAAGCACGCTTCGTCCGCGGCGGATCGACGCGTTACCTCGTCGAACTCCTTCAGGAAGGCCTGACCGACTACATTCTCGATGGCCAGACATTTGATCTGGATGGTGTCAAGTCGATTGCCAGCGACCCGCGCCATGTCGCCACTTCACCTTTCACTTCCTACAACTACCACGGCAAAGGCAACTTCGCTTCGATGGTGGATGCCGTGGTTCTCGGCGCCACCGAAGTCGACGTCAACTTCAACGCCAACGTCGTAACCCACTCGGACGGCCGCCTTTTGCACGGCATTGGCGGATGGCAGAATTGTCTGGCTGCCGGTTGTGCGATTCTCGCTCTACCTTCCTTCCGCGAGCGTATTCCCGTGATCGTGGATGAAGTGACCACCCTCACCGGGCCCGGCGAGTTAATAGACGTGATCGCCACCGAGCGTGGAATCGCGATTAACCCGCGCCGCCAGGATCTGCTCGACGCTGTGAAAGGTTCGAACCTTCCTATCCGGCCTATCCAGGACATCAAAGCCGAAGTCGAGCGCATCTGCGGCGGTAAGCCTGCCCGGCTGAAACGCAACGACCGTCCAGTGGCTATTGTGAAATGGGTGGATGGAACGGTGTTGGATACGGTATGGCAGGTTACCTAGCCCTGTTTACTCTTGCGGAACTTCCACCCCGCGCGTTGAGACAGGTCGGGTTCTGTTAGCCGTCATCTTCGGAACTGCCCAGACGATGATCCGGTAGCCCAGCAGTATTCCCAGCACGACCGCATATTCAAGCGGCTTGTGAATGTCTTTCTTCACCAGCCACCAGTAATGAATAACCCCAGCTGTGGCGCTGAAATAGATCAACTGGTGCAGCTTTTGCCAGCGTCTGCCTCCCAACCGGCGAATCCATCCCGTGGTAGAGGTGATCGCCAGCGGGATCAACAACACGAATCCCGTAAATCCGACCGTGATGAACTTACGCTTGGCAATGTCCGCCAGCATTTCATGCGCATCAAAAAACTTGTCCAGCCAGATGTAAGTCAGAAAGTGCAGCACCACATAGAAAAACGCAAACAGTCCAAACATCCGCCGAAAGCGAATCAGCCAAAGTTGCCCAGTGAGCTTGCGCAGCGGCGTAATCGCCAATGTCACTAAAAGAAAAATCAAGGTCCAGTCACCGGTTGAATGCGTGATGACTTCGATCGGGTTCGCCCCAAGAGCGTGGTTGTACGCCTTCCATCCCAGCCGCGCCAGCGGTCCCAGGCAGGCCAGAAAAACTACAGGTTTGAACCAACGAATCATTTGAGAGCTGCCAACTGAGAACTGAGAACTGCCTTCAAAAATTCTTCCTCAAATCCATTCCGCTATACAAACTCGCCACCTGATCATAACCGTTGAACATCAATGTTGGCCTCTTAAGAAATTCGCCCAAGCGCCGTTCCTTCGCCTGACTCCATCGCGGATGATCCACATTCGGATTCACGTTCGAGTAAAAACCGTACTCATTCGGAGCCGCCCTGTTCCACGTATTCACCGGTTGCGAGTCGATGAAGCGAATGCGCACAATCGCCTTGGCGCTTTTGAAGCCATATTTCCACGGCACCACGATGCGCAGCGGCGCCCCATCCTGATTCGGCAGCACCTCACCATACATTCCGAAGCAAAGCAGAGCTAGTGGATGCATCGCCTCATCCATGCGCAATCCTTCCACATAAGGCCAATCCAGCACACCCCCTCGCTGCCCCGGCATTTGACTGGGATCGTAAATGGTGGTGAACTCTACGAATTTCGCCTTGCCCAGCGGCTGCGCTCGCTTAATCAACTCGCTGAGAGAAAAACCCACCCACGGCACCACAATCGACCATCCTTCTACGCAGCGATGACGATAAATCCGCTCTTCCGGCGTGGCCAGTTTTATGATCGTGTCCACATCGAGCTCTTGCTTCTTGCTCACTAACCCGTCGATCTTTACTTTCCACGGTCGCGTCTTGAAATTCTTCGCCA
>DASPSE010000464.1:0-3873 GCA_035624085.1 Terriglobales bacterium
CTGTAGTTGCCGGCTCCGCCGTTATCGTCATTGCTCTCAGTCACGCCGGGCTGGAGCAAAGCGAGATCGAGCATGTCTCGCCCGTTGAGCGGCATGTTAGTAAGGACGCGTCCGGTCACGGACTGACCCAGGGTTGAGTTGACAGTTTCAACAGCCGCAGCTTGTGCCCCAACGTCGACGGTTTGGGCGGTGGCCCCAACTCGCAAAGCAACGTCCACGCGGAGAGCCTGGTTAATGAGCAGCTTGTATTCGTTGCTGATTACCGTGCGAAAACCCTCGTGCTCCGCCGTGACTTTATAGTTTCCAATCGGCAAGGCAAGAACCTGATAATACCCATCGTGGTTCGTGACCGCTTTGCGGCTCACTTGAGTAGATGTGTTGATGACGGTGATATGCACTCCGGGAACCACTGCTCCCGTGGGATCGAAAACTGTCCCGGCGATTCTTCCTGTCGCCTCCTGACCCCAACTCGAGGGAGGGATGAGCAACGTCATGACCGATAGCAACAAAGCTCGTGAGGGCTTCATCGAAAATCTCCTGGCGGCTGTCACGATTGGGAAATCATCCGTGATTCGGTGAATGGCAGATCTCGAAGCCATCACAGGCCAGCTTCGAGTTTTCCGGGATCGATGAGGTGAGCGAGAAGTTCAAGCCCGTACACGCCGAGTTCGGGATTCCGGGTCACGTTTGCAGTCACTGCGGGGCGAGCAGCATTTGTGTGCCAAATCCTGTCAGAGTTGGGCATATGAAGTCAATGACAATCTCAGAATGAAACCAATTGTGCATGGCCAAAGACCACACTAGGATCCATCTCATAAATGCCTCATTAGAATTCGTGCTTTCTATACGTGGCCAACAGATCGTTGGCGGCGATTTTGCCGTCGAGTAGCAGAAGTAGCGGAATTCTTTTGACACCCTATTTACAACTCCGTGACAACTTGCGCTGAAAACTCCCGCATAGTCGCGCTGCGCGTTGGTGAACGATTCGGCCAAGGAGAAATACAAGAAGGTCATGGCCGCTGATCCCAACGACAAGGAGCATCGTATGAGTCTCACAGCCCGTTTAAAATGCGTTCACGTATTGGTCAGTTGTGTACTCCTCGCTGTGCCGAGCTTGCTGATGGCGCAGGCGGGAAGCCTCGACCCAACTTTCGGCTCGAGTGGTATTGCCACTACGCCAGCCGCAAGCTTCGGGGCTGCCGCACTGCAAAGCGATGGCAAAATCGTGGTTGTAGGATCGGTATCCAGTGCGCAGGGTCCTGCCGTCCTCCGCTACGACACGAATGGCGGTCTGGACCCAACCTTCGGTACTGGAGGACAAGTGACATTCAATTTCAACGATTCCGGCTCAGCCTTTGCCGTCGCCATTCAAGGCGACGGAAAGATTCTGTTCGCCGCGCCGGATGAACTGCAGCTCGCGATTTTACGGTTGAACACAAATGGAAGCCTGGATACGTCGTTTGGCTCCAAGGGCGTGGCTTTCATTCCTGACACTGCGCCTTTTCTTGTTCCGGCGAATGGCACGATTGCATTAGCCGATGGCAAGATTCTCCTGGTTGCGCACAGCCTCGAATTAGGCAACAACGCTTTCGAGCGTTTGCTTTCGAACGGGACGCCTGATTCGACGTTCGGGACCAATGGCGCGGCGCTCCTGGTGGCGAGCGGACAGATGCTGGCGCTTCAACCAAGCGGCCAGATTCTGGTTTTGAACAGCATGTTCAACCAAGGCGCGGTTTCGGGATACAACGCGAACGGCAGCTTGAACGGGACTTTTGGTGGAGCGGGGCAGGCAGCGGGCTACGGCACCGGCGCGGGCATGGCCGTAATCGACAGCACCAGCGAATTCATTGTCGCCGGGAGTCTCGTCACGACGCCGTTAAGTCCTCAAGGCAACACGGGTTTTCTCCTGGTTCGTTATACGTCGAACGGCAATATCGATACGACTTTCGGCACAAACGGCGTAACCACTACCTCGTTCCCCGGCAATCTCTTCAGTGCGGCCGCGGCTGTGGCGCTCCAATCCAACGGAGATGTAGTGGCCGGCGGCTCGACGGCTGCCACTTCCGATAATTCGAGTGATTTGGATTTCGCTCTCGCGCGTTACACTGCGTCCGGAACTTTGGATACCACCTTCGGCACGAATGGATTAGTGACAACTGCGATTGGCACCAAGGGGTCCGCAATCAACACGCTGCTGATTCAGAAGGACGGCAAAATTCTTGCTTTCGGCAACAGCAGCGAAGGCATCACCATTGCGCGCTACCTCTCGGAGTAATTTTCACGCGGGCAGGAGTCTCCGCACTTCTGCCCGCAATTTTCGCCGATGACAAGGGATGTTAATCGGGAGAAGTGCGCCGTTTATGAGATAGGTTTTAGTAGATCGCACCACCACCTTGAGTGGAGTGGATCACTCCCTCGTCTACCGAAAGCGAGTACGAGTCTCCACCATTTCCTCTCCACTTGGACAGATCGAACTGACCTCCAGCACCAACGCGGTAGACCGAAATGTTGTGAAAGGTCAAAGGCGTTCCAGCGCGGCACACTATTGGCGCTTCATTCACACTCAGAAAATAAACTGCGCTCAGGCCCACTACAGACGCTCTACCGTCTGCATCCACAAGCACTGCGGTCTTCTCATCAACCGCAATGGCGCGCGGGTCAGCAGACCAGCCGTCCTGAATAATGCGGGCCAGGAAGGTTATGGTTCTGCCCATGCGGTCGCGAGCTTTGAAGTGAGTATCAGTGAGAACGTTTCGCAGGATCGGGATTTCAAGAAAATTCCGCCGTAGCGCCACACGGTAATTGAACGGATCGGCCAGAGCTTCGCTCGAACTCAGGTTGGGGTCATCCGGCTTGTCATTTTCAGCCGAGTACACATAGCTGCCCAAGATAGCCAAACCGGCGCTGCTCCCTCCGATTGGAACACCGCGCGCAATGGCGTTATTTAGTTCACGCTGAACCGGTGTGTCCTTCCACCCGTTCACGTAGCGAGACTGATCGCCGCCGGCGATGAAGATGGCTTCTGCGCCGCGGATAATGTCGGCAACCTTTGGATCTCTGGCCGCGGTTGCTTCGGGGATGATCAGAGTGGAAACCGAGTTCGTATGGCAGAGGCCATTGACGTAGGCATTGTAAGCATCATCGCCGCGGGCGCGCAGGATCAGAAAATCTCCGCCGCTTGCGTGCTCACACAACCATTTGAAAGCGACGTCGAGATCCGAGCCACCCCCCATCAGCGCAAAACCTGCGACTGGAGTTGTGCGGATATTTTGCGGCTGACCGATGCGGACGTAGCGGTAGGAGACCGGCGGGCCGCCAAGGCAACAGCCGGTCAACATGCAAAATGTTACGACCACTCTCAATGACAGTTTCATATACGGGGTATGGGCGACCGATTTTCAGATCTGCTGGCTCTTCCATCGGCCGCGCTTGAACAAAACCGCGCTTGTCGCGGCAATTGCCGCTTCCGCGACCACGATTGAAAAATAAACGCCGTTCGACCGCAAGTGCAGCGGAATGGCCAGCCAGTAAGCCAATGGAATCTCGAACAGCCAGAAGCCGAAGAAATTCACGATGGTCGGCGTGACCGTATCGCCCGCACCATTGAACGCTTGCAGCATGACCATGCCATACGCGTAGCCGATGTTGCCGTAGCTGATGATGCGCAGGCAAGCCGCACCCAGCGGCACAACTGCCGGATCATGGGTGAAGAGGCGGATCACCGGCTCGGCAAAGAGCACAAAAAATACTCCCAGCGATCCGAGAAAAATCATGTTGTAGAAGCCAGTCCGCCACACCGCAAGCTCGGCGCGATCCGGCTTTCTCGCGCCCAGATTCTGTCCAACTAACGTGGCCGCGGCGTTGCTCAGCCCC
>DASPSE010000286.1:0-6288 GCA_035624085.1 Terriglobales bacterium
GAAGACTTTCAGTTCCGATTCGGCGGAACTCTCGTGATACGCCAGTACGCCATTCTTCGAGATCGAAAAATATCGCGCGTCCCCCAAAACCTGCGGATCACCCGAAACCTTCCCCGTGCGGGTGTTGAACGCCTGCGCCATAATGTGCCCTTCGCGGGAAACAAGCAGCCGGTCAGAGGCAAACTGCGGCATCTGCCCCAAGACAACGGCCACTCCATCCTGCTGCGGTTTGTCGAGCTCCCCGACTCTGATTTCGGGAGGGGCATTCCCCCGGGAGGCGGTGTAAAGAAAATGTTTGCCGTCGGGCAGGAAGAAAGGTTCGTCGTGCGAGTGGTCCGTTTCCTTCATCTTGGTCGCGGGAGAAACTTCTCCGCCGGATGCCGACACTCGATAGATCGGGCCAAAGAGGTCTTTGCAGAACAAAATCGTGCCGTCTGCGTTCCAAGTCCCGCCGCCGCTCTCGCTTGCAACTCCGTCCGCCAGCAATTGCGCAGTTCCGCCCGCGGTGCTGATCTTCTTCAGCTTTCCGTCGGCGGCAAACGCGAGATACTGTCCGTCGAATGACCAGAAGGGCTTGCTGGCATCTTCGGTCCCGTCGAGTACCGTCGCCTGCTGCGCATTCAGGGCACGCAGCCACAACTTGGTCACGCCCTGTTCGTCCACGGCGGTGAATGCGAGCGTCTTTCCGTCCGGAGAAACAGTGACCGGACCGATCTCCAAGCCAGACAAGGGAAACGAAGTTCCCGGCGGCGGCGGAATGTAAGACCGCACTGAAGACGCAGGCGAAGTCCCAGGCCTGAGGAAATAACCGATTGCAGCGCCGATCACGAGCAGCGGTATAGCCAGCAGCACCAACCCAGTTCTTTGCGAGCCCGAACGCTGTGCTGGCACAGCCGCGGATGACGAGGCGAGAGAAATGCCCTTCAATTGCAGCCGCAGATCGTGCGCGGTTTGGAACCGTTCCTCACGGTCTTTTGCCATGCACGTTGCCACCAGATAGTCGAGTGCTGCCGGACTCAGAGGCTTGATCTTGCTGATCGGTTCCGGATCTTTTTCCAGAATCGCCGAGGCGACACTGATCTGGTTCTTTCCCTCAAACGCGCGTTTCCCGGTAGCCATCTCATAGAGCACTGCGCCGAAAGCAAAAATATCGGACCGCGCGTCTGCATCTTTACCTTCGATCTGCTCGGGAGACATATACTGGATCGTCCCCACCACGCTGCCCGCGGTGGTCAGAGGGCTCATCATCGGACTGGCGCTTATGGTTCTGGCCGCCGACAACAGTGGCGCTGACGCCGCGCCCGAAGAGGCCGGCGTCGGCTTTGCCAGGCCGAAGTCCATCAGCTTCGCCCCGGATTTGGTCAGCATGATGTTGCCCGGCTTCAGATCGCGGTGCACAATCCCGGCCCGGTGCGCCGTTTCCAGCGCTTCGCCGATCTGCATTCCGATCTTCAACAACTCCGGCAGCGGCATTGCCCCTTTTCGCAGTCGGTCGGCCAGCGTCTCGCCATCCAGGAACTCCATCACCAGAAAATCGGTGCCATCGTGCGAACCGATGTCATAGAGATGACAGATGTGCGGATGATTCAACGAAGAAATGGCTCGCGCCTCGCGCTCAAAACGTTGCTTGAACTCAGGATTGTCAGAAAGATGAGTGGGCAGAATCTTGATCGCAACGGTGCGATCAAGACGAGTGTCGCGGGCGCGGTAGACTTCTCCCATGCCGCCCGCACCGAGCGGCGAGAGGATTTCGTACGGGCCTAGTTTTTGCCAGCGGTAAGGGCCATCCGTGCGCGCAATTATATTCCGATTCCCCAGCGGTTCAACCGCACGGTCAAAGTTCTCTGACACTGTGGAAAGGCTTAGCCTAGTAATACTCGGCTTCAGTTCCTCCCGCTTCAGGCCTGCAAAGCGGGCTCAAGTTACTCTTAGCTCATTGCGCCTCTGCACGACGGTAACGTCGCCTTCTTAGCCTCCGGGAGCTAGCATTCTCTCTGACTCCGATCCTTGCGCTCGATGGAGGCTTTTCCATGAATCTGGTACTCAAGAAGGCCGTCTGGATAGCCGGTTTGGCGATTCCACTCGGCGCACGCGGCTATGCCCAGTCGCTGGGCGACGTGGCGCGCGAACAGCGTCAGAAGCAGCAGGCGAAAAATGCGCAAGCCGCCCCCAAAGTCATTACCAACGAAGACCTGCCTGCACATACTGATTCCGACGACAGTGTTGCCAGCAGCCAGGCGAGCGGTGAAAGTGCTCCCAGTCCGCCCATGGGTTCGAGGTCGGCGGAGCAATGGAAAGCGGAGATTGCAGCGCAAAGAAACTCAGTAGACAACCTGCAAAGCCAGATCGACCGGCTGAATTCTTCCATTCATTTCGCTCCGGGCAATTGCGTTCGCAACTGCGTGGAGCACAACGAGCGCCAAATAGAAAAACAGGACGAAGTGCAACGCATGCAAGCCGAACTGGAACAACAGAAGAAGAAGCTCGAAGACATGCAGGAAGCGGCGCGCAAAGAGGGCTTCGGAAATGCGGTCTACGAGCCCCAGTGAGAAAAAGTGCTTTGCGTGTTAGGACGACTATGAGGCAGGCAGCTCCGGATCAACGGCTTGATCCAGGTAAATCCACAGTACACGCGAGAACAGAGTGATTGTGGGAGCCAGCGGCAGAAACAAAAGAACTGCCCAGAGGGTGATCTTCAGCAGCGACCAGCGAGTAACCGCCCAGAGAAGCACGCCGAGTCCCGCGATCGTGATCAAGGCCAATCCGTAGCTGATGTACATCGCGCCCAGAAAATAACCTGGTTCACGCTCAAATTTCAGCCTGCAGTTGGGACACTGCTCCCACATACGCGGGAATCCTGCAAATATGGATTTGCGGAAGATCGTTGCTGCCCGGCATCGCGGACAAAGCTGGCGAAGCATGGCGACGACGGTCGGCACTCGGCGCGTGCTGGTCATGATGCCAGGACAGTGTAATTGCAGATAGTACCGCCGCTACCTCTTGCGGTTCGCCTGCTGTGAGGGAGTTACCATCGGCCGTCGAACGGGGACGATTGCGCCACGTGAAGGATCGGCCGCCGCACTGGCCCGGAAAAGCACTTCTTCCTGGATGTACTTCACGAAATCCTGAATCTGGCGCTGCATCTCTTCCATGCGTTCCCGCATTTGCAGGATGATTGCGATTCCGCTGATGTTTACTCCGAGATCGCGTGCCAGCGAAAGGATGAACTCCAGCCGCTGCAGGTCTTCGTCGGTATAAAGGCGGGTGTTGCCCTCAGTGCGAGAAGGCTTCAGCAAGCCCTCGCGCTCGTAGAGGCGCAGCGTTTGCGGATGGATGCCGTACATCTCGGCTACTGCCGAGATCATGTACGCGCCCTTGGATTTGCGTTTAGTCACGGGTTCCTTCCACCTCGCTACGCTCGGTGTCAGGATTGCGCCTGCGGGCTCCCGCTGCGCTCACGCCCGCAAACCAGCTCAACATGTAGGCACCCTTGGATTTTCTTTTGGTCATTTGCTACGGGTATTAAAACACAAGAGCAAATGGCACGGCGATGTAGGCACGGGCGTCCCTCAGGGCGGGCACTCGCCCGTGCGTGCTTACGCCGCCGCTTCAGGCTTGCGGGTCGGCGCCCAGCCTTCTGGCTTCAGGGCGTGATTGAGGAAATACGCCACCACGCCGCCCGCGATTAGCAGCATTCCGAAGGCGAACGAACTCATGCCGAGCACGTGCTCGCTCTCGCTGCGAATCACCGAAAAACCGAGAAGCAGCATCGGCGCGATGCCAACCGCAACCGCGCCGAACATCCCACCGGGCACACGGAAGGCGCGCGGCAGTTCGGGTTCGCGGATGCGGAGTGCCACCAGAGCGGCGAACTCCAGCGCCAGACTGGCACCATAGAGAAGAATGTCAAGTGTAACCAGCCGCTCGAAACCCAGGCCAAGACACATCGCCCAACAGATCGCCAGGGCGATGATCGCGACCCAGGGCGCGCGCGTACGCGGGTGCAGCTTACCGAAAATCCTGGGCAGCATGCCATCCTGCGCCATGGCCAGCGGCAGCCGCGAGTAGCTCATCACCAGGGCATTGAACATTCCGAAGCCGCTGATGATGCCGCCGAGTGCCAATCCCAAACGCAGCAGAGGTCCGCCGAGCATTCCGGCAATGTCAGCCCAGAAACCGGTGTCCCACGCGGTGGCGGAGAGTCCGGTCATCCACATGGCGGCAACCGGAACAATGTAGCTGAGAGCCACGATCATCACCGCGACCAGCATTGCACGGGGATAGGTGCGCTGCGGGCGCTCCACTTCGGTTGCGATGGTGGAAGCGTTGTCCCAGCCCATGTAGTTCCACATGCAAATCAGCAAACCCGTCAAAATATCGACATTGACATTCGCCGGCCTCGCTACCGTCGCGAGTGCGCCAACTTTGAACGGCGCAATACAAACGATGGCAATGAACGGCGCGGAAAGCGCAAAAAACAGCCACAACGACGTGGTTGAAACCACTCGTACTCCGGCAATATTCAGTAGTGCACACACGATTACTACGCCGAGCGCCACCGTTACTCCGCGATGTCCTACGGCAAACCAGGGGAACAGCCGATCCAGATAAAGAACGAACAACGTCGGATAAATCGCCATGTCGAAGATCGAAGCGACCAGCGAGAGCCAGGCCTCTTGAAATCCCCAGAAATTTCCCATGGCGCGCCGTACCCAGGCGTAGTATCCGCCCTCATAAGGAAGAGCGCTCGAGAGCTCGCCAATCATGAACGCGGTGGGCAGGCTCCAAAGAATCGGCGTGAGCAGCAGGATCAGAATCGCTCGGCCATACCCGGCGCCATGCACGATGTCTTCGGTGCCATACGTCCCGCCAGACACCATAAAGAAGGTAGCGGCGACCAGTGGCCAGAGCGTGAGGCGAACAGAACTTTTCCGGGTGGGGACGGCAGCAGGTTGCGGAAGTTGTTGACGGACGGCGCTAGCAGTTGCCAATTTCGATGGCTTCCTCCTCCGGGCGAATCACTCTCAGCCACCTCGTCTCCCTTGTGTTCGGCTAAACGCCGCGAGGCTCCCGGTGACCTGGATTCCGGGCATTGGGCTGAAGTTAGTTCGCACTCTAGAGATTACGAGAAATTTCCACAGATGCAAGAAGTTTTTTGAAAAATTTTGTAAGCGGGCGGGCTGGTACCGGAGTAATGGCAGGTCATCGAGCGATTTCCTGAGAAGAGTCTCGGCCTCAGATATTCTTGAACAACTCTGCCCGTGGATCTTCAGGATTGAGCTTCGCCAGCTCGCGCAGGAGTTCCTTGGTCTTCTCGTCCCGGGGCATGGGAACGGTTACCTTGACCTCGACAATCTCATCGCCGCGGACACCATCCTTGGTGGCTGACGGCACGCCCTTTTCTCGCAGCCGGAGTTTCTGCCCGGACTGAGTACCCGGCGGGATTTTCAGCATGGCTCGGCCGTCGATGGTCGGAACCTCGATCTTCGCGCCCAATGCCGCTTCCGAGGTCGTAACCGGTACGGTGAGGTGAATATCGTCGCCTTCGCGGCGGAAGATGGGATGAGTCCCGGCGCGAATGATTACATAAAGGTCGCCCGCTGCGCCGCCATGGGATCCGGCATTACCTTTTCCCGCGATCCGGATGCGCTGTCCATCGCGAGTGCCGGGCTTAATTCGAACCTCCAGCGGCTCGGTTCGCTCGATGACGCCTTCACCATGGCAGTCCGGGCAGCTCGAAAGATTTTTGCCGGTGCCGTGACAGCGTGGGCAAGTCACATTGAATTTCATGCGCCCGCCGGTCTGGGTCACTTGCCCCGTGCCGTTGCACTCGGGACATTTGCCAGGTGATTCGACATAACCTTTTCCTTGACAGTTGCCGCAGGTGTCGTGCCGCGTGATGTTCAGGCGCATCACGCCGCCGCGAATCGCCGTCCAGAAGGGAACGTTGACCTGATATTCGAGATCGGAACCAGGCTCGGGGCCTTCCGCCGCTGGCGCTCCACCTCGCCCGCCGAAGATGCCGGAAAAGATGTCCCGGAAGCTGCCGCTCCCTGCGCCGCCTCGGCGTCCCGCGCGGCCGCCTTCGGACAAGTCGGAAAAGTCAAAGCCGCCGAAATCGAAGTGAACTCCCTGACCGCCCGGTTCAGCTTGACCACCCTGAAATCCGCCGGGGAAGCCTCCGGTGCCGGTTGCTCCGGCGCGAGCATAAGCTTCGGCCGCGGCTGGATCAATGTTGTCCGAATAGAAACCGACCTGGTCGTAGATTTTGCGCTTCTTGGGATCGCT
>DASPSE010000288.1:0-8516 GCA_035624085.1 Terriglobales bacterium
GGCCCCGCATTCAGTTCGACTCATCAAGATCATCGACACCTCCTCGCCGGCCGACACTCTTTCGGTTTCCTTGCAGGCTCCCAGCGAAGCTCAACTAGGAGCGACTGTGCACGTTTCTGCCGCCGTCGCGGCGGACTCAGCACCGGCACTGGCCTACCATTGGGAATTTGGCGATGGGATCTCCGCCCAGGGGCCTTCGGCCGACCATGTTTACACGTGGAATGGCGTTTACCAGATTGTCCTAAAGGTTGACGGTTTGAACGGCGTTTCGGCAACCCAGAATGCTTCCATTACGGTGCAAGGAACAATCAAGACCACTTATGACATTGAACACGCCAGCAGATTCAAGGAACGCTGACGGGATGAGAGCGACGGGCCTGCGATAAGCGTCATGAGTTTACTAGCCATCGATATTGGATCAAGCGCTTGCAAGGCGGTGGCGTTCACAGCCGATGGAGCCATTCTCGCCCAGCATGCATCTGGGTACACGCCGGATTTTCCTGCACCTTTTCACGCCGAGATGGAGCCTGAGCGCTTTTGGGATGCGGTATGCGCTTGCACGCAAGCAGTCGCGAAGGATCTCAGCGATCCGGTCCGGGCTTTATGTCTCAGCTCGCACGGAGAGACTTTCATTCCGGTAAACAAGAGGAACGAAGTAATTGCGCCTGCAATCCTCAATCAGGACAATCGAGCGGCTCAGGAGACGGCTTGGCTTGAACAGCAATTTGGGCGCAAGCGGCTCTTCGAAACGACGGGGTTAGTAACTCATCCTATGTATCCCCTGCCAAAGATTCTCTGGTTGCGCAAACATCAGCCGGCGATTTTCTCAGTTGCCAGATTCGTCAGCGTCATCGGCTACATTCTGCTGCGCCTCGGCCTGCCACCCTACATTGATTACTCGCTCGCCTCGCGTTACCTTGCTTTCAATGTTCGCCAACGCCGCTGGTCGGACGACATTCTCGAAGCTGCGGATTTGAATTCCGATCATCTGCCCGAAGCTTTTCCTGCAGGGACAGTCGCAGGAAAGCTCAATGCGTCGTCTGCCACTCAACTTGGGTTAGCTTGCGGAACACCGGTGGTGCTCGGAGGGCACGACCAGCCCTGCGGTGCTTTGGGAGTGGGCGTCATCGGCCCAGGTTACGTAGCCGATTCGATCGGAACCTATGAATGTGTCTTAGCTGCGTCAGACAGCCCGATATTAACCGACACTGCGCTCGCGGGTTCTCTGAATTCTTATTGTCATGTTGTTCCAGAAAGATTCGTCACGATTGCCTTTTTTCCGTCGGGAATTATGGTGAAGTGGTTTCACGATCTTCTGTACGCAAAAGGCAGCACTCAGACTGGATGTGATGTCGAGAAATCAGAAAGTGAAAACTACGCTTTCCTGGAAGCACACGCTCCCGCTGGACCCACTGGCCTTTGCATTACTCCCAACCTGATTGGCACATGCAATCCGGATTTCAACCCGCGTGCGAGGGGAATCATCTACGGCCTGAATCCCGGCACCGGACGTGCCCAGATCTATAAAGGCATTCTGGAAGGATTGGCGTGCGAGCTATCGCAGATCACGCGATTGCTGGCGAATGCCGTAGGGGATTTTCAGAACATCTGTGTGACCGGAGGCGGGACGCGTTCCGCCTTGGGCTTGGCGTTGCGAGCAGCGCTGACTGGCAAGTGTCTGCGCGTAATGCGGTGTCCGGAAGCAGTTTGTCTCGGCGGAGCGATACTTGCGGGAGTTGCCACGGGAGAATATGGGAATATCCGTGAAGCAGTGGATCACGTTGTCCGCGAGGCGGCAGTGGTGATGCCAGACCCAGAGATCGCCTCAGCTTACGCGCAACAATTAAAGCAGTATCAGTGGTTGCGCTCGTCATTGGCGGTATTGCCGGGCGCCTAGGTCCAAAGGAGGAGCTGTGATTCGACCCACAGTCGGATTCATTGTTTACGGCGTTCATAAGAACGGTCTCAAGGACCCGATGGGTACACCTTTTATTGATGATGCGATTGTCAAACGGGCCAAACAAGCGCTGACACAAGCCGGCCTTAAAGTAGTCGAGCACAACACCGTAGTCGCTACCAAGCTGGAAGCTCACGCCGCCCTGAAGAAGATGAAGGCAAATGATGACGTTGACATGGTTGTGCTCTTCTCGGGGACATGGGTGTGGGCAGCGCACTTGGTGGGGGCTATACGGGACTACGCGGCAACAGGCAAGGCTGTTCTTCTCTGGACGCATTCCGGTTCGCAGGGCTGGAGACCAGTTGGCGGGTTGGTAATGCACGGAGGCCTGCTGGAAATCGGAGTGCCGCACAAATTCGTCTACGGCGCTGCGGATGATCAGGATACCGTGGACAAGATTGTCAGCTATGCACGCGCCGCTTATCTGAAGAATTTCCTGAACATGTCTACCATCGGTGCGTTCGGTGGCCGAGGAATGGGACAAACCTGCGGGGTTGCTGATCCATCGCAATGGATGCGGATGTTCGGCGTCGATATCGATTCCCGCGACACTGCAGAGCTGATCCGTGCAGCCGAGAAGATTTCCGCGAAAGAATTGGGCAATCTTCAACCCAGCCTAAAGAGACTGTTCGGCGCCGCGCCGGAGAAGAGCCTGGTCAATGAGCGCTCGCTGCGGCTATATCTTGCGCTCAAGAAGATCGTCGAGAAAGAGAAATTTGATTTTTACACGATTCAGTCCTTCCCCGGCCTCGGTGACGACTACTCAGCCACTTGCTTTGCCCAGAGCATGATGCTCGAGGACGGGTATGGTACTTCAACCCTGGGCGACTTCAATACTGCGCTCATAGTTCTGCTGCTGACCAAGCTCAGTAAAGAACGCGTGTATTACGGCGACCTTCAGCACATTGATACCAAACGTAAGGAGATCAAGATCATTGGCGATGGCGCCTGTCCGCCCTCTCTGGCCGGCAAGCTGGGTCCGGCGGGATTTTCCGAGCACGGCATCCCCACCGAAGGTGAGGCAGGGGGACTTTCCATCAAACTGATTTGCAAAGTGGGCGAGGGCGTCCTGGCCCGTCTCGGCCGGGTGAAAGGAGAATTCCAGATGGTCATCACCCGCGCCAGCATCTTCGAGCCGCCCAAAAACAAGGTGACCAAGCGGCTGGAAGAATGCGGAATTCCCTTCTGGCCGCACGGCTTCGTCACTGTGCACTGCGATATGGAAGTGCTGCTCCAGAATTGGACCAATGAATATGCATGCCTGGGCTACGGCGCCGATCTCTATCCCGCGCTTGTCGACTTTTGTGACCTGACGGGGATTAAGGCAATCCTGCCATAAGCTTCAGTTGCTCATTCAAGTGAAGCTTTTCGGGCGAATTGGCCCCTCGATTGCGCTGTAGGAGGGCCATGCACCTCGGTCACTTTGGTCAAGGTGGCCGGTTCGCTAGGATCGTAGCATGGGATTACAGTGCTTGACGGTGACTCAGGATCCCGACCTGCTAGGTCGCATCAAGTCAAACTTGAGTGAACATGAAGCCTCGCTGGATCTGCGCCAGGATTCTGCAAGCGCCATAGAACTGGCCTGCCGCCGCCACTGGGACGGAGTAGTCATCGATTGCGATGATGTGCCCGGAGGCCCGGACGCAATCACAAAGGTACGGAACAGCCGCTCGAATCGGCAGACCATGATTTTCGCTGTGGTCAACGGTTCGACCCGCGCGGATGCAGCCCTCGATCTGGGAGCCAACTTCGTGCTCTCGAAGCCGGTGCAGGAAAATCGATTGCGCACTGTTTTGGACGTTGCGATCCCCAAGATGGAACGCGAACATCGTAGATATTTTCGATACGATGCCGATTTGTCGGTACGGCTTCGGGCCCATGACGGGCAAACCTTTTCCGCCCGAATGAAGAACGTGAGCGACGGAGGATTGGCCATCGAGCCGGTTAATCCAGTGAGACTGGAAGGGGTCATTAACCTGGAATTCGAGGTTCCCAGTATCGAGCCTCACGCTTTTCATGCGAAAGCTGACGTGGTTTGGAGCGACGCATTTGTGGCGGGCTTACGTTTCTTGTACGTCGACAAAGACTCGCGGGGCGCCCTGCAGGCGTGGCTAGATTCGTTAGAGGCGCAACTTCAGTTCCGTGAATCGTCCTGGCACACCCACTAACAGATCTACCCGATACCAGGTTAGATCGTTCCCTTGAGTCTCAGGACACAAGTGAAAACGACGCACAGCACTCCCAACAAAATCAGGCTGGTTTCTGCGAAACTCTCGAGCTTCGTTGCCCCGTTGTTGCGCTCTTGTGGTGACATAAGCGGCTCCAGAAGCAGTGTGCGACACGCGGGGTTTCCTCACAATGGCTCGTTCGTGGCTCTTACGCCCGTAACCACGTCCTTATCACTATTGTTATGCGTCCCTCCCAGTCGTGCCATTCACCACAACTGCGCTCAACTGCTAGGCTGTCAGTGAGCAGTTCTGGGGGAGGGCTGTTCAACGGAGGCCTTACGGACTCAATGAGTGTAGGGCCTTCGTTCTTACCAAGAAGCGATCGGCTCGTGCAGGGAAACCTGTTTTCCCGCGGAACTGGGCGCAATGCTGCGCCCAAATGTGCCCAAATTGAACTGGGCCGAAAAGGAAACTGTCGGGTTCAATAGCCTGGAACAACGGAAAAACTGCAGCACGTTAGTAACCTACCCAAAGTTGCTGGAGAGGTACATCATGGGCTTTCCGGCGATTCCGGCCGGAAACACGAAAATGCCGCAGAAGCTAATGGAAGTTCTCATGCTAGGCCGTTGTTCCCACGAATTCTCCTGGCCACGGCGGGCCTCCGACGGCGATTACTACCAGGTTTGCCTGCTTTGTGCCGCGGAATACAAGTACGATTGGAAGACTATGCGGCGCACCGAACGTGTGGATCGCAGCAGGGTGGAAAACCCCGCCGGCGCCAGCGGCGCCCGCCGCAGCCGTACTCATGCCCGCAAACCGAGCTGGGTTCCACGCGCCCGCCGGCTCAAGCTTCAGACTTCATTGCGCTATCGTGTGAAGAACCTGGGGAGCTGGTACGAAGGGATTATCGATAATCTCAGCCAGTCTGGCCTGCTTTTTCACGGAACACAGCGGTTTCCGGAAAATACCCTGGTGGAGATGGTGTTTGAAATGCCGGAGGAAATCTCTGGGCAGAAGAACAGCACGGTACTCTGCCAGGGACGCATTATCCGGGCGAAAGAATCGCAGAAGAATGCGCAAAACGGTGAGGGTGACGCCGGTCTGGCCGCCAGCATCCTGGACTACAAGTTTCTGCATCAGAACCACAGTTAGTTGTTCAAAAAGTACCAACGGTGTTGGAAGGCTAAACCCTTTGCTATCGAGCTGTTGCGCCAGGAGCAAGCGAATAGCTTCAGTTAACAATTTTGCTCGGTAAGACCAGCCACTCTGCATCTAATTGCAATATACTGGACCCACACCATCAGGAGCATTTTCTATGAAAGCCAGAGTTTCTCTGTATTTGAGCATGGCTACGCTTTTGACCGCCTTGGCACTCGCGCCAGGCTGTTCAAAGGCTCCGAACGATGTGCAGATCGCCAGCGACATCCAGGCTAAATTGAATGCCGATTCCGGACTGCAAGGCAAACAGCTTGCCGTGCAGGCCGCCAACGGGACGGTCACGCTTTCGGGCGCCGTGGACAGTGACGCGCAGCGGGATGCCGCCGCGCGCTATGCGTCGTCCGAACCGGGCGTGAAGCAGGTAGTGAATAATCTCCAGGTTGCGCCACTGACGCCGGTGCAAGCGGCGCAGGAGACGCCGCCTCCGGTGGAAGAGAAGCCGCACCGTCGGAAATCGCATAAGCAGGAGGACGAATCGGCTGCCAATCCGGCGCCGGATGCAACCCCTCCAGCTCCCGCTCCGGCGCCCGCACCACCACCCGCCCCGGTAACGCCGCCACCACCGCCGCCACCGCAGAAGGTGACGATTCCCTCCGGTACTGCGATGGCAGTCCGGTTAGTCGATCCCATTGACAGCGAAAAGAATCAGGTCGGTGACACGTTCCATGCGACCCTTAACACCCCGCTTACCATTAACGGGGATGTGGTGGTTCCATCCGGCAGCGATGTGCAGGGCCATCTGGTTGATGTGAAAAGCGCCGGGAAGTTTGCCGGACAGTCGCAGGTGATTCTGCAGTTGGACAGCATTACCTCCGGCGGCCAGACTTATAACATTCAAACTGACCAATACAAGAAACAAGGCAGCTCCCGCGGCAAGAACACGGCCGAGAAAGTTGGGGCGGGCGCTGGCATTGGCGCTTTGATTGGCGCTCTGGCGGGCGGCGGTAAAGGAGCAGCCATTGGAGCGGCGGCTGGCGGCGGCTTGGGCGCCGGCGCGCAGACTATCAGCAAGAGTCAGCAGATCAAGCTGCCTTCGGAAACCGTGCTGAACTTTACCTTACAGCAGCCGGTCACCGTTGTTGCCACCAGCCAAGGGCCCAATTCGGGACGGCAGAAATTGGACGCCAACCAGTAGGTCGCGCACGAACCTGAACGGGCGCGGATTTCGAGCCGCGCCCGTTTTGCTGTTCGCCACCTTCGCGCGTGTGCCCCCGACTTCTTTGCTGAAACCAAAATAGCTCAAGAAAACGAGAGAGCTTTACGGCCCCTCGCCTTCATCGTGGTACCAGCGCGTGCCTCGTTGACCTCTAACGGGGGTTTTGAGTGTAATCGCCCCGATTGCGTCAACGAATAGTCAGAGGTCAACCACCAGCGTAACTTCGCGGGGCCACACAAAGACTGCCATACTCATGCTGTCTCCTTGGATAGAGGTTGGCCCGATGAAGAAGGTATGCCTAAGCGTCGTCTTCTTTCTCCTGCTCGCCGTTGTTCTCGCGGGTGCCACAGATGCTGGCAATCTGATCGTGATGACTGCCGACGGCAATCTCGTCATTATCCATCCCGACGGTACTCAGGAACAGATCGCCAGCGAAGCCGGCAGTGCAGCCATTTCGCCGGACCATCGATCAATCGCTCTTACCGTGGTCCACATGCAAAAGGTTCCGGCGCCTGAGTTCTGGAGGGTCGACGCGAAACTACTTGTAATGAATCTCAGCACGCGTGTCACCACCGAACTCCTCCATCCGCCCGCAGGCACAGGCATTGGTGAGATCGCATGGACTCCGGATGGAAGCGCAATCGCCTATCTGGCAACTGTTCGTGAGAATGGTGGGACAGCGGATGACCTTTTCCTGGCTCCTTTTCCACCAGAGCGTGGACCCGTGCGCAACCTCGGACACTGGTATCAGAGATTCAGCTTTTCACCGGACGGGGCAAGTATTGTTCATGCCATCAATTTCCCTTTCGCACTTGAGGTCCTAGATCTTGCAACTGGGACACGGACACTCCTGCATAAAGCCAGCAATGTTGTCTGGGAGGCAAAGTTTTCTCCAGATGGCAAGTTCATCGCATACCAGAAAACCGTGGGCGAACCAGCCGGCTCTGTTCAGGGTAGCGATGACGATGAACCCGACTGCGCCAGCCCAGACACGGAACTTCGCCTCTATTCGCTCATCGATGGTTCTGACACCGCCGTTCGCATTCCGAAAGCGCCACCGAGTGTCTACAACTTTTCCTGGTCTCCCGACAGCCGACGACTTGCGATTGAGCTGGGCACAGAGGACTGTACTTCCCCTAGTGGGAATGCTGCTGTGTTCGTCACCAGTGTCGATCAGAAAGTCCAGAAGCAGATTTCGACCTCCAGTCCGTCCGCACAACCGGCATTCTCACCGGACGGTTCCGCGATCGCATTCGTGGATTCTTCCCAGCCTCCGGCGCGACTGTTTCGCTATGATCTGGCCAGCGAAACCCCGAGCGTCATTCGACGAGCGAGCGCAAAGGAGAACGACTATACCCTGCTGGAGTGGAAGTAGGGGCTGAAGCGAACTGTTCGCGCTGAAGTGGAAAGACGTGGATTTCGAAAACAAACAGCTCCAGGTCACGCGATCAATCGTGAATCGTGTCGTTGGTCCATGCAAGACGGAAAGTTCGCAGAAGCCGGTGCCCGCACACGACAATCTGCTCGAGATTCTGCGCGAGTGGCATAAGCGATCGCGTTATCAATTACCCGAAAACTGGGTTTTTGAAGGTCCGCAAACTCGTGGTCGCCAGCCATATTTAGCTGCAGCAGATCATGCGACGACAGATGGTCCCGGTTGCAAGAAAATTAAGGATGACGAAACGGATCGGCTGGCACACGTTTCAACATACGTATTCCACGCTGCTTCGGTCCACAGGTGCGGAACTGAAAATCATGTACGAACTGTTACGTCACTCGACCATCCGCGTGACGCTCGACACGTATACCCCGGCAGTCACGACAGCCGTGGTCGCGCTCTTGTTCCCGCAGAAGATGCAGGAATAGCTAGACTTGACTTGGATCTCCGCGAAAGTTGTGCCTATTTTGCTATTTTGTGCTTTTTTGTGCCCATGCAAAATTAGGGCAGCATCGGCAAGTCATTGATCTTGAATGGCGGGGACGACGGGACTCGAACCCGCGGCCTCTGCCGTGACAG
>DASPSE010000043.1:0-13122 GCA_035624085.1 Terriglobales bacterium
GCCCGGCCGCAAAGCACGCCGTTGAACTTCACGCCAGCTTCTGCAGCCAGTTCGAGCGATTCCGTAAACTCGGCATTGCTCACACCGGCCGAAAGGTAAATAAACGGCTTTGTCGCCACGCTTGCTGCCTTGCGGAACAAGTCCATAGCTTCTTTCTTGGAGTACGCCTTCTGTCCGCCATACGCCCTGGCGCCTTCGACGAACTTCATGTTCACGGGTACCTCCACTTTCAGAACTTCCACCCCGTAGCGATCCTTGCTGAACTCTTTCATACTGGCAATTACGACTTCCGGCTTCTTCTTCGCGAAGTCAAGGCCCTTCTCATCCGCGCCTTCTTCATAGCCGACGAATTCCAGGAAAAACGGAATATCGTTGGCGCGGCACTCGTCGCCGATGCGTTCCACCCAGGCATGTTTCCTTTCATTGATGTCCTTGGGATCGAAAGGCGTGTAATAAAGCAGAATCTTGACGCAATCCGCCCCGGCTTCCTTTAAGCGGCGGGCCGACCACTGATCGAGCAGATCAGGCAGTCGCCCCGCGCCGGTTTTGTCGTAGCCGGTTTTCTCATAGGCGAGCAACAGGCCAGCATTTTTGGCGCGCCGCTTCGACGCCGGCAGGCCCCACTCAGGATCAAGCAGAATTGCGCTGGCATGCGGCGTGAGAACTTCGGTGACCAGCGACTTGAATTCTTCCATCATGGCGTCGGTCACGGCACTGCCTTTTTCTTTGGCCAGCGACTTCTGCAGCGAGCCGCGCTGGTCCATGGCTGCGGCGGCGATTATGCCACGGTCAGTCGATACTCTCCGCAGGCCAGCAAGTTTTCCAGGGGTAAGTTTCATAAAATCCTCCTAATAAGTGCGTCTTGATTGAGGCACAAGCATGCTTCAAGAACGGCCAATATTGTAATACGTTTCAGCGCTAGCGGCGGTGAGAGAAAACCTTTGACCACAGAGGACACTAGCGGGAACAGGGATTACTGCCTTAGCGTCAGCCTCCCCAGGATCGCTTGCTGCTTGGCGATCAGCGCCTGCACGCCTTCGCGCGCCAAAGACAACATCTTGTCCAGTTGCTGTTCATCGAACACCTGGTGCTCGGCAGTAGCTTGAACCTCGACCAATTTGCGGCCTGCGGTCATCACAAAATTCATGTCCACATCCGCCCGGGAGTCTTCTTCGAAAGAAAGATCAAGCAGGACCTCGCCATCGACGATGCCCACGCTTACGGCCGCGATGAAATCGTGCAGCGGAACCGAAGTTAATGTCCCGGCTTCAACTAATTTCTCCAGCGCCAGACCCAATGCGACGAAAGCGCCGGTAATCGAGGCTGTGCGCGTGCCGCCATCCGCCTGGATTACGTCACAATCGATCCACACGGTGCGCTCGCCCAGATGTTCCAGATCAGTGACGGCCCGCAACGCACGCCCAATCAGACGCTGGATTTCGTGGGTGCGTCCGCTGGGCCGGCCTTTGCTGACTTCGCGCGGAGTGCGAGTCAAAGTGGACCGGGGCAACATGCTGTACTCCGCTGTAATCCAGCCCCTGCCAGTGTTGCGCATAAACTGCGGCACAGTTTCTTCGACCGAGGCCGTGCAAATCACCCGGGTGTTGCCGATTTCCATAAGTACGGAACCTTCGGCCGTGTTGATGAAGTCCGGCACGATGCTGACCGGGCGCATCTGGTCGGGAGTGCGGTTGTCCGAGCGATAGATCATGAGCAGTCAAATTGTAAACGACCCAAAACGGGAAAGAAGCAGGCTGGAATTCTCACTTCCATAATGCAGGACTGGCCACGTAAAGCGGCAAGGATCGCTTTAAAAAGAATAGCCGCTCGTAGCCGAGCCTTCAACGGTGCAGCAATGCATGGTTGTTAATAACCCAGACCATCAACACGATCCCTAAGATGACCAAGGCCGCCGCCAACAGGTATTTCCCCCAAGTCATGACGTAACTTTACAATAACATACAAATCTTTACAATTACTGGGAGTGTAATCTCTGGATGCGTCGCAAGCCATACTTCGCGCCTTCGCGATCCTTTGCGTGCATCGCGGTTAAAGCTCTCTACCGCAAAGGGCGGCAAGAATGCGCAAAGTCCGCGAGGAAAGCTTGAAGTTGAAACTGGGACACTGCCCAATTGTTGCTTTGTGAACCTGCCTCCAGTTCAGGAGCACCTGCGACTCCGTCCTGAGCCTTGCTTCAAAGAAAATCTCACAGTTCGACGAAGGACTTCAGCCGGGACAGTGCCTCATCCCACTGTTCGGAGACGAAATCGAGATACTCCTTGATTCCTACAAGCGGCTGGGGATTAAACTCAAACCGGTTCTCGCGGCCGGTTTTCACGCCCTGGACCATTCCTGCCGTCTCCAAGACGCGGAGGTGCTTACTGATCGCCTGCCGGGTCAGCTTCGAGCCTTTGGTTAACTGAGAAATCGAGCGGGGCTGTCCACCAGCGAGCTTCGCAACCAGCACTAATCGCGTCGCATCGCCGAGCGCGGCGAAAACCGATGCTTGGGTGCGCCGTTTAGCCGCGATGGTCCTAAGCCGCCTTTGCGACATAGGCCTCAATGTTCTTCATTTGCTCTGTCCATCCGCCCTCGTTTCTGCGAAACGCTTCCAGGCGAAGGTCGCCGGGGAGTTGGTCGAAACCGGACTCAGTGATCCGAAGCAGGGTGCCGTTCTTCGTCTTCTCCAGCCTGAATTCGACCAGCGTTGTAGGATCGTTTGAATAGTCACCTGAGTACTCCGCGCGATCCAACGATTTGGGATGCGGCCAGGTGAACGAAAAGAGCCGTTCGGGTTCGATTCTCTGCACCACGGCATACCATTTGACATGTTCGTAGCCGGGATAGGTTATGTTGCCCTGCGAGACCTGACCCTGCACAAACGGGCCATCCAGTTTCACGCGAAACCATTGCCCAAATTCGCGATAATCGGTGAGGGCACGCCACACGCGCGAAAGCGGAGCCTTCAGCTCAATCTGCTTTTCGATGCGATCATTCATATTATGCAACCTCCAGGTTGCATAATAACCTCGGCCATGAAGAAATGCAACTAGATGGTTGCGCGTTTAGCATGATTTCGATCCGCTGCCACGTCACTGTCCCGCAGCCAGTTGGGCCACGAGTTGGTTGACTGCGGAGACGTCATAGAAATTCATCAAATCAACGTGGCCAGCCAGGGTGTCGCGCTCTTTGCCGTCCACCAGAATCTTTATGCGGCTGATGCCTGGAATGTTGGCGGACAAGCTGCCCAGCAGCGAAGCCATGGTGAGTTCTTCTGTGAGCACGCCGGAGCGGTGGCCGTTGGCAAATGCCCCGTTCAAATCGACCACTGCCAACCCGGGGTCGACCAGATAAACACCGCGAATCTCTGAGCCGGGTCCCAGCACGTGGGGCGATGATTTGTCGAGGTAGATCTCAAGCAGAGACCGCAGCAGTTCTTCCGCGCGCTCCTGCCGTCCGGCGGGCAGCGGGATGCGGACTGCTCTCGGCCGCAACAGTTCAGCATCGTCGTAAGCCACGTAAAGCGTAGCCTGCTCGGTAGGACCCAAAGCCGGGGGCGCGACGGGTTGCGTGTTGGCGGGGGCCTCGGCTCGCTCAACTCGTCCGCGCATTCGCCAGGCGTAGAAACTCATTCCGAGCGCGACGGCCACCATTACAGCGACAGCGATCAGCAGATGACGCGGAATCATCTTGGCCCTACCTGCAGCTTGTCGCGAATGTCGGCGACTCCAGCCGCTACGGCGCTTGCAATGAGTTGCTGGTATTCCGGTGAAGTCAGTTGGGAAACGGCGGCAGTCGTTGGGCCAACTTCAATGGCCAAGGCGGCGGCAGTAACGTTGTTCAGCGGCCGTAACGGTGCGCTCAGAGTTCGCACCGGTATCTGTTTGCTCTTCAGTGCGGCGGCGATGCCGCTTTCAGCCAACTGGCTCATTGCTTCGAAGGAACTCTGCGCCGTGTCCCAGTCGAGAAACGGCCCATGGTTCTCACCTCCACTGGGCATCAGTGCGATATACAGGCGTACGCCATTGCCCTGGGATGCTGCGTGTACACAGATATAGATTGCGGCACCGGCAGAATTGCTCATTCCCGCGCGTTGATCCGAACTCAGGGTGACGTCGGCGTCGCGCGGCAGCAATGTCGTCAAGCCGTGTGCAATGAACTCCTCGCGCAGGCGTCGCGCAAAGGCAAGGGTGACGTCTTTTTCCGCCAATTGATCGGTTAGGGCTGCACCGCGCTCGTCTCCACCATGGGCGGCATCGACCACGGCGAAAAAATGCTGGCTGCCCGGAGCTGCAGCGCCGGCCGAAGGGATAACCGCGGGCGGCGGCAGCGTAGCCGTACCGGATTGAGCTTGCGGCTGCGCCGTAGTCTGCGCCGACGGCATCAACGGAGGCGCAATGGTGATCGTGCGGCCATCATTGCTGAAGCTTGCCATCACTGGGGCGGTGCTGGCTACCAGGATTTCGGCTGCGCCATTGTTCTCTTGAAAACTGGCGGAGGGGATCACCTTGCTGTCGAACGTCAGGGTTTGCGAGCCGGGAGCCACGATCGGCTCATGAGTAAATACCATCCGCAACTTCCCCGGCTCAGTGGCAATCATCGGGTTTACTGGGGAAGTGAAGTTCATGATCAGGGCCGGAGGAGTGGTGTTGCTAACCTGCGCAGTGAAGTGCACCGCAACATTGCCGATGAACAGCCGGCGCGCGCCCTGATTGAACGTGATCGGCCCTCCGAGAATGCGCGGCAGCAGGGTGCCCAGGCTCGAAAGCGGCACTAATCCGCGTCCATTCTCCAGTAGGAAGTTTGCCGGCAAGTTCAAATCGCTGCCCCGTACGCGCGCGCTCGACTTCCCGGCGGCGAATTCGCTTTCCACGTCGTTGTATCGAAATTTCCAGCGGCCCCCGCTCGTCTTCGCGCTCACCGTGCCCAGAGGCTCAAGAAGTTCAAGAAGGCCCACGTAGTCGAGATTATCGCGCGGTGTTACCGTCAGCGAGTAATTCGCGGCGTTGGAATAGACCGATATGCGCTTCTCATCGGGAGTACCCGAAAGCAGAAACGCGGCGGCCAGAATGAGCCCAGCGATCAGGATTAGTTGGGGATGAAAGTGTTTTTGCTCCAACTTCTCAAGTATGTCATCCTGAGCGGCCTTCAGGCCACAAAGGATCTTATGACTGTATGAATTAGTCATGCTATTGAGAGGAGACCAATCCGAGCTCGGCTACAGCCCTTTAAACGACTGCGGCAGTACAGGTTCATCGTAAGGTCCCTCGCCGACTCAGGTCGGCTCGGGATGACATCACAAGGAAATGCAATGGCCGATTTTTACTCCAACGCATAAATCGTCAGCCCGCTGAGTAATTTGGGATAAAAGTCCGTAGACTTCTGCGGCAAAACTTCTCCCGCGAAAGCGAGATCGCCTACATCGCGCATCTGCACCGGGTTCATCAGGAATGCGACATTGGCGCCGCCTCCGCGCACCCGTGCGAGGGCCTCAGCCGTGTCGCGCACATAGCTGATATTCTGCTGCTCACGAATGGCGTCCGCCGAGATTGCCAGCACGCCCTCCAGAAGACATTTGTGCAGCTGGACCACGTCCAGCGATTGCTGCCGCAGCGAGAGTCCGGCAAAAAACCTGGAGCCACTCCACTTCGGCGTATCGATAAGGAAAGCCCTATCGGCTGTAACCGCCAGCAAAGCAGTTCCGACATGCCCAGCCTCCCGCAGGATGCCAGTTGCGCGGGCTACGTCGATCGAAGGGTCTACTTCCTCTACGCTGAAATACTGCCGGGCTCCATCCCGCAGCGAGTCCGCTGAAAATGACGCCAGCCCGTGCAAAACACGGTGTGTCGGCAAGATCACCAGGCCAGGGCTGTCTATGTTGATGAAAGTCATCATTACCAGCTCATAGGGAGGGGTGTCGGGTGATCCACTGGCCGCCAAGGCACGCCGTTCGTCCCGATAGTTGAGGGCTGTTTCGTAGCGATGGTGCCCATCCGCGATGATGAGTTTCTTATCACTCATCTTGGCCCGGATATTGCCAATCAGACCAGGGTCGGAAACCCTCCAGACGCGATGCTGCACACCATATTCATCGCGAAGGTCAATCTCCGGCCCAGAACTGGGGGTAAGCAACTGGTCGATCTCTCTGGCCGGATCGCTATACAGCATAAAGAGTTGTCCAAAATGAGCGCGGGTGGCCCGCAGCAGTTCCAGCCGGTCAGCCTTGGGTTTGGCCAAGGTTTGCTCATGGCGAAAAACCACTTTGGCCGAGTAGTCCTCAATCCTGCCCAGAGCGATGAAACCTCGCCGCTCAAGTTCTTCCTTTCTCCCTGGTTTGTTGAAATTCTCCACATAGCAATAGACCGATGGCTCCCGATCTTGCACCAGAACGCCGCTTTCCCGCCACTGGCGAAAAAAGCCGGCGGCTCGCGAGTACACGTTGTTTGTAGAGTTATCCTGGGCTTCCCGCTTGCCTAGAATGATGCGAACAATATTGTGGGGACTCGCTGCGTAGTAGCGCTCCTGCATCTCCGGCGTGATCTTGTCATAGGGCTGCGTGACGACTTGGGAAACCTCAACCCGCCGAGGGTCATAGCGCCAAGCACGGAAGGGCAAAATCTGGGCCATGAGGGGGAACTTGGCATTGTACTAAACGGCGCGTTTGCCCGCCGGCCACCCGAAAATATGCTTCGCGAGCTGATGAACCCCCGGGCCTTTCCGGTACGGAATCAACTCTAAGAAATCTCGTTATTTGACATCAATTTGACATGTGGCATCCACTGTAGGTGATCTAATGCAAGATGCTGGGATTCCCGCATAATGGTGGCAGGCGGGAGAAAACTTTCTCGCGCCTGCGGCATCATAAGGAGCGATAATAAAAATGATCGCTTCGCCGCCCCAAAGCTGTGATACGATCAGCGCCAACGAGGTTATTTATGGCCCGCCACTGTGGGCGCGGGTCATCCGCCCCCTGTAGCCACGCGCGCAATTGTGAACCGGCCTTCCCCTGGACGAGCGGAGATCGTATGCGTTCCGTAGAGTCAGCTTCGCGTTCTGGCTTGATCCTTATTATTCTCGCGGTAATTGTTCTTTGTCTTTCACCGCGTGGGTGGACGCAGGTTTCGGTTGATGATGTCCATGTAACTCCGCGCGTCGAGCCTCCCAACACCACGCTCGTAGAGAGGATCGACCCCTCGCTGAAAACCCATACGAAGCCCATGAAGGTGGATGTAAGCCTCGTGCTGGTGCCGGTCACCATCACCGATCCGATGAATCGCCTGGTAACCGGACTCGACAAGGAGAATTTCGAGGTTTATGAGAACAAAGAGGTGCAGGAGGTCAGAACATTTTCCAGCGAGGATGCTCCGGTCTCGATCGGCGTGATCTTCGACATGAGCGGCAGCATGAGCAGTAAGATCGAGCGCGCCCGCGAGGCGGTCAGCGAATTTTTCAAGACCGCTAATCCGCAGGATGAGTTTTTCATGATCGCTTTCGCGGATAAGCCCGAAGAGGTGTCGGATTTTACTTCTTCTGTCGAAGACATCCAAAGCAAGCTGGTGTACACAGTGCCGAAGGGCAGGACGGCTCTGCTGGATGCCATTTACCTCGGCATAAGCAAAATGCGCCAGGCAAAGTACCAAAAGAAGGCTCTGCTGATCATCTCTGATGGCGGCGACAATCACAGCCGTTACACCGAAGGGGAGATCAAGTCCCTGGTCAAAGAAGCCGATACATTGATCTATGCCATCGGCATTTACGACCACTATTTCCCCACCGAAGAGGAACGCCTCGGACCCGCCCTGCTGAGCGAGATCGCCGAACTCACCGGCGGGCGTGCTTTTACGATTGATAATCCCAACGACTTGGCCGACGTAGCCACAAAAATTGGAATTGAACTGCGCAACCAATATGTGCTCGGATACCGTCCAAAGAATCCTGGGCACGACGGCAAATGGCGTAAGATAAAAGTGAAGCTATTACCGCCAAAAGGATTGCCGCCGCTACGTGTGTACGCCAAGACGGGATACTATGCTCCTTCGGAATGATCGTGTTCTGACTCTGCTGCTGATTTTGTGGTGCTGGACTTTAGCAAGCGGAGGGCAGAACACTCCAGCGCAGCGCCCTCCGAATAGCACCCTTACGCAATCTCAGCAAGAACCCGCAAGCCCGGCGCCCACACTTGCTGATCAGCCTCGCCAGGATCAGACTCAGACTCCTGCCAATGACAACAGCACGTTCGTTTTCAAAGCTGAAGTTGAGAATGTCCTGTTGCACGCCACCGTAGTGGATGACAAGAACCGGCTGGTGATGAATTTGGAAAAAAATGCCTTCACTGTTTTTGAAAACAACCAGCCACAGAGCATCCTTTCTTTCGCCCGAGAGGACATCCCTGTTGCCATGGGCATTGTCATCGATAACTCCGGTTCCATGCGAGACAAGCGCGATAAGGTGAACAAGGCGGCTTTAAATCTGGTCCGTTCCAGCAATCCACAAGATCAGGTGTTCGTGGTCAATTTCAATGACGAGTACTATCTGGACCAGCCGTTCACCAGCAACATCAATCTCCTGAAAGAGGCTCTGGAGAAGGTTGAGGCGCGAGGTGGCACGGCGCTCTATGACGCTGTTGTGGCTTCGGCCGACTACATGAAAAAGAACGCCCGCTTGCAAAAGAAGGTCTTGTTCGTGGTCACCGACGGCGAGGACAATGCCAGCCGCGAAACTTTGGAAGAGGCCGTTCGCCGCCTGCAGGAAGAAAATGGTCCCAGTGTGTACGCCATTGGCCTCCTGGGTGAAGAGAAAGCCCGTCGTGCCCGCCGCGCCCTCGAAACTATCGCCCAGCGGACCGGCGGCATTGCATTTCTTCCTAAAACGACAGATGAAGTGGATGAGATCAGCCGTACGGTTGCTCACGACATTAAAAGTCAGTACACCATCGGTTACAAGCCGACGACGCCAAAGAGCGTGGGTGGCTATCGCACCATTCACGTGGAAGCTCGCGCCAAAGGACACGGCAAACTAATCGTCCGCACCCGCAGCGGATATTATCCCGGGCAAGAGCGGGCGCAGTAGCCACGGAATCCAGGATCTACTGCATGAACCCTGTCTCTGTTCGAGTCAGCCAGGCTCTCATTTTGTTGTCGCTGCTGGTCACGTTGGCCGCCGCACAGGACTCCACTACCTTTCGCAGCCAAACCAATTTGGTCCTGGTACCTGCCCTGGTGAGAGACGCTGATGGACGGCCGGTCTACGGCCTGCTGGCCAAGGATTTCGTCATTGAGGATGACGGCGTCGAACAAACGGTTCAATTGGATCAGGCGGCGGAATCCGCACCGCTCTCTCTGGTCATCGCCGTCCAGCGTGGCCGTCGAGCTTCTTATGAATTTCCTCGGATACAAGGATTGTACTCCATGTTGGAGCCAATTCTTGGCCAGGCTGACGTTCAGGTCGCGCTGGTGGAATTCGACAGCACAGTGGAACTCGCCCAGGACTTCACCAGCGATACCACATTGATAGCTCAGCACCTGAAAAAGCTGCAACCCGGCGATTCCAAGGCGGCAATTCTCGATGCGGTGTACTACTCGGAGAAGCTGCTCGAGAAGGTACCGGAAGGGCGCCAACGGGTGCTGTTGCTGATCAGCGAAACCCGCGATCAGGGCAGCATCTGGGCCAAGAAGATCGACGATGTCGTAACTTTGGTTGGAACCAGCAACACGACTGTGTATACCCTCGCATTCTCGCCGTCTGTCTCCAACGTTCTGGATACTATGCGCGGCGACAACATCGAGGAAATGAACGCCAGCCCGGATTATTTGGCGGTCTTAAAGATCGCCGCACAGGCGATGAGAAGGAACGCGCCTAAGACGATTGCATCCTTGACCGGCGGTGAGTACGGGCTGTTCGAAACGCGCAGCAGTTTTGAAGACTGCATGTTGGACTTCACCAACCACTTGCGCAATCGCTATTTGCTGAGCTTTGAGCCGAAAGATCCACACGTCGGTTTGCACCAGATTCGAATTACGCTCAGAAAACCGGCGAATGCAACGGTGCTGGCCAGAAGCCGCTACTGGGCCGCGGGTGCCGGCCGGTAAGCGCATCAGTGGCTTGGAAGGCTACAGCTTACTTTCGTGCGATTGACGCTTTCCCCTTCGCTTCCGTACCCTGTAGAGTGCAAAAGACGATCGAGCGTGCCTGCCCGCCGGTTGCCGACGACATTACTCAACTCGTTGGCGGAACTCCCTTGCTGAAACTTAAGCGACTCGCGCCTTCCAGTTCGGCCGAAGTCTACGCGAAACTGGAATATCTGAACCCCGGCGGCAGTGTTAAGGATCGGGCGGCGATCGGCATTATCAATCGCGCGGAAAAAGAGGGTCTCCTTCGGCCCGGTGGGACCATCGTTGAGGCCACCGCTGGCAATACCGGCATCGGCCTGGCGCTTATTGGAGTGAATCGTGGTTACAAGGTCGCTCTCTTCGTTCCTGAGCGCTTTTCGGAGGAAAAAGTCATGATCATGCGTGCCCTCGGCGCCGAGGTCACGCGCACCCCGGACGACGAGGGCATGCAAGGAGCCATCAACCGTGCTAAGGAACTTGCCGCGTGCGACCCAAACGCTTTCATGGCATCCCAATTCGAGAACCCCGCTAATCCTGACTACCACTACGAAACCACAGCCAGCGAAATTTTCGAGCAGATGGATGGTCGCATTGACGCTGTGGTGATTGGCGCAGGTACTGCGGGCACGTTCACCGGAGTCGCTCGCTACTTGAAAGAACGCCTGCCTAATGTTCTTGCTTTTGCCGTGGAGCCACAGGGTTCAATCCTGGGAGGTGGCCGGCCCGGTAAGCACAAAGTGGAAGGCATCGGCGCCAGCTTCATCCCCAAGAATTTTGATCCGTCCGTATGCGATGGAGTCATCACAGTGAGCGATCCGGATGCCTTTGACATGGTCAAGCAGTTGGCAGCGCGCGAGGGCGTGCTGGCAGGATCGAGCAGCGGCGCCAACGTGTTTGCCGCCGTGCAGGTGGCGAAACGCCTGGGGAAGGGAAAACGCGTGGTCACCATGATTCCCGACTCCGCCGAGCGGTACTTGTCGAAGAAGATTTTCGAGGGCGGGGTCTAGCTCGGGTTCTTATGAATGTCATCCTGATCGGGCTTCAGCCCGCGAAGGATCTTACGACTGATTCGATCAGCGATGACGCAGACAAGACTGCCTCGATCTCGCAGGCGGCATCGGCGATTCTCTCCTGTCGTAAGATCCTTCATGAGCTAAAGCTCATTCAGGATGACATCTCGTCCTATGAAAAGAATTACCAGTAACCAACCCGGTTTCTCCACCCGCGCCATCCACACCGGCCAGGAACCCGACGCCGAAACAGGCGCGGTCACGGTTCCCATCTACGCAACCTCCACCTACGTTCAGGAAGAAATTGGCAAGCACAAAGGCTACGAGTACGCTCGCGTTTCCAACCCTACCCGGACCCGCCTCGAACAAAACCTGGCCTCGCTCGAAGGCGGCGTCGCTTCGCGAGTCTTCGCCAGCGGCATGGCGGCCATCAACGCGCTCTGCACGATGTACAAATCCGGCGACCATGTGGTCTGCGGCGACAATCTCTACGGCGGCGTGCCGCGCCTATTCAATCAAGTTCTCGCTGGTTACGGGATTGAATTCACTTACATCGACACCTCCGATGCACGAAACGTGGAGCGTGCCATCCGCAAATCCACCCGCATGGTGTACGTCGAGACGCCTACGAATCCGCTGATGACCATCAGCGATATTCCTGCGATCAGCCAGGTGTGTCAGCACAAACACGTGGATTTGGTCGTCGACAACACCTTTATGTCTCCCTACTTTCAGCAGCCGATTGCGCTCGGCGCTGACATGGTAGTGCACTCCACTACGAAGTTTCTGAACGGCCACAGCGATGGCCTGGGAGGAGTGGTGGTCTGCACTAAGCCGGAGCAGGCCGAGCAGTTGGGCTTTGTCCAGAAAGCCGCTGGCGCTATTCTTTCGCCGTTCGAGTGCTGGCTGGTGCTGCGTGGAGTAAAGACTCTGGCGGTCCGCATGGAGCAGCACGACCGTAACGGGCGTGCTGTCGCTGATTTCCTGACTAAACACAAGAAAGTGGCAAAAGTCTTTTACCCCGGCTTGCCCGATCATCCACAGCACGTTCTTGCCAAGAAACAGATGACTGGCTTTGGCGCCATGATCACGTTCGAGACTGGCTCTCTATCGAATGCCAACAAGACGCTTAAGAGACTCCGAATCTGTTCGCTAGGGGAGTCTCTGGGTGGGGTCGAGACGCTCATCTCGCACCCGGCAACCATGACCCATGCGGCGCTGGGAGAAAAAGGCAGAAGAGAAATCGGCATTACTGACGGCATGGTTCGGATTTCAGTCGGCATCGAGGACGTGGAAGACATTATCGCGGATCTGGACCAAGCGCTCGGCGCGATCTAGCCCATGTACAACTGCCGGGTGCCCCATCCTAACCGAGCGTTATCTACGAGGATAGGGTGGGAAGTCAAAATGCCGAACCCTTCTCAAGCCCGCGAGTGGGATGCCCCCGCCTATCATCGCCTGTCTGGCCCGCAGGTCAGTTGGGGCAAGAAGGTTCTCGCGGGAATGAAACTGCGCGGCGATGAGTTCCTTATGGACGCAGGCTGCGGTACTGGCCGCTTGACCGCGGAATTGTTGCAGGACCTGCCAAAAGGCCGGGTTGTGGGAGTCGACCTGTCCCAACATATGCTTGCCACGGCTCGCGATTTCTTAAGCCCGCAATTTGGCGCGCGAGTTCATTTGGTCGCAGCCGATCTGCAGAATCTCCCTTTCGAACACGCCTTCGACGGAATCTTCAGCACCGCAGCCTTCCACTGGGTTCCTGACCACTCCAGGCTGTTTCGCAGTCTGTTTCGCGCGCTTCGTCCCGGAGGCTGGCTACGAGCTCAGTGTGGCGGAGGTCCGAATCTCGCCCGCTTGCGAGCCCGCATGGACGCTCTTGCAGCTACGCCAAAATATGCGCGGTTCTTCGACCGTTTTCGCAGTCCCTGGGTCTATAACGATGCCGAGACCGCTGCCGATCTCCTGCGCCAGGCCGGATTTGTGGAAGTGGAGACGAACCTGGA
>DASPSE010000070.1:0-5041 GCA_035624085.1 Terriglobales bacterium
GCACCTAGCACGCGACGCAAGCTACTTGGGCACGGCGAGGAATAACTGGCTAAAGTTAGCCGAATCGGTAAACGTGCCCAGGATTACACCTGTGTTGCTAATCGCTAAAAGCTGGGTGGAAACGACACCTTTCGCCGGATAACTGAATGTGGTATAGACTCCATTGCTCAGCAGGAATCCCAGTGATCCTTTGGCGCCAACACTAGTACCGCATGCGCTCGTCGTGCAATAAAAACCAACGACCACGCCCGCGTCGTTAATCGCGAAGGCTTCTGTTAGTACAGACCCGGGCACTTCTATGGTGGTATATGTTCCGCCACTAAGCAGGAACCCAAGTGGTGAGTCGGCCAGGTAGTAGATGCCCACAATATCGTTGTTGTCGTTGATGGCAAACGCATCAGTCTCGTTTGAGCCCGGGAATTGCAGACTCGTGTAGGTACCGCCGCTCAACTCAAAACCGAATGGGAATTCTGCGCCGCTAAGGTACCAATCCCCCACGATGTTGCCCGCATCGTTGATCGCATAGGGAAGGGTGCCGTCCGCTCCGGTGAAGGGGACGTTGAGCTGGGTGTACTTTCCGCCCGCCAACTCGTATCCATGAATAGTGCCGGCGCTATCCGTGTAGGCTCCCAGAATTTGCCCTTCGTCATTGATGCCGGTCGCCTCATTGAAAACGCCGCCGGGATAGTCGACTGGGCTAAACGTTTCCGTAGTGACGCCATCTCCAGTACTTGCTTCGAGGAGAAAACCACGGGACGTACTAAGAGGGCCATAGTAGCCGGTTACCATTTGTTGTGACGCTGTAGCACCGAGGTTCATTGCATTCCCCCCTGTGGCGGGACCGCCGGGAAAAGAAATGAATGTATACGCGTAGCTGGCGGATGCCTGTGGGACAGCGCTCTCGGAGAGCTTAGCTGCCGATGCCGCGCCCGACTGCGGGCGGGACACGCCCCGAAGTCCTTGGCTCTGCGCTAAACCAGTGGACGTGCTCAGCGCGAGTCCCAACAGACCCGCGGATAATACGGCATTCTTCAAAGTTTGCTTCGTCATGGAATCTCCTGTAAGGAACTTGACTTTGAGCCGCAGGGAGGAGGTAGGGACGCCCACGGCGCGTCAGGGATTATCTTGGGGGGTTCTTGCTTTGTCAATATGCAAGGAATTGCAGTCGAAAAACGGAGGCGGGCGGTTCAAAAGGGATGGTTGATGAAAAATCTCGATTTCACTCAAAACGGGTCAAAACGTGTAATCGCCTGTTTTGGCCAACTGACCGTCGTTCCTCCCAAATTCTCGGCCCGAGCGCATGGAAGGGGCGAAGCCATAATAGGTCTCGGCCGGGCCACCGCTTCCGTGGCCGCCCGTCCCCTTACACTGCACTTTGACCCCAAGCTTAGACAGCCGGAAAAGGGGTCACGGCTTTTTGTGACTTATTGCATCGCAAGCATTTATCAGGTCACACCGGGATCATTCGCAAGTCCCTTGACGAATCGAAAATCGTCGCATATCCTGTCGCTCCACTGAGGCGACTCACGATTGGCAGAATGCGGGGGGACAAGAAATATGTGGGCCAAAAGAACTTTCGATACCCTTAAGTGGCCATGCAAAGCCGCCTTGCGGCTCGGACTCGCCTGTGCACTATGGCTCGCCTGTTCAGCCGTTCCCGCCCAGGCGCAATTTTCCTACCAGGATCTTTACGACTTCCCGGGGGGCAGCGGAGGGTGCAATCCTCAAAACACCGGGTACCTGACGCAAATTGGCGATGGAAGTTTTGACGGAACCGTTTCTGGTTGTTCGGCCTCAATCTACAACCTAAACCCGTTCTCCTCCACCGTCTTCAATAGTATTTACTCTTTCGCCGGCTCTGGGAGCTTCCCAATGGGTAGTGTCGTTTTCGATACATACGGAAATTTCTATACCGTCGCAAGTCTCGGAGGTGCAAATGGTTTTGGCTATCTGTATGGGAATATTTCTGGAGTATCGCAGGACCTGCATGACTTCACAAGCGTCGAAGGCCAACCGCAAGCCTCTCCAGTCCTTGGCAAGGACGGCAATCTTTACGGTATCACCTTGGGCAACTTTTCCGGTCCTGGCATAGGATCAGCCTACACAGTTGTTCCCACTGCCACTGGCAGCACTTACCAGTCGCTTGGAGCTTTCGCGCCGGGCCTGGTCTACGCGCCGCTATTTTTGGCTGCCGACGGATACCTGTACGGCACCAGCTATGACGGCGGGACTAGCGACTTTGGAACCGTCTTCCGGATGAGCACGCCAAGCGGAGCGATCAAAGAAATCTTCCATTTCGACGGGAAGAACGGAGCTACACCCTATGGCCCGCTCGTTCAGGACTTGGCGGGGAACTTTTATGGGACTACGTTTTCTGGCGGCAAGAATGACACGGGAGTGGTTTTCAAAATCACTCCCAAGGGTGCATACAAGAAACTATTCGATTTCGACAGCTTACCGCAACAGGCTACCAACAACTCGGGCGCTTGGCCAACTGCCGGCCTCACGCTTGGAGCGGACGGGAATCTCTACGGGGTGGCCGCGCAAGGTGGCGTGAATGGCTCGGGCACGATTTTTCAGATTTCGACCACCGGGGCTTTCAACAAGATTATCGACTTCACCGGAAATGGCGGCGGCTCGGCTCCAGGAGGGAGCGCCGTCACGGGCCTTGCTTTGAACAGCAACGGGATTTTTTATGGACTCACAAGCCTTGGCGGCGCTAACGGCCTAGGCGACTTCTTCAGCCTCACCCCCGTCAACCTCAAAGAAATTCTTATTATCGCGGGCCCGATTTTCGTATTGCCCGGAGTGCCTGTCGAAATTTTTGGTAACGAATTAACGCAAAGCGCCGAGGTCACTTTCGGGGGCGTGCAGGCGCAGTTTCAGGTTGGCTCCGACACGTATCTGACCGCGACTGTGCCGATGGATGCCGTGGACGGTCTCGTCGCCGATATCTTTCAAACCGGCCTACAGGTCCAGACCCTGAGCGCGATTCACATTCTGCCCCTGATTACGAACCTCGATCCTTCATCCGGCCCGGTGGGAACGCAAGTGGGGATCGTGGGTGGAGGGTTCTCGGCAGCAACGAAAGTTGCTTTCGGTGGTGTTCAGGCGACCGATTTTACGGTGGTCTCACCATCGTTCATACAGGCCGTCGTCCCACCCGGCGCCAAGTCTGGCAAGGTCAGGGTTATGACTCCCAATGGCGATGCCGAAAGCGAGGAAAAATTCGTTGTCAATTGAGGAAAGCCAAATCGCAGTGACGAGCCGACGGCGAAGCTTGACCGACGCGAACACGTTTTGTTGCACGACTTCATTCGCAATGCCCACGCTGGTTAATTTCACCGGGGACCGCGGTACAGGCCAGAATTTGGCTCTTTCACGGCCCTGCAAGGGGCAAGTAAATGGGGAGACAGGAGGTTAGCCGCGACTTCAGTGCGATGGTTGATGATAAATCTCTGATAGCGTCAGTTGACCAATGTCAGTCTCGCGACGACACGATGGTGATTGCTATCGACCACGAGTTTCGGATCGCGACACCGAGCAGCACGAGCATCCCAGCCGCTACCAGGTCAAGGCCGATTTGAGCCCTCCGAAACAACAGCAGGCCACCAGCTACGATAAGGGCGTATGCGCCGAACGGAAACACGACATAGGGGAAAAGGTCGGAAGGTTCTTTGTAATAGCCACTATCAGCACCTCGCCTGATTGTCAGGGACCCGGAGTAACCCAGCCCGGCGATGCCTTCAAAGCAGATACAAATGACAGCCGAGAGCCGCGTTTGGTTGGGAACAGTCAGAAGCGCGCTCATCAGCAGCACGCTGCCGAAATAGATCACCGCGGGCGTGAGATAGATCCTGATAGCGGGCGTGTCCTTGCGCCCCCGCTCGGTAGCAAGAGTGATCACCACGAACAATAGCCCGAGCAATGTCGCAGCCGCCGACGAAGTAATGACGTAAAAGTTGGCCCACTGCTCAAGCCGCAGCTGATCCCCTGGCATCGCCCGGCAATTATAACTTCCGCTTACGGCCATATCGAACGGAAGCTGCCCGTCAATTGGCGTTAAATCTCCGTTGCGCTCACCATGCAGAATCACCCGGATCTTCTTTTTTCCGAGGTTTCTTGCCAGTAACCTGAGTAACCTGCGGGTAATCTTGCCGCTGTGATATAAAACCAGCAGTACCAAGCCACAAATTAGCGCGGGGGACGTTTTCCGGGAGGCGAACGCCTGCCTGCGCAGACGCTGAGGAACGTCTTGAGTTTCATCAACTTTGCAGCCCGGGAAATCAATTGCAAGATCGTTTACTACGGCGCCGGACTGGGCGGCAAAACCACCAATCTGCAGCACATCTACCAGAAAACGGCGGAACAGCAGAAGGGCAAGATGATTTCGCTGGCGACGGAAACCGACCGTACGCTGTTCTTCGACTTTCTGCCGCTGGACCTGGGCTCGGTACGCGGATTCAAGACTCGCATCCACCTCTACACAGTTCCCGGACAGGTTTTCTACGATGCCAGCCGCAAATTGATCCTGCGCGGCGTCGATGGAATCGTCTTCGTGGCCGATTCGCAACAGGAGCGCATGGACGCCAACCATGAAGCCCTCGATAACCTGATGGACAACCTCAAGGAACACGGCTACGACTTCCAGAAGATTCCCTACGTTCTGCAACTCAACAAACGCGACCTGCCAAATATCCTGCCGGTCGACACACTCACCAAAGAGCTTCAGCGGAAGAGTGAGCCGGTGCTCGAAGCCATCGCCTTCCGCGGACAGGGCGTTTTCGAGACGCTGAAAGAGATTGCGCGGCAGGTGCTGGTGGAGCTGAAGCAGGGAAGCTAAGCTCCCAGTTAGCGCCAAAGAACAGCGCGAACCTGGGGCACCGGGCTAAAGTTCCCAATCTTCCTTCCTAACAATTGACAATTGTTTGACACACCGGTGACATCTGCTCACGGGCAACACCGCATGATGTGCGTTCACAGGCAGAAATCCCATTTCAACATTAAATTGCAAACCGGAGGAGCTATGCCACTTTCCACG
>DASPSE010000081.1:0-4041 GCA_035624085.1 Terriglobales bacterium
GCTGGCGACTGCAACTGCTGGATCTGAAAGCCGGCGTTATCCCGAGGTGCGCCGGAGCAGCCGATGACGTCCACGGCTTCTGTCGAAACCCGGTAGGAGGCAATATCGACCTGTTCATTCCAGTCCGCGTCGACGCTCACCCGCCCCTGCTGCTGGCGCACGCCGCTGTAGTGCTTACCAGGATCAAACGTCGATCTGGAAATATCGCTTCCCATGATGCTCCTCCTCGTTGTGCGTCATGGCATCTCAATGGCCTTGGGCCAATCGGTCAGGCAGCTATGTGGACCCAGGCCCACATCTCTCAGGTTTCGTAAAAGACCCCGAATTCCAAACCAACGGGGAGATACTCGTTCATCCTGGTGAGCAGATCTGTCTCCCGCGCCGGGCTCATCACGAAATGAAAAGCGCCCATCTCGCCGCCATCGTCCGCACCGCGCCGCACCGTGTCGTCGGTTGATGGCAGGAGCTTGCCGTAATCTGGGTCGCCGTAGCCCAGCGAGTAGAACAGCGGCTGGGCTGAGCCTCCCTCTTCAACACACTCGTATTGCCGTGGAATCACGGCACTGGCCGGCAGATAGCTAAAACGCACACAGCCCTGCTGCTTGCGGTCCGCCCACAGCGAAGCGGACCAAGTGTCATTGGGCGCGAGTTCGGCCAACACTATGCTGTCAGTGACGAGGGTCAGCAGCGCAGCGTGGATTTTCCCGATTACCGTGCAATTTTCGAGCGTCAGAGCGCCGCCGCCGCTTGCTCCATCGACGGCTGAGTAAGCGACGTTGGTCAAAGCGTTGGCATCGATAATGCTGTCCGAAATCGTGGCCACCGCCAACTCGTGCACGCGCATCCCGCCGCAGATGGACTTTTGAACCATCAGCTGCAAATTAGGCAATTCCGCCACCACTGCCGGCTGGCCACTATACTGTGGAGCACCCTCCGCTGTGAGCGCCCAACCAGGAACGACCGTGCAGTGGATCAGTCCCAGTTGGCTCAACTGGTTTCCCGGGGTATCAGGCACATACACCAAAGCCTGGGACAGAGTATTGCTTCCAGGAGCGGGACCGTAAGTGATCAACAGCCCGTTAACATCAAGCTGGCCAAGATTTCCGCCCGTGACTGTGATCTCGGCTCCCAACACCAAGGTCGGCCTGCAACCATCGGCTGCTGTAAGCTCGATGTGCCCTCCGGCATTTACATTCACCGTGAGTCCGTTGAGCTCTTGATAGATGCCGCTGTCGGTGATTTCCACCACGCCGTCGCCAGAGAGAGCCCCTAAAGCAGCACTGACAGTGGAGTAGTCTCCGGGTACCCGCACGACAGGTTCCTCGGCAGAGGCAGTGAAGCTGTCCGCGCGGGAATACTCCCCGCCACCCATATCTCCGTTGAAACCGTAATAAAAGGAGGCGCTGACTTGCGGCAGCGGCGAACCGGTCGCGACCGGGGGCAGAGCGATCCGGCCCAACTCGGGATCTATAGCGGCAGCGTAGGGGCTGTCTGTGGGCAAATTGGCCCATGCACCGTCTTCGCCAGAAAGATTACAGACCTGGATTTGAGATGCATCCAGGAGCGCGCCGTTGACATAGACAGCCAGACTGCTCCCCTCGCCGTAGTAGAGTGCGTTGCCCTGCTGAATGTCCTCGCATAAGACGCGGCGCCGCAGGTAATTTGGAACATTCACCGGTCGTGCCGCTGCGGTTATGTCAGTTCCCTGGGGAACCGGGTTGTTGAAGAGGGACATATCCGCCCCAAGAGAGCTCAAACGGAAACATTGCGGGGCGCCAGCTGCGGTATTTCCCGGCAGCGCAATGGCGGGCGACATCGTTACGCTGTAGGCGTTCAGCGACCAGAGAAAGATTCCAATATTCGAGATGTTGTAACGACCGCGTTCTGAGGTGACGTTGCGCACGTCCACGCTGTGCGCGCTGCGATCAAAACCTGTGTCGATGTATTCTGCCAATTTCCAATCTCGCAAATCGGCGGTGACCAGGTTATGCGGCCGAATGTGCTTCATGTACTGCGTGGTCGCGAGCAGCTTGAAAAATTCAACGGCGTGAGCCCCCCAGCCGGTCACGTCTCGAGCCAACTGTTCCAACACCAGCACGGTGCCCCGGCGTCGACGCAAGGAGATCGTTTTCCCCACCTCGGCACGGGGGCTGGCCGCCGCGGGAGCAACTCCGTTGACCGCTTGGTATCCAATCAAATCTCCAATGTAGGGAATGACCCAAGTCGCGCAGGTCTCAATAAACTGGTCATCGTAAAGCTGATCCAGGTTGTTCGCGACCACGGCCAATTGCTCCTCCACCAGCATCAGCAAACACTGCAATGGTCCCCGTGCTTTAGCGGTGAGCTGGTCCAGTTGTTGCTGGTTGGAAGGTGAGAGCGGCGCCGGCATCGCCTGTAAGGCCTGCAATTGTGCTGCATCCGAGGCGCTCAGCGGTGCCAGTTGCGCGTCCCTCAGCCGGTAAAGTGCCGGGAGGAGGTCAAAGAGTTTTTGTCCCTGATAGCTCACGACATCACCCCTAGGACCACCTGGCTTGTATCCAGCACCAGTATTTCTGCGGGCTGGGGCAGACCACTCGTGCTCGCCACCGGCAGATTGGCGCAAAGCCGGAAGGCGGTATCCCGGACGGGGCGCCGAAAAATAATTGTGTGTGAGAGCCATCGCCTCAACCCGGAAATCGTGGAACTTCCCTTCAGGCTGGACCAATCCCCGGCCGTACTGGAAGTCTCTCGAGTCAATCCGGAAACGTTGACGGCCACCACGCCGTCGACCCCCTGAATTACCGCGGTTATCTCGTCGATGCCAACCGATTGGCCGAACGTGCGTGCATCGAAACCGAAAGCATCGGATAGCGCTGTCATCACATTGGCCTGCACCGTAGGCTGATCATAGGTCGGGTCGTATTTCACACTCGCTGAAAAGCTGAATAGGGTCTCGACGTAGCTTTGCACGGTGACCGGAACCAACGGATTTCCGCAGTTTTGAAGTGCCGTAGCCAGATCGGTCACCGTGGAACCATTCGGATCCAACGCTGCTCCGCCCACCCCGGCAACAGTCAGGAAAACGCCTCGTCCCGGCCCACTCGGTATCCAGATGGCATACGCCTTGGCGATGCCGGCAAAAGTGGTCGCAAAGTTCTGATAGTCGGTAATCGAGACTGCCCGTCCCAACGTCAATACCGTCTGCGGGGCGTTGGAGCGTATGTCATCGATCGCTTGCGGATCCTGTCCCCCCGTGGCCGCGCTTGGGTTGTTGACTCCCTTGACGCCCAAAGGACGATCCATCAGAGTCGTGATTGCGCCCGCAGCCACATTCCCCGATGAGCCCGAACCGACCCGATAGTTCGCCATAACGTTATTCTGGCCAGTGGGCAGGGTGGATCCTTCAACGCCGTCGCCAAACAGAACGTCCGTGGTGCCATCCGATTGGTTCAGCGTAGAGAACACGAGTTGTGCTGGGCCTTGTCCGTAGAGCGTCGGCACCTCGCTCCATTCCACCTGGTTGACTTCGATTTGCAGTGTGCTCTGGCTTCCACTCCCGGTGGTGGCTTGGACATAGGTCAACGGCGACTGCTTCAAGGTGAAATTCTGATTTGGCGTAGAAGCGCTTCCACTGCCCAGGATCTCGCTCACCGATTGCCCGCAAGTTGCGAGGCCAACATTCGCATTTACCGTAGTTGCGGCGCGGTTGTAGCAATTCGCCAGATTGGATTGCAGCTGGATTTGGGTGTGAGGAAATGGACTGGAAGGAGGTGCCACATTGACCACGGTGTTCACCAAGGCGTACTCCTGCACCTCGGGGTCAGTACTGGCCGAAGGCATAAGGACAAAATTGTTCAGGGCCGCCGTCACCGTTCCAGGCCGGCCGCTGGCATCCTGGACGTTCAACTGCAATGAGGTGCTGGAAGAACTCCAATCAGGAACGGTCCCATCCGTGTTCGGTGCAGGCGGGCTGATTACCGTCAGGACATCGCCCGGATTCAAGCTCACCTTGGCCATCGTTGGGTCGGCCGGAATGAAGGAGAGATTGGTGACACCATCAGC
>DASPSE010000099.1:0-16628 GCA_035624085.1 Terriglobales bacterium
CTGGTTCGTCGCACCAATTGGGCAATCGACTGGATGTCGTGGCGAGCTCCCGTCGAGCTTTCGGTGGCCTGCACATAGACGACGCGGACATCGGGAGCCAGTTTTTGGCGAACGTCATCCAACGAAAACGTAGCGCCATACAGCGCAACCACTGTTTCCACGACACATCCGAAGGCTTTGGCCAGATCGCGCCAGCGTTCACCGAATTTCCCGGCTGTCAACACCAGCACTTTGTCGCCGGGCGATGTGAGATTCGAAACCGAACCTTCCATGGCCCCGGTGCCGGAAGAAGCCAGCACCAATACGTCGTTTCTGGTGCCGATGAAGTCTTTGATATCAGCCAGCACTCGCGAGAACAAGGCGCGGAAATCAGCCGTGCGATGGTGCATGGCATAGGAGGCCATCGCGGTCTGGGCCGCAGGAAGCAACTGCGTCGGGCCTGGAGTAAAAAGGCGGTTCTTGCGCAACATAGCGACACATTCCTTGTAGAAGATTTAATTAGTTTATCCGGAACCTGGGTGTGATGCTGTGATCTGTGCTCAAATGCACGGTAAAATTTTTCATTGACCCCATCGACTCTTTCGCAGTACCTTGACTGCCAATTTCCAGAACCGCGCGAGGTGCTTGCTTGCCGATTTCTGCGATCGATGCAATCAGTCCGGCATTTCAACATACCAAGCAGCAAATCTTTCAACCTTTCCGGGCTGGACAATGGGCGCGGCTTGCGCTCGTGGGACTGCTGGCTGGGGAACTGACCACCGGAAGTTGCAACGGCTTTAACACCAACCTTCAGGTCCCGAGGCACCCCAATCAGTTCGTGGCTTCCCCTTTTCCAAACATCGACCCTGCACTGTTGGTTCTGCTTGTCGCCCTTCTGCTCGTGCTCGGCTTCGTGTTCTGGATTTTGTTGCTCTACATCAGCAGCGTGATGCGCTTTATTCTCTTCGATAGTGTTATCGCAAGAAATTGCGAAATCCGTCGCGGCTGGAACCGGCGGCAGGGGCCGGGACTGCGATATTTCCTCTGGCAGATTCTGTTTGGCTTGGCGATGTTCGTTGGATTTGTCATTCTGATTGGTATTCCAGCCGCCTTCGCATTTGCCGCCGGCTGGCTGACGAAACCCAAAGAGCACCTGGCGCCGCTGATCCTCTTCGGTATGGCGCTGTTTCTAGCCGTGCTGGCCTTCGGGGTACTGGCAGCAGTGGTACACGTCTTCACTAAGGACTTTGTCATCCCGCAAATGGCCATCGAGAACATATCGGCATTTCAGGCATGGGCACGGCTGTTGCCTATGTTGGGATCAGAAAAGGGACCTTATTTCGGTTACGTGCTGATGAAGATTGTGATGGCGCTCGGCGTGGGCATCGTTGTGGGGATCATTACGACCGTGGTGATTCTGGTGACGCTGATTCCGATCGGCGGCTTAGGTGCACTGTTTGTTTTTGCCGGCAAGGCTGCCGGGTTTAGCTGGAATCTTTACACCATAACGCTTGCTGTGGTCGTTGGATGCCTTGTGCTGGCAGCGATTCTTTACGTGGTTTCGATAGTCTCTGTGCCAGCCATGGTGTTCTTCCCCGCGTATTCGATCTACTTCTTTGCTTCGCGGTATCCGGCGCTGGATGCATTGATTCATCCGGCGCCGCCTTTGCCGCCATCGGTTCCCTATCCCGCCCCTACGACCTGACGTCCTCGCATAACCGGGCAGTCACCGGCCTCGTGTCAGTCGCGTGCCCGGTTCTTGATCCAGATCGGCGTGCCGACAAATCCAAAAGCGCGGCGAATCTGGTTCTCCAGGAATCGTTGATAGGAAAAATGCAGTTTCACGTGTCGGTCGGTGAAAAGAATGAATGTAGGCGGGGCAACTGCAGCCTGCGTCATGTAATAAATCTTCACTCGCTGCCGAACCGGGACTGAGGCTCGCTCAAAGTCCACGTGGTGCAGGAAGCGGTTCATTTCGGCCGTGGGAATGCGCTTGCGACGTTCCGCCGCAACCTGCTCGACAGCCGGAAAAATCTTCTCTGTTCCCCTACCGGTCTCGGCGGAAATGAACAGAACCGGGGCGTAATGCAGAAATTTCAGTGAGTATCGCAATCTTTGCTCGTAAGCTGCGCGATCTGTTGGCCGCTTGCTTTCCTGGATGCGTGCGGCTCTTGACTGGCTGACCGGCTTCTTCTGGCCACTGGTGATCAGGTCCCACTTATTCACGATAATGATGACCGACCGACCGCTTTCATGGGCATAGCCGGCGATGGCGGCGTCAAGGGCGCTTACCCCCTCGGTCGCATCAATCACCAAAAGAGCGATATCGGCAGCCTCCAGATGCTTGCGTGCCATCACGACCGACAACTTTTCCGCCATGAGGCGAGTCTTGCCCTTGCGACGGATTCCAGCGGTATCGATAAAGCGGAAACGCCAGCCATCGCGCTCCACGATTTCGTCCACGGCATCGCGGGTGGTGCCGGGAGTCGGAGAGACGATGGCGCGCGACGTGCCTGTAAGTTGGTTGAGCAAAGTGGACTTGCCAACATTGGGATGGCCGATAATGGCAACCTTGGTCTCCCGTGCCTCCTCTGTGCGCTCTGTGTCCTCTATGGTTAGCTTTTCTTGCAGGGGCAAAATCTCAAGGATCGAGTCCAGCAACTCGTCCACACCGCGGCCGTGCTCGGCGGAGACCGGGAATAGCCGCCGGATCCCCAGGCGATAGAATTCGTCAGAGAGTGCCTGTTGCTTGTCGGTGTCAATTTTGTTTACTGCGAGGAACAGGGGCTTGCCGGTTCGGATTAAAAGGCGAGCAAGTTCGAGGTCCGGCGCCGCCAGCTCGCTACGACCGTCCACAACCATAACGACCGCGGCAGCTTCATCAAGCGCGACTTTCGCCTGGCGAAATATTTCTGATGGAATCTGTTCTTTTTGCTCGGGGATGATGCCTCCGGTGTCCACGACGCGCAGGCGGCGTCCGCGCCATTCTGCTTCTCCGTACAGGCGGTCGCGGGTGATGCCCGGCTCGTTGCCAACGATGGCGCGGCGCGAGCCCACAATGCGATTGAACAACGTGGACTTGCCGACGTTAGGCCGACCGACAATGGCGAGCGTGGGGACCATGCACCAACTGTGTGGGCGCGGGTCTCTGACCCGCGCAGGCCGAGCAGAGCTCGGCAACCGGCTGCTGCCGTGGTCCAAACCGCCACGGCCCGGACGGGTCGAAGAGCCGTCCCTACACAAGCAGTGGCTTATTATAGAGATTCCGTGGCTTCTACTTCTCAGCCCGCCGCGACGACCAAAAAGCAGGAAATCTCGCTCTACAACTTTTTTGCCGCCGGAGGAGTGCTTTCTCGTACCCATCCCGCTTATGAGTTCCGGCGTGGACAGCTTCAAATGGCCCAGGCAGTCGAGCAGGCGCTCGACGAGAAGCGGCACCTGATCGTCGAAGCGGGTACCGGCACTGGAAAAACCCTGGCTTATCTGGTCCCCGTCATCCGGTCGGGCAAACGCGTCATCATCTCGACAAATACGAAGAATCTGCAGGAACAGCTTTTCTATAAAGACATTCCATTTCTTGAGCAGGCGCTGTTTCCCGCGGGCGAAGGCAAGCTCAGCGTCTGCTACATGAAGGGCCGCGGCAATTATCTTTGCCGCAAGAAACTTTATGACCTGACCGGTCAGCCAGTGCTCAGCGGCCTCGACGAGATCGAACATTACCGCGCGATTGCAGCCTGGGAGAAGACAACGCAAACCGGTGACCGTGCCGAACTCGCTGCTCTGCCCGAAGCCAGTGCGCTGTGGCACAAGTTAGACGCCCGCTCCGACACCTGTCTCGGCCAGAAATGTAGTTCGTGGGATAAGTGCTTTATCACGGAAATGCATCGCCGGGCGATGGAGAGCGACATCATCATCGTCAACCATCATCTTTTCTTTGCCGATCTGGCGATTAAGCAGCAGGCGGAATACGCGCCCGACGCGGGGATTTTGCCCGAGGTCGGAGCGGTGATTTTCGACGAAGCGCACGAATTGGAAGACGTCGCCGGAAGCTACTTTGGAGTTTCCGTCAGCAATGCCCGCGTGGAAGAGCTCTGCCGCGACGTGGAAGCCTCGCTGCAGCGCAACCGCCTGTATACCGAGAAAATGTCAGGAGCGATCAAATCCCTGCGCGACCGTTCACAGTTCTTTTTCGCTTTGTTGCCTCCTGGCGAAGGCCGATTCGCGTTCGACAACCGCCGCGAGTTTCTGGAAGAGAACGGTGATGAATTTCTGGGATTGCAGCAGTCTCTTCAGCGGCTGGGCTCCGAGCTCGAAAATCTTCCTTCCAAGCCTGAGGAGATTTTCACTTTCGTCCGTCGCGCGCAGGAATTGCAAGTCCAGCTGGGCTTCCTGATGGAATCGGAGGATCGCAATACAGTGTTCTGGATCGAACGGCGAGGCTCTCGTGGCCTGGGCACTCGCGAGAAGCTGAGAGTTTTTCTCCAGGCCACACCCATCGATGTCGCCCCCATTCTCAAGACGTGCCTCTTCGACAAGTTGGATTGCGCTGTGTTGACCTCGGCCACACTGGCTGTGGGAGGTGGCTTTGAATACGCACTCCGGCGGCTGGGGCTGAAACATGCGCGCGAGCTCGTCCTGCCTTCGCATTTCGATTATGAGAATCAGGCGTTGTTCTATGTGCCTCCCGATCTGCCGGATCCGCGTACGCCGCAGTTCGCGGCCAAAGCCACTGAATGCATCCGGCGCGTGCTGGAGATCACTCGCGGGCGGGCATTCGTCTTGTTTACCAGTTACGCGCAGATGAAAGATGTCTATCAGCGCTTGCTCGGCGAAATTGAGTTCCCCATGCTGCTGCAAGGCGATGCACCCAAAAGCGCGCTGCTCGAGGAATTTCGCTTAACGCCGAATGCCGTGCTCTTTGCGACTTCGTCGTTCTGGCAAGGCGTCGACGTGCAAGGCGAGCAACTCAGCTGCGTGATTATCGACCGCCTGCCCTTCGCGGTTCCGAGCGATCCGGTGGTAGCAGCGCGTGTGAAGTCCATCGACGCTGAGGGTGGTGACGCATTTTTTCAATATCAAGTACCGGCTGCCGTAATCACACTGAAACAGGGCTTCGGACGCCTGATTCGTTCGCTAAGTGATCGCGGCCTGCTGGTTCTGCTGGACAATCGCATTCTGAAGAAACAGTATGGCCGAGTTTTTGTGGAAAGTTTGCCGAACTACCGCAAGACGACAGAACTGCGACAGGTGGAAGAGTTTTTCGGGACCGGGTAACGGTGATCGCCTGAGTGGCGTGCACACTCCTCGGTATAAGGGCGTCAGAAGCGAGTTTTCAATCTTTCTTTGGGCTTCAGTAAGTTTCTAACCTACGGGAGGCTGCTCCGTCTGAACCGTATGCGCTTTTCCAAGTCAGTTCTGCTTTCGTCTCTGCTGCTGTTGGCCAGCGTCCTATCTGCCGCGCAAAGCCAAACCCAGCTTCCCGATACTCCGGCGGGGCGGCAGTGTGCGGCGTGGCTGGAGATCTTCAATCGCGGCGACCGCGAGGCGTATCGAACTTTCATTGAAAAGAACTACCCTTCGGCGTTGAAGGATATGGATCGGGATATGCAATTCCGCCAGATGACTGGCGGATTTGATTTCAGGAAGCTGGAAGATTCGGCGCCGACGAAGATCTCCTTGCTGGTGCAGGAGCGCGATTCCGATCAGTTTGCGCGGTTGGACCTGCAAGTTGAAGAAGCCGAACCCCACCGCATCACCAGCCTGGATCTGCGTGCGATACCGCGGCCGGCGGGGCAGACCGAATTCCAGCTGCCCCACCTGAGCCTGACCGAGTTGGTGGCAGCAGCACGCACGGAGATAGAAAAGCAAGTCGCGGCTGATCATTTCTCTGGCGCTGTGCTGGTCGTGAAGGACGGCAAGCCGGTTTTGTCCGAGGCAGACGGCTTTGCCGATCGCGAGCATAAAATCCCGAACACGTTGAAGACGCGATTCCGCATCGGCTCCATGAACAAAATGTTCACCGCCGTGGCCACGCTGCAATTGGCGCAGGCGGGCAAGCTTGGCCTGCAGGATCCGATCGGAAAATACCTGATTGACTATCCCAACAAGGATGTGGCTACGAAGGTGACCATCCATCATCTGCTGACCCACACCGGCGGCACGGGCGACATCTTCGGGCCGGAGTACGAAGCACACCGGCTGGAGTTGCGCACGCTCGCCGATTACATCAAGCTCTATGGCAAGCGCGACCTCGAGTTCGAGCCGGGCACCCGGTGGGAGTACAGCAACTACGGCTTTGTTTTGCTGGGTGCGATCATCGAGAAGGTCAGCGGTCAGAGCTACTACGACTACGTCCGGGAGCACATCTACGTGCCGGCGGGCATGACGTCCACCGGTTCGGAGCCGGAAAACCAGGCAGTTCCCGATCGCAGCATCGGATACATGAGAGGGCCTGAAGGCTGGAAGCCAAACGCCGATACACTGCCTTACCGCGGCACATCGGCGGGCGGCGGTTACTCGACGGTCGAGGATCTCGTCCGATTTGCCAGCGCGATCGAGGAAAACAAGTTGCTCAATGCTGACTACACGAAGTTATTGACCACAGGGAAGCCGGGCACACCTGACAACAGCTACGCCTATGGATTTGGCGATCGCAACGTTAACGGCACACGCTGTTTCGGCCATGGAGGCGGCGCACCGGGGATGAACGGCGATCTGAAAATCTGCCCCGCAGTCGGTTACGTGGTTGCGGTGCTGGCCAATATGGACCCTCCCGCCGCGAGCCGCATTTCGGATTTCATCAGCAACCGGCTGCCCGAGCACTGAGATTATTCCAGTTAATTACTTGTCGCTGCAAGCCGCGCCTTCCTGAATAAGCCAATCATCTCGCGCTCGTAATCCGGCGTGAGGGGAAAGTCTGCCATGCTACCGCAAGACGACGGAGCTGCGACAGGTGGAAGAGTTCTTCGGCGCAGCTTGATCTCATGGCCAAACGCTCAACGCGCTTCAGCGAAGCAGCTTCATGCCCGCTGTGACGGCGTTCCGGTCGAAGGTAAAGGTATACTCACACTCAGCCGCGTAGCCGCTGCGCTCGATGAGGCAGTCAGCAAAGTCGGCGCGGTTAGCGCTGAACTTCTGCAGTGCCTGTGACACGATTTCCGCTCGCTCAATCGTCAGTTCCTTGCTCCGCAGTAAGGTCTCCAGGACCTGCTCAATCTCGTTCCTCGTGAAACGATAGGAGACCTCCAACACCCAAACCAGTTCCACAACGACGATCAGGGAGAGGAATCCGGGCGATTCTGATGAGAGTGAATCGATCACTTTCACCGCCGCGCTCGTTTGGTCGGGATCGTCGTGCGTAAGATAGCGGACGACAATATTCGTGTCGAGGCCGATCATCGCGATCCGGATGCTCGCTTGGCGATGGCAGAATTCATCTCTTCAATCGACACCGGCTTGCTCCGCTTGCCTCGAAACAGCCCTTTCAGTTCCTTGACCGAGCGGGTGGCGGCGATGATCGCGAACTGGCCTTTTTCCGTTTCCACGAATTCAATGCGGTCGCCGGCATCAACTCCCAGCGCTCTTCGCACCGGCATTGGTATGGTGATTTGCCCTTTTGAAGTCATGGTTGCGGTGGCCAATTCTAGGTCCTTTCGATATTGTAATTTCCTTACTTTATGGTAAGGAATTGGCTTTGTCAAGTAACTTACCTCCCACTGAAATGCCTCCTGGAACAGGAGCGCTCGGCCGGCGGGGCGGGGAGGCCGTGGCGGATAAGTTGCGGCGCGATACAATCATAAGCGGAATAGGGCTAAGACAAGTTTCTGGAGCACGCTGGTTACCATGTTCGAAGTCACCGTTGAAGATTCGTTCGCAGCCGGGCATTACCTGCGCAATTACAAGGGTAAGTGTGAGAATCCGCACGGGCATAACTACAAGGTGCGGGTTACGCTGGCCGGCAAGGAACTGGACAAAGCCGGGCTGCTGCTGGACTTCAAGGATTTGCGCGAGGTCATGAAGCACGTCATCGATCGTCTGGACCACCAAATGATCAATGACTTGGAGCCGTTTACGAGCGTGAACCCGTCGGCGGAGAATCTGGCCAAATATTTTTATGACGAGGCCAACTTAAGACTGGAGCGCGTGACCAAGGGGCGCGTGCGCGTGAAGAACGTGACCGTATTCGAGACTGATAGCACGACGGCCAGTTATTCAGAATCGTAGCGCCGCCGTTTCGGCGGCTGTCCAGCGGGCGTCCACGCCCGCGAATCGGGCCGGCGAGACGCTGGCGCTACTAATTATGCAAATCACCGAGATCTACAAATCGATTCAGGGCGAGTCCACGCATGCCGGGCTTCCCTGTGTCTTCGTTCGCCTCACGGGATGCAACCTGCGCTGCTCCTGGTGCGACAGCGAGTACACCTTCAGCGGCGGACATCGCATGACGATGGAAGAGGTCATTGAGGAAGTCGAGCAATTGAGTCCCAGCGGCGGCCTGGTGGAGATCACCGGAGGCGAACCCATGCTGCAGGAGCGCGAGGTTGTACCGTTGATGCAGCGCCTGTTGGACGAGGGCTACACGGTTTTGCTCGAGACGAGCGGCGAGCGTCCGCTTGAACACGTGCCCAAAGGCGTGACGAAGATTGTGGACGTCAAGTGTCCCAACTCCGGTGAGCCTGACACTTTTTGCATGGAGAACCTGGAGACGCTGACATCTAGTGATGAAGTCAAATTTGTGCTGAGCGATCGAAGCGACTACGAGTTCGCACGAGACTTTGTGGCTCGCCATCACCTGGCTGGGTGCGTTAATGCCCTGCTGTTTTCGCCGGCGTTCAGCAAAGATGCCCGCGGCGGCAGAGATACATCGCATTGTCTGCTAGACCCACGCGAATTGGCCGAGTGGATGCTGGCCGACAATGTCCCGGCACGTCTCGGGCTGCAGCTCCATAAGTTCATCTGGGACCCGGCGATGAAGGGCGTTTAGAGACCTTCTGACCACGGAGACACGGAGTCACAGAGAAGAAGGAGATTTTCTCCGTGCCTCCGTAGGTGAGCATGTCGATGAGCCAAAGCAAGCCTCGCGCCGTCGTCCTGCTCAGTGGCGGGATGGATTCGTGCGTGTGCGCGGCGCTGGCGGCGCGTGATTTCGATGCCGCCGCGGTTCACATCAGCTATGGGCAGCGGACGGAAGACCGCGAGCGTCGCGCTTTTCTAGCCATCTGCGACCGGTTGGGAATTCATCAGCGGCTGATGGTGCGGAATGAGGCGCTAAAGACCATCGGCGGATCGGCGCTCACGGACGCGAACATCGCCGTGCCCGAGTCCCACCTCATCGGACGCGGTATCCCGGTGACTTATGTCCCGTTCCGTAACGCGCATTTCCTTTCGGTCGCGGTGAGCTGGGCGGAGGTGCTTGGCGCCGAGAAGGTATACATCGGAGCGGTAGAGCAGGATAGTTCAGGCTATCCCGACTGCCGGCCAGCTTACTATCAGGCGTTCAACCAAGTGGTGAAAACGGGCACGAAGGAAGGCCGGATTGAGATCGTGACTCCGCTGATCGGGATGCGAAAGGCGGAGATTGTGACGCTCGGGCTTGAACTGGACGCTCCCTTCGATTTAACGTGGTCTTGTTATAGCCGGGAAGATCGCGCCTGCGGAGTGTGCGACAGCTGTGTGCTGCGTCAGCGGGCATTTCGCGAAGCTGGAGCCGCTGACGCCATCCCATACATGGAGGCAGTTCAGAACCGGTAGCAGGAATCATTGAATTTGATTATGGTGGAATCGCAAAGGTCATACGGAGCAAAAAAATGAAGAAACACTTTTCAGTAATCGTCCTAATCAGCTTCATCGCTTTGTGGTTGGCCCCTTCAGCGCTGGCTCAGAATACCGGCACAGTCAAAGGGGTCTGTAAGGACGCCGACGGCAAGCCCATCGCCGGGGCGCAAGTCGAGTGGGCGAACGTTGAGAACGGCAGAAAATTTGAGCTGAAGACCAACAATAAAGGCGAATACTTCTCTCTGGGGGTTACCCCGGGAAAGTACAAGGTCACGTTATCCAAAGACGGCAAAGAAATCTACCATTTCACCGGTGTTAACGTCTCGCTGGAAGAGCAGACGTTGGATTTCGACCTGAAGAAAGAGCAGGCAGCACAAGCTCAGGGAGCGGGTCTGACACCTGAGCAATTGAAGCAGCGACAGGAACAGGAAGCCAAAGTTGCCAAGGAAAATGCCAACATCAAGTCGCTGAATGACAGGCTGTCTGTGGCCAAGCAAGCGGCGGAGGCTGGCGACTTCACTACTGCGATGAATACCATGGCCGAAGCCACCCAAATGGATCCGAGCCGCGATCTGCTTTGGGCCAAGCTCGGCGAATATACGATTGGCGCTGCGGGGAAGCAAACCGACTCCGATCAGAAGAAGAAAGAATACGCCGATGCGGCGACCGACTATGAGAAGGCCGTCGATCTAAAGCAGAAGGCTTTGGATGCGGATCCGTCGAAAAAGACTCCCGAGGCCACGAAGATCATGGCGCAGTATTACAACAATCTGGGCCAGGCGCAGTCCAAGGCGGGTCAGATCGACGAGGCTGCCAAGTCCTACACGATGGCAGCGCAGTTGGATCCCGCCGGTGCAGCCCAGTATTACTTCAATCTCGGCGCGGTAATGACCAATGCCGGTAAAGTGGACGAAGGTATAGCAGCTTTCGACAAGGCCATTGCTGCCGATCCCAATCGAGCGGAAGCCTACTACTGGAAGGGGGTAAATTTGATCGGCAAGGCCACCTTGCAGGGCGACAAGATGGTTGCGCCCGAAGGCACCGCCGAGGCGTTTAACAAGTACCTTGAACTCCAGCCTAATGGGCCATTTGCGGAGCCGGCCAAGCAGATGCTGGCCAGCATCGGAGCGTCGATCGAAACCAGCTACGGCACCCAGAAAAAGAAGCCGGTGAAGAAGTAGTTCGCCTTATGCACTTTGAGGAGCGGTTATGGCCGCTCCTCATCTTCTTGGCCGTGACAAACTGACCCTATCTTCAGATCACGCCTTGTTACGAAGGTTCATCAGCGCGACATTCTTCGTGGCGGACCCTCTTTAATTTCCGCTACAGTAAATTCTTGGCGCAATCAGTATGCGCCGGATCCTCTCCACCCAAAACATGGCAACTGGCGCCGCTCCAATATGTGTTTCTCTCGACCAGTCAAGTGGCTCGAGTCCCACCGCCACCAATGCATTGCTGACGGCGATGCTGCACGCTCACGATCTGGTGAGTGATCTGATTTTCTCACCCGGCCGCGCGCCACAAGTTGAAATTCACGGTGAGTTGATTTCCATCCAGGCTCCCGGACTTCGCCCGCTTACGGCCGATGATACGCGGCGCATCGCTTCCGACCTGATCGGTAACAACAAACAGGCGATCGCCACATTGCGCGAGCAGGGTTCCTGCGACGTCTCATACGGGTTGCCGGGGCTGGCGCGCTTCCGCGTCAACGTGTTTATTCAGCGGGGCAGCTGTGCGGTGGTGATGCGCGTGATCCCCACGGCGATTCCTGACGTGGTCTCGCTCAGCCTGCCGGCACAGCTTGAAGAGGTTGCCAGCTTCCGCGATGGCATTGTGCTGGTTACCGGGCCGCGAAACTCTGGCAAGTCTTCAACTCTAGCGGCGCTTCTCGACCGGATCAATCGGGAGCGGGTGTGTCACATCATCACGATCGAAGATCCGATCGAGTTTCTGCACAACCACAAGCGTGCAACTGTGCATCAGCGCGAGCTGCACAGCGACACGCCCAGCATCCCGTTGGGGCTGCGGGCGGCTTTGAGGCAAGCGCCCGACGTGATCCTGGTTAGTGAGCTACGAGACCGAGAGACTTTAGAGATGGCCGTAGAAGCTGCGGAAACGGGGCATCTTGTGTTCTCCAGCCTGCATGCTGCGGATGCAGCGCAGACAGTGGAACGTATGGTGGCTTTGTGCGCTGCCCAGGGGCAGGCGAGCATTCGAAACCGCCTGGCCAAGACGATTCGATGGATTGTTTCGCAGCGGCTCCTGGCGCGGAAGGATGGCAGCGGCCGAATTCCTGCGGTCGAGATTCTTAAATTCAATTCTCAAATCCGACAATGCCTGGAACAAAATGATTTTTCCAGCCAGAGGCTGCTGGAGATCATGAAAGCCACGCGTGCGGAAGGAATGCAGCACCTGGACGGCGAGATTGCCAAGCTGGCGCGTACAGGTGTCGTGGAATTGGATGCCGCTCTCATGCATGCAACTGATCCTGAGCAGGTCCGCCAGGCCCTGACCCCCGCCCGTTAGATTTTCCTTGCCGGTGCTCGTATTATCTCGTCCATGCCATCAGGCGACGCCTCCGGCAAGACTCTCAGTTTTGAAGATGCCCGTCACACGGTCGAAGAGCACGCTTCCCATCTTCGTCCTCGCGGCAAAGAGTTGCTCGAGCTGCTTGATGCCGTTGGCCTCGTCCTGGCAGAGCCGGTATTTGCGGATCGGAATCTGCCGCCATTCCCGCGTGCCACGCGTGATGGCTACGCTGTGCGCACGGCAGATCTCGCCCATCTACCCGCGACTCTTCAAGTAGTCGGCGAAATCAAGGCCGGGGCCAATACTTCGATCGAACTGGAATCCGGCCAGGCGGCAGCAATCATGACGGGCGCGCCCGCACCGCCCGGCGCTGACTCTGTTGTGATGGTGGAATACACGTCGCGAACCGGAGATCGCGTTGAGATCATGAAAGCGGTTGCAGCGGGCGACAATATTGTGCCCACAGGTTCCGAAGCCAGGCGCGGAGAACGGCTTCTTTCTCCGGGCACACGCCTGGATCATGCGGCGATCGCGGTAGCTTCGTCGGTCGGAAGATCCCATCTGCTGGTTTATTCCAAACCGCGAGTGGCTGTGCTCGCCACTGGAGATGAGGTTGTAGACATCGATGTGCCGCCGGCACCGTATCAGATTCGCAATTCGAACAGCTATTCGTTGGCAGCGCAAATTCAGGCGGCGGGAGGAGAGCCCATTCTGCTGCCAATAGCGCCCGATGAGCCGGAGCGGCTGCGTGAGCTGGTTGCCGATGGATTGGAAGCAGACCTGTTGCTGCTCACCGGTGGAGTGTCTATGGGCAAGTATGACCTGGTGGAGCAGGTCCTGGCAGAGTTTCAGGCAGAGTTTTTCTTCACCGGCGCACAGATTCAACCCGGAAGACCCATCGTTTTTGGACGGGTAGCGCCGGCGTCCTCGCCGGCTGAACCCAAATATTTCTTCGGCCTGCCGGGAAATCCCGTCTCGACCATGGTCACATTCGAACTCTTTGCCCGGCCGGTGCTGGAAGCACTGGCGGGATTGCCGCCGCGGAGGCTCGTATTCTTGCACGCTAAGCTGAAATCTGAGATCAAGACCAAGCCGGGCCTCAAGCGATTTTTGCCGGCCCTGCTCTCGGGAGAGTTTGAACAAGCAGAAGTCGAACTAATCCGCTGGCAAGGCTCGGGAGATATCGCAGCAACCGCGCGCGCCAACTGCTACCTCGTGATCCCTGCGGATCGCGAACAAATTGCTGCCGGGGAGTGGGTACCAATCTTGATCAGATGACGGCTCGACGCCATTGCCGCAAGGACCCGGCCGGGCCAACGGGCTCACTTGAACCTCGCGAGTTCCCCGAACAGCTCGCGAATTCGCTCACCGATTCGCTCGTATTCTGCGCGCTCTGACGGTGTCAAGCCCAGGAAGGTCTCTGATTTCATCAGCTCAATTTGCCTCTGGAACAGCTGATCCATCTCAGTGGCGATCTCCCGCACTGTGCGGGTGGGCACGGTCATCACCAGACGAGGCTTCATCGCAACAGGAGTCAGTGCAAGATTAGTGCTGACCCCCTGCCGAATTGTCAGGAGCTTGTCAAAAGTCGCGAGTTTTGTCCGGTGCCGGAATGGCTTCTGAGCACATCCGTTGAAGGCTGCGAGCAGTGTGGTTCAATGCGGATCATGCCCGTTCGATGCGTTCCGGCTGCCTGTTGTGTTGCTCTGCTGTATCTTTGAGACACAAATGCCCTCACTCTACGCACGCTGGATGCACGACTGGGAGACGCGGCTCACGTCGGTGGACAACAATCGCGTGGTGCGTCCCTTGGAGTGGGGTGTCGAATGGGCGCGGGATTGGCCATGCCGAAATGGCTTTGTGCCGGGACATGTGCCCGACAATTGCGAAAACTTTTTGCGCGACTACAACCGCCGCATCGTGGCAGCCAGCGATGAGTTTTATTCTTACCAAAAGCCCGCCGATTACCGCCTGGAACGTCGCGAGGTCAGAGTCTTTAGCACGCGCGAGGTGCCTGATCTCGCACTGGAGAAAAAGATTCGTGGCACCTACGCCGATTTCCTGCGCTTCACTTCGCCCGTGCGCACGCCGTTTCGGGAAAACAATCTGGCGAACGCGCGCTGGTTTCCCGCACGCGGCAAACGCGCGGTGGTGCTCTTGCCGCATTGGAACTCCGATGCGGTAGCCTATACCGGCTTATCCCACGTGTTGAATCTTCTCGGGATCTCGGTTTTGCGCCTGAGCATGCCGTATCACGACATGCGCATGCCGGCAGAGATCCGGCGCGCCGATTATGCGGTGTCGGCAAACATCGGACGCACTCTCGATGCCTGCCGGCAAGGCGTAATCGACATTCGTTGCTGCCTCGATTGGCTGGAGTCGCAGGGTTACAACCGGCTGGGAATTGTGGGAACCAGTCTGGGCTCCTGCTATGCATTCCTGGCTGCCGCTCACGACCCGCGCATAAGAGTGGCAGCTTTTAATCATGCTTCGACTTACTTTGCTGATGTGGTGTGGCACGGGCAATCCACTCGCCACATCCGCCAGGGTCTAGAACCGCAAATCGATCTTGAACGTCTGCGCACGCTCTGGAGTGCAGCCAGTCCTATGTCGTTTTTCCCACAGTTCGCGCGTTGGCCGCGGAAGTCGCTCATCATCTATGCGAAATATGATCTGACATTCTTGCCGGAGTTTTCTCGCGAAGTGGTCCAGCAGTTTGAGCGGTATGGCGTGGATCACAAAGTCGTAGCGCTGCCCTGCGGCCACTATACAACCGGCGAGACACCCTACAAATACATCGACGGATGGCAGATCGCAGCGTTCATGCGCACGGCGTTTGAGAGCTAGTAGTTGGCAACTAACGATTGGCACTTAGCCTGGAACCGACGTGTTGCCGAACGCTCCCATCGGCTGGCCACTCTCTTCCAGGCTTTGCAGGCCTACTCCGGCCAAATGCCAAGTGCCAAATGCCGATTGCTTGTTTAGAATTAAATTGCATACCGGCTCATCATGATTTCCGCCAACCATTCGGATCAGCTCATTGAAAGCCGTCGAGGCGAGTTCCTGCTCAGCACCGATCCTGAGCGGTTGGACGTCCACCTGATCCACGGCTTTCTAACGGAGGGTTATTGGGCAAAAGGCATTCCGTTCGACGTCGTAGCCCGATCCGTCGAAAATTCGCTGTGCTTCGGTGTTTACGCCGAGGGCAAGCAGGTCGGATTCGCACGCGTGATTTCTGACTTCGCCACCTACGCTTATATTGGCGATGTGTTCGTGCTCGAGCCCTTTCGCGGCCGCGGCCTGGGCAAATGGATGATGGAATGCGTTATGAAACATCCCCGCTTGCAGGGTTTGCGGCGCTGGAGCCTAGCCACGAGCGACGCGCACGGTCTGTATGCGAAGTTCGGTTTTGCGCCGCCGAGACGGCCAGAGTGTTACATGGAAATCTATCATGCTGACGTATATCAGTCCGACACCGGAACGGAACTTGCCGGAGGAGCACAATGAAAACTCAGAACAGCATGTCGCGCCCCTTGTACGAAGTCGATCCTGAAGTCGCCACTGCGATCGACAATGAGGTTCGCCGCCAACACGAAGGCCTGGAGTTGATCGCCTCGGAAAACTTTGTCAGCGAGGCCGTGCTCGAGGCTATGGGCTCGGTGTTTACAAACAAATATGCCGAGGGCTATCCGGCCAAGCGGTATTACGGCGGCTGCGAATTTACTGACGTGGTGGAAAACCTGGCGCGCGACCGTGCCAAGAAGCTTTTTGGCGCAGAACACGCCAACGTACAGCCCCACGCGGGCTCGCAAGCGAATATGGCGGCGTACGCCGCAGTGCTGCAGCCCGGCGACACGATTCTTGGTCTCAACCTTGCCCATGGCGGCCATTTGACTCACGGGCATCATCTCAATTTTTCAGGCAAAACCTATCGCATCGTTCCCTACGGCGTGACCAAGGAAAGCGAAACCATCGATTACGACGATCTGGAGAAGCTCGCCGAGAAGGAACGGCCGAAGCTGATCATCGGCGGTGGCAGCGCCTATCCTCGAATTATCGATTTTGCCCGCATGCGCCAGATCGCCGATAAAGTCGGCGCAATCTATTTGGTGGACATGGCGCATTTCGCCGGTTTGGTTGCCGGCGGTGTGCATCCTTCACCCGTGCCTCATGCTCAGATCGTTACCTCTACTACGCACAAGACTCTTCGTGGGCCCAGGGCCGGCATGATCCTCTCGAAGCAGGAGTACGCCGCCGCCATCGACAAGGTCGTTTTTCCGGGAATTCAGGGAGGCCCGCTGGTACATATCATCGCGGCCAAGGCCGTCTGCTTCCATGAGGCAATG
>DASPSE010000132.1:0-2079 GCA_035624085.1 Terriglobales bacterium
CACGGTTGCCACCATTGGCCTTATTCTGCGCTTGGTTCCCTCCAATATACCCCGGCTCAACGAAGTACGAATCGATTGGGTCGTATTGGCATTTGCTCTCGCGATTTCCCTTCTTACTGGCCTTGCGTTCGGACTTGCTCCCGCGCTTCAGTCAGCAAAGGCCGATCTCTCGTCGGCGATTCGAGAAGGCACTCGGGGGGCTGGCTGGAGCGCCAAGACCGGCCGTTTGCGGGATGCATTGATCGTATCGGAACTGGCATTTGCGGTTGTTCTGATGGTAGGAGCAGGCTTGCTGTTGCGTACCCTGCTCGATCTGCTGCAGGAAAATCCCGGGTTTAATCCAACCCAAGTTGTCGCGGCGAGCATTCCGCTACCGGAACCTAACGACCCGAAAGCGGACCCGTATCTCACTGTAGCCCAGCAAAGCTCTTTTAACCGTGAGTTATTGCGGCGCATGAGGGCGATCCCTGGAGTCGAACTCGCCGCCATCACTTCAGATCTGCCAACCAGCGATCTAAGATTGAATGACGCCCAATCGATCAGTGCCCTGGCGATCGAAGATCGCCCGGTCGAGTCCTGGCTGGATCTGCGCGCGGAGAGAATTCGGATAAGCCCTGACTATTTCAAAGTTATGCAGGCTCCGCTCCTGCGCGGCCGCTTTTTTGACGAGGGCGATGAAGACAGCAAACAGCCAGTGGCCATCATTGATGAAACCACCGCCCGTAAGTATTGGCCGACCCGCGATCCGCTAGGCCGCACGCTTCGGTTTGGACAAGACGCCACCCGGCCTTGGATGACGGTAGTCGGCATTGTTAAAGACATCAAGAATGACGGGCTGGATATTGCCGGTATTCCTCACATCTATGTCCCGATCTATCAAAGCCCCCGCAGAGACCTGAGCGTCGTATTGCGAACATCTCTGCCGGCGAAGATTTTGGAGCCGCAGATTCGCCATGAAGTCGAGAGCATCGATCCCGGCCTGCCGGTATTCAATGTTACTTCGATGAATGACGTGCTCGATCGCTCGCTCGCTTCGCGCCGTTTTTCTGCCGATCTGGTGGGCGGATTTGCCGGACTCGCTCTTCTTCTTGCCTCGTTCGGAATTTATGGCTTGTTGGCGTATATGGTCGGGCAGAGGTCGCGCGAGATCGGCCTTCGCATGGCATTGGGAGCGCGGCGATGTGACGTTCTGAAACTGATCTTAAGAAAGGGTGTGGCCCTGGCCGGTGTTGGGATTGTCGCCGGCGTGATCGTTTCTGCGGCGACCGCGTCCATGATGGCAAGTCTGTTGTACGGCGTTCACCCGCACGATCTGCTTGTGTTTCTGGCCGTGCCTCTGGTTCTGTTTGCGGTCGCAGTGCTGTCCAGCTACCTTCCAGCGAGGCGCGCGACGAAGGTAGATCCGATGTTTGCCCTTCGCGAGGCATGAACTCGCCGGGGTTCAGATTGAATATTTTGCGGAGTAAAAGGGAGACTTCCATGAGACTCAACTGCTGGAAATTCAAAGGCGGGGAATCCAAGCGATGGAGGGTTTGCGCCATCGCCCTGCTTTCTTTTACCACTGGATCGCTCATTACCGCCCGCCTTGCTCACATTGACCAGGTAAGGGCCGACAGCAATCGCGTCTTCGAGCTTCGCGTTTATCACACTGTACCAGGCAAAGTGCCGGCACTGGAGTCGCGGTTTCGAGACACCAATTCAAAGCTGCTCGCCAAACACGATCTGAAGGTCGTGGGCTACTGGGTGCCTGAGGGGGCACCCGATTGGGACAACACATTCATCTACCTTGTGGCTCATTCCGACCGGGAGGAGGCAAAAAAAAACTGGGAAGCGATGATGGCCGACCCGGAGTTTCAGGAGGTAATCAAAGCCGAGCAAGCCAACAAGCTGGTAGAAAAGGTAGACCGAACGTACATGCGGCCGACGGATTTTTCGCCGATGAAGTAGTGCCAGGTTGGCAGTTTTTAGGAATTGTGGACCAGCCTGTTACCAAACGGAAAGTTCGTCGTTTTGTCCAGCCCGCGTCGCCCTACTGTTGAATCAGGTTGGCTCCGTCCGTGACTGCCTGCGGGAATCAGA
>DASPSE010000150.1:0-31978 GCA_035624085.1 Terriglobales bacterium
CCGAGTTGGGCATTGGTTGGGAACTCGACGGCGAGCCCACAATATCAGCGAAAGATGCCCGCGGGGTATTGTTCCGCGAAGCGGACAAGTTCGAGTAATCTGCACCTCTGTCCCAACCAATGAGTTCTGGAGCTCTGCCCCAGTCGGGCTGGCAGAAGTCCTTCTGCTTGTTACGTGCTCTTGTGCTGGGGGCTGGTGCAAGGCAGCGATGGCAACTTCTACGGAATTACGACGGCGATGGCAAGACTGATTATGCGGTGTGGAGACCGTCAACCGGAATGTGGTACGTCATTCAAAGCAGCACAGACAAGATCGTCTCCCTGAAATGGGGGAATTACGGGGGAATTACGGGGACATTCCGTTGAATAGGCCTGTGGGCGATAAGTAATAAGACGAGGGAGGGCGCACCTAAGAATCTGGCTGTGCCCTCCTTCACGTTTTGTCCAATACCCTGGCGGTATCTCTCAAGGCAAAACACGCCTTCGAGCTGACCATCCCCAGCGCGACAGCCGATCCCCTTTACCCTCGGCACGACGCATGGCTTAAGCAAAAAATTCAGGAAAACCAGCTGCAGAGTCAGGTCGCGTCTTCAATGCTCCCATTAGATCTATTTCTTCTTGGCAGCGTCCGCGGCGTTGGCATCCTCGGCCGCAGCCTTCAACTCTTCGTTCACTTGGATCATAAGCTGTCTCGCCTTCGTCGCGTGTCCGTGCATATCGTATCTGTTGTCCTTCTGGGCATCTACCACGCATTTGTTCGCTTCATTGACAAGACGCTGCGCTTTTGCCAAGTAGGGGTGCCGGTTCGAATTAATGTCAACTGAGGGTTCTTGTGCTAGCACCACGCCGCTGCAGAACAACGCCGCGCTGAGAATCGTGCTGATCAATAACCTTTGCCTTGTCATGCCTTACTCTCCTCGGTTACAGCGAAATTTAGTTTCGTAGTCTAGCACTGACGCTCAGTCAGTGGGTGTGACTACCGCGTTTCAAAGTTTACCAGATTGAGTCATGGCAGAAGGCTCACCTTGGACGCTCCCTTCTCGCCCCGAGGAACACAGCGACCCGAACCTTGTTATTTGGAGTACACTGCGGGAATCTTTCAATCATCGTCAGGATCTGTTGGCGGTCTCTTATCTTCAATGAAGTGTTTGGCATCTAACGGTGCCCTGATGGTCGTAAAGGTCAACGGAACTTGGTTGAAGTCAAAGCAGTCTGAGAGATCGTCGGCAGGCGCGTCGGCGTAGCCCAAAGAGGGTAGCCGGAAATTGTTTTCAATGAATTTCAGAATGCTCCCAAAATCGTGAGTTACATGGGAAACATACTCTGGCTTTACGTAAGGCGAAACCACAATCAGCGGCACCCGAAAACCGTATTCATAAGCGTTATGGATCGGCGGGGGCACGTGGTCATACCACCCCCCCCAGTCATCCCACGTAATGAAGATAACGCTATGGGACCAGTACGGGCTGTTGCCAATGGCATTAACCAGAGATGCCACCCAAGACGGACCCTCACCATTCCCCCCCGGATGATCGGATGCAATCCCCGTGGGAATCACCCAGCTCACCGTTGGAAGCTGAAACGTATCGATATCAATGAAAAACTGTGCCGGCTGCAGGATGACGTTGGTCCAATCCGGACCAAAACGCAAGTGCCCGATGGCGTTTGGGGCATTCCAGATTATCCCAGCTGATGGCGCGTAGTAGCGCCAACTGATTCTCTGGTAATCAAGAAAATCCATTATCGTAAGGTGATCGAAGCAAGGATATTGGGTAGTGTCCTCCAAACCTCGAGGATCAATCATCGCAACATACTCAGTCGGTGGTGCGGTACACCCAGCGTTGAAGAAGGCATTTGTAACTCTGTCCCTGGCCGCTGGATTTTCCGCAGCGAAGAGATTGGACCTCGAGGTCGGTGCCGACGTGCCCGAAATAATGAACTGATGGGCCGGAAAGCTTGGCCCCTGATTAGTTTGGAACATGCGGTCCGCGAAGGTGTACGTTTCCGCAAGTTGGAAATAAGGCGCCACGTCTTTAGGATTGACATAGTGAAACTGAGGATTGGGAGGTGGACAATGTTGTCCATTGCAAGTTATCAGGATCTTGTCAGCTCCGTTCATTCGGCCGCCGTTGCGCATGGCCACAAAGGCAGAATGCGTATGACTCAGATCGTAGTTGTTCGCTAAGGGTATAGGAGTTAGTCGAACGGTTTCACCCTTAGAATTCAGGCCTTCATTTGCGATGTCCGCACCTCGCAAACCGTGGAACAGGTTGTCTGGCGTACGATTCTCTTGCACGATCACGATCACCTGTTGAATTTGCAATTTGGCAAGCGGATTCGGTGGCTCTCCACATCCGGCCATGCCCACCACAAATGTCGCCGCACAGGCAAGCAATCCCCACCACCTGAGGAGACGGGGCGCAGCCTGCCGTCTGCTCAGCGCCTCTTTGCTACGCGTGCTGGTTTGCGGAAAGACGGTGGAAAACAGCGGGAGTCGATCGTGGAACGACCGCTCAGGAGTGAGAGAGAAGAACGGCACTGAGACACCTAGCATCCTGCGCCAACAACATCGTCCGACAGGTTACAACCCGGTACTAATAGGGGCGACGCAGTTGCGCAGTAGTTTAGAGCCATGCTTAGCCTACCGGGTTGCCACACCAGGACTCAAGGCGAACTCGCATCCGCAGTTTGAAACGACAGGACTCGCTCCTCAAGTCCTGCGTACGACGTCACGTCGGAGCCAAAGGCAGGTACTAAGGGACAATCAACCAGTACTGAGCGCCGCCGAGGACATTAACGATCAGACGAGTACCTCCCTCCGCAGGCATTCCAGTCACCATTCGGCCATTCAGGAGCACGCGGGTTTGCCCAACTGGAACGGGGATCGACAGTTGTGCCGTCATACCCGCCGGCAGTTCAAGTGCCATCGAGAACGTCGGGGACGTTACATCCAAATTGATAATCCCGCGGGGCGTTGGTTCCGCAACTTTCACATGTGTCAAATCGAAGAGGTCCGGGCGAATTGACACACTGGAAAATCCCGGAGTCAACGGCTTAATGCCTGCAACCTCGGTATTCAAAAACGAAAGCGGGCCCGCTCCCCATCCATGGCAGAGGCTTACAAACGTGCCCTCCACCCCGTCGGCTTGAAGGTAGAGGTGAAAATGGTCCTTCGGCCAACTCGGGTCGTAAGCTTCCCAAAAGCAGTTAGCGCCCTCATTCACCATACTTCCCCAGTACCTACGGACAAGATCCAAAGCTTCCTTACGATGTCCCGCCGCCGTCATCGCCTTCAGGACGAAATAGTTGAAGAATGGTGTTACCCAGTATGGTGATGGTTGGGAGAGGACATTCTCCCAAATCGAGGATACCTGGTCCGAGGTAGCTGTGCCGGAGAGAATTGCCATCGCGTTGATCTGCCAGCGTTGGCCGTAAGTATTCGTTGTCGAATCCAGGAAAGCCTGCCGCGCGGAATCCTGCAGTTGGGTTGCTAATTGGCTGTAGTGGTCCGCATTGGGGTCTTCAAGCTGCTGCAGCAGCCATGCGCCCTGTTGAAAGCCGAGGATGAACTCCAAATGCGTGCCGATGCTGGCCCCCTCTGTCACAGGAGGCGGCTCCAACTCCTGTGACCAGTCGAAAAACGGATATGCGCCTGGAGGAAATTGGAACAGTTCCCCGGGTCCGACCTCTGCTTCCATCGTAGCCAGAAGAGACTTCAGGGACGCCGCCTCAGTTTGCAGGTAGCCGATATCGGCGTACCTTAGATAGTAGTCTGCCAACATCAGTACCCACATGGCATCGTATCCGGGGATGTCGTCCACGTCCGCGGAGCCGGCTTGGAGACGCAAGGCATCCATCGTTGACTGCAATAATGTGCGATCGGCGAAGGTGTGGCCAATGGCGCCTCCTATGACGTAACCGTCTCCGGAATAAGGCTTGCGGTCACGTTTCGGCGCGTCCCAGATATGTTCCTGCATGCCAATGTGAATCGTTTTCTCCGCAACTTGCCAGATACGGTTGAGCAATTCGTCTGAGCTGTCGAAAGACCCCAGATGAGAGACCGGGTAATAAACTTCGTCGGAATAAATGCCACCCAGACTTATCATCGTGGGTCCGGCCACGAATGTAACCTGCGCATAGCGGTAACCACTCTTTGCTCCCGCTGCCGTCCCATCGGCGGGCACCACGAGAGTTTGCGCACCGAGATATGGATTGGTGGTGAGTTCATCCAGCGACTCGCCGTATGTGATCTTAACCGTAACTGGAACCGGTGTCTGAGAAACGAGGATCAGTCTCCCGCTGAATTCATCTCGGAAATCAAGGACAACACTCGGCTGCGGACCACCCGATGGCATTTGCACCCTAAAGCCTGTCGCCCCTGTCCGCCCCGAGTAAACCTCTGCAACATTGCCTTGAGTGCTTACGACCTTTGCAGGCACAACCGTGTGGGCAAGCCACGGCGAAATCCCGTCATAGCCCGGCCATTGGTATAACTCCATGTCTGCGTTGCCCTCGAAATTCAGAGGATTGTCTTCAATTCCACCGATGACAGTCACGGCTCCCCATGAATGGTCATCGAAACTCGGGTTTTCCCATCCAACGGGGGCCGCAGTTGCTCCGCGCCAGTCGGCGCCCGCTTCGGCGATTGGAGCGATATCAATACCTTGCGCCGCGGGCACAACTTTCACCGCCAGCAAGCTGCCCCCGGTTGTGGCAATTGCCAGCGTATTTGCACCAACCGTGACCTTGCCCGATAAGTCGGCAATCGCTCCCATAAACGCGACCTGCCAAGCGGGTCGCGCTTCTGCAGCGCTCATCACCACATTGCCATTTAGGAAGACTGTCGCCGCACGAGGACCTGCAAGGTAGAGAGTCGCTTGCGGCGCTACGCTCCCCACCGTGAATTGACTGCGGAAAAAGCGCATCTCGCCTTCCCCTGCGGGTGGGCCGAACCAGATGTATTGGTTCTTGCTGGGTTGGTGCACAGTCGATTCCAGCGTTGGAGGCAGGACCTGAAGCGAGGCGTTCGCTGTGGTTGCGCCCAGACTTGCTGTAACAATCGCATTGCCGGGACTGATGGACCGCACGTAACCATTGGAGCTGACGCTTGCTATTCCCAAGGGCTCTGCTGTCCAGACCACTTGGCTTGTAAGATCAGCGCTTGTTCCATCCCGGTAGGTCGCCGTAGCTCGAACGCTGCTTGTAAGTCCTAGCGGAATTTGCAGCGCATCGGGTGAGATTGTCAGCGATGTGGGCTCTGTCGGACTGGCATTTCCGCTGCTCCCACACCCGACCGATAGAAATAAGTGGCCCGCAATAAATAACGGGATGATCGCAACCCTGCGGACCCAATTTGCAGAAAGCATGAAAGTTGAGATGAAATATTGTACCCGGAGCTTAGATCACGTCCAAGAACCATGGCTTCGGCGCAACTTACCACTTGAAGACGTGTTGTAAAACCCAGGACCGACGGAACATCGGTCCGTAGCGCATTCGCTGAAGACTGCCGGATACCCATTCGCGGGGTTCGACTTCAGCCGTGATCTATGTCACTGAGCATGTTGATCAAAGACGTTAGAATTTTGGTGGAAACCTCCGAGCCCCAAGCCTGAGTTCGCGTCTAAGCCTTGGTGCCCACCGATCTCGCGTCCATTCCGACCGGCCAGTCGATAGGTACGCAGAGGGAGAGCACACCATGTACTATCCTCGTAGTATTCTCCTCGTCGCTCTCTTGGCAATACTGACGAGCCAGGGCGCCGCCCAAACGCCGACCTTTCTCTTGACTCCGAGCTATTCGGGGGGCACTGGTATTGCCGTCGCTGATTTCAACCGGGACGGGAATCCAGATGTCGCAACAAGCGATGACGTCCTGACTGGCTTCGGTGCTGTACTGTTCGGCAACGGCAATGGAACCTTTCGATTCGGCACTAACCTCGGTGTGAACGGCGGCATTGCTACTGCCGATTTCAACGGCGATGGAATCCCAGACATTCTGTTCGTGACTAACAACTCGACTGACAGCGTGGGCTCTCTTGTGGTTCTGCTAGGCAAGGGCGACGGCACTTTCCAGTCTCCCATTATCACGAACGCTGGAGCGGTACTGGCACAGGTCGGCTTTGCTGTGGCCGACGTAAACGGCGACGGGAAGCCAGATGTCATCGCTGAAGTCCAGGGAGGCTACGGCTTATTTGTTTACTTAGGAAATGGCGACGGCACTTTTACTCCGGTTGCTCCCAATCTCTCGATCCAAACCACGTCCATCGTCACGGGCGACTTCAACGGCGACAACCGGGTTGACATTGCGTTCCCCGCGGCGAACGGCGCCTGCGGCGTCGCTTTTGGCAACGGGGATGGGACTTTTCAAACTCCGATCATCACCCCGAATCTTTATCCATTGTACGCAGTCGACTTCAATAATGATGGGAAGCTCGATCTGGTTGGGGGTACGACGTACAATGGGTCGCCGGCTGTTGGCATTTTTCTGGGGAACGGAAATGGGACCTTCCAGTCTCCCATCGACATTATCCCCGCTTATTACGAAGCAGCCGCAACGGCTGACCTTAACGGCGATGACCAACTCGACTTGGTTCTTATGGATGCAGGCTACGCGAGAATCTTTCTTGGCGATAGCAGCGGTGGGCTCACAGAAAAGAGTGACTACGCAGGCGGCGGAGGTCCCTTTGTTATCGCTGACTTCAACAACGACCGCAAACTCGACATCGTAAACACGCGAAGCGTTCTAATCGGCAATGGCGACGGAACCTTTCAAGGCCAGCCGGCAGTTCCCACCCATGATGCTTCGCCTGATTCAAACACCACCTTAAACGAGGGAGGCGCGGTTACCGCCGATTTTAACAATGACGGGAAACCCGATCTCGCCGTCGTCGGGGCCAATGTCTCCATTCTGCTCAATCAAGGCAACGGCCTGACTTCAGTCACTTATAGCTATCCCTTGCCCAGCGAGTACACCGCCAATCGCACTTCGCTCGCGGCCGCTGATCTAAGAGGGATCGGTATCGTCGATCTGTTGATCGGGGTCACGAATCCTGACAACCAAACCTCGAGCCTGCTCGTGATGTTGGGAAATGGAGACGGAACCTTCGCCGCTCCGACCACGATTTCGCTGGGCACGGGCACAGGTCCGATTCTGGCGATCGGGGACTTCAACGGAGATAAGAAGCCTGATGTGGCCTTGGTGTTCTCAGGCATTTGCTATTGTGGTGGTTCGAGTTACATGACAGTGCTGTTGGGAAACGGGGACGGTACGTTCGGATCGCCGAAAAGCTACTACGCCGGGCTGAGTGAGACGTGGCTGGCTCTGGGAGACTTCAATGACGATGGCAACCTCGATGCAGCAGTGACGGGCTCAGCGGGCGTCGCCATTCTGCTCGGCAATGGCGATGGCACATTCAAGTATCCCACTTTCTCAGGCACGAACAGCTTCGTCTACGTCATGACAGCCGATTTGCGTGGCGACGGAAAAACCGACTTGATTACGCAATTTCCTACTGGAAGCGGGGTAGGCGGCGGGCAGCTTTCGGCGCAAGTGCTCCTTGGAAACGGAGACGGCACGTTCCAATCGCTCACCCCATTTGGCGTCGAAAATGGCCTATATTTCGGATATGGTTCGACCATGGCCACTGCGGATTTGACGGGCGACGGCAAGCTTGACTTGATTGTTGGAGAGCCTTCACCTTATCTCGAAGTATTTCCTGGAAATGGCGACGGAACGTTCGGTAGCGCGGTTAATTTTCCTCTGTCTCAATCGTATGTGAACCCGGTCGTTGCCGACTTCAACCTGGATGGCAAACCCGATGTTGCCGTGGGCACAAATTCTGGCTGGGTGCTTCTCTTCTATAACACGACACAGCCCGACTTTAAGATCTCTGCCGCAGCACTTTCTCCCCCAATCGTGACTCCGGGTCAATCGGCAACCTCAACTGTGACGGTCACCCCACTAAACGGATTCGACAGCGCTGTGACTCTCTCGTGCTCCGGTCTGCCGAGCGGGGCTGGTTGCACGTTCAATCCCGCCACCGTGCCGAAGGGGTCGGCAACATCTACGCTCACGATTACCATTTCCACCGCAACCGCCGTCGGCACTTATGCTGTGACTGTTACCGGAACGTCGGGTGCACTCGTGCACAGCACGGCGGTTTCCCTAGTGGTGCAGGACTTCACGATCTCGGCCGCGGCGTTTTCACCGGCATCGATCTCGCCGGGAGGATCGGCAACCTCGAACATCACGATCGAGCAAAAGGGCGGTTTCAATCAAACTGTAACTCTCTCGTGCAGCAGTATTACGCTCAATGGCTCTTCGGCAACCATGGCGCCGCCCTCTTGTTCGTTCAACCCAGCCTCAATATCGGACGGTGGCGGGTTTTCGACGCTAACAGTGAGTACTACGGGAAGCGGCGCTTCGCTGGCCAAGCCTTGGCTGCGCCCTTCGGGACTGTTCTATGCGCTATGGCTGCTGATGCTCGGCACGGCTCTGCTGGGCGGCTTCGGATCGCGGAAGAAGAAGGTAGGATTTCTGCTGGTCTTGCTGGCGCTTTCAGGCCTGATGTTCCTGTCGGCCTGCGGCGGGGGTGGTGGGAACAACAGTGGTGGAGGTGGAAGTGGGGGGACTCGTGCAGGCACTTATACGATCACGATTACGGGAACGGCGGGTTCCACCGTGCACAGCACGACGGTCACGCTGACGGTGCAGTAAAGCCGGGGCTCCGATAACGAGGGTCTGAAAAGGGTCACATTCCCTAATGTGTGTATACTTTCTGTGATGGTCCTATATTCCGAAAATTTCTTTGCCGGTCAGTGCCTCGCATCTCGGCAATCTGCACGGGAAATCTTACCCATCGTCTTTGACCTTGCGAAGCCGGGCTCTGTTGTAGACGTTGGTTGCGGAGTGGGACCATGGTTGGCAGCAGCCCATGAAGTGGGCGCAAGGGAACTATTAGGAGTTGACGGCAGTTGGGTTCAGCCCGCGGCACTGATGATTCCAAGAGAGTGCTTCTTAGCGGTAGATCTGACCAAGCCGCTACGAATTGGCCGCACTTTTGACTTGGCGATGTGTATGGAGGTTGCGGAGCATCTGCCTGAGTCCAGTGCACGAGTCTTGATCGACTCTCTTGTTAGTTTGGCTCCGTTAGTGCTGTTCTCGGCGGCGGTTCCGGCTCAAGGTGGTCTCCACCATATAAATGAACAGTGGCCGCAATATTGGGAGGATCTGTTCCGTTCCAAGGGATATGCTCTGATCGATTGCATCCGAGCCCGGGTCTGGAACAATCCGAGAGTGGAGCCCTGGTATGCGCAGAACTGTTTCCTGTTCGCCCGGAGCGACTACCTGCGCGAGTCTCCGAAACTAGCGGCTGCCCAAGCCAGCAAGGCCGAATTTCCTCTAGCCGTTGTTCATCCGACTCTCTTCTTCGCCGCAGCTACCTTAGCCAATGTGTCGATGCGTCAGCTACTGAAGGCTTTTCCCGGAGTTCTGAGTAAAACAACCGCAAATCGAACCCGACAGTTGCTTTCGGCTGTGCGGGGATTGTCGCGAGGAAGAAACCGTGGTGCACGTCAGGAACGTGACGCAGCCTAGAGCTATTCGACTGCTATCACATGTGCTGGCCAGAGGCAAGGGAACAGGTTCTCCCACGCAGTAGAAATGCCAGGTTGCGTGGAAAAGGATTCGAAGGAAAAACGTTACTAAGGGAAAATGCCTGTGGCAGCAGCCCGGACACGCTAAGGCAGCTTCATCAAGCTTCTGCCACGGCGTCTGAATCTGACAGATGCACCGCCGGTTTGAGAATTACCGCCGGCAAGTTCGGTTCCTCGGTATACCCTAACTTTGCCAGCAACTCGCCCGCATGATCCTCGATGATCCGGGCCTGCGCGTCCGTTAGTCTCTCCCGCCACTCACCAATCGAGCCATTGCGAATTCTACGCCCGCGACTTCGGATGGGTTCACCACAAAAGCCGATGCCGGTTGCCCGTGCGCGGTCTTCTTTTACCCGCATCCTTTGCAGGTCGTTGTTGGCAATCGCCGTCCGGATAGTTTCCCGCGTCGCTGAGACACCCAGAAACTGCAAGGCCTTCGCTAGGATGTCTTCGGGATGCAGGCGCATGTCCTCGTATCGGATGACCAGAAGATTCCCCGCATCGGCAAGCGGCGAATTTAGCCACCCCCCCACGTGTCGCTGCCAAGGACCGAACGCATTGACCTTTCCCCGCACAAATAATTCGACGAAGTCGTCGAACTTCACGTCGAACTGATCAAATTCATGGTAGGAAACGGCAACGTCCCTGGGGTCGCGAACGAAATAGATAGCCTTTTTGTATTCTCGACGATAAGACTCATGGGTCTTGACTATCCGACCATCCCCCAGAAGCCGCGAACCTTTCTTGTAATAGCGAATATCAGCGACGGTGAATCCCACATCCCTAAAATCGGCCTCGGTTTCTGTCAACACTTCGCTCAAGAGAAATCTCATCCAGGTGTTTCCCGATCGCGGGTACGATGCCAGGAAAACGTCATTGGGGTTGAGACCTCGGTGGCGAAACCACACCAAAGGAGCGCGAAGTCTGGTTGTGCGGAGATTGTACCGAGCGGAGGCGACGAAAGGTGTTAAGAATCTCATTCTTGTATATTCCCCGGGGATGCGAAACTGGTCAGTGTTGAAACTACGTCACTTGCTCTGTAGCCGATTGTGAGTTTTTGTCTATACGAGTACGGAAGATTGGAATCAAACGGTCGCGACATTCCGCTTCAAACCATGGACTACAGTTGAAGGAGCCTAGGAGTCCGAGAGCTAGAGCAATCAAATGATACGCCGTGTCGAACGATTACTACTGGCATAGCCAAGCTCCGTTGATGCCCTTGGCAACAGCTCCTGTACCGCCACTAGCACAGCGACAGGCAGCCGCCGTCGTTACATTAGTACAGGAAGCGGGAGCGGCTACCGTGCAATCAAAGCAGTAAATCATGCTGCCGTTGGTAGCCGTACCAAGGCTGCGAAACTCCACAGAGCCGAGTTGGAGAGCGCCCGCACTGCTGATCGAAGCTACCGGCCTCGGGGACGGACCGCCACTGCCGAATACCGCCCCTCCAGAGCCACTGCCGGCATCCATGTTCATCACGATGGCGCTAGCCCCGACCGAGTTGAGGTGAGTTTCCGCATTCTTCGCGACCGGATGAAACGCGACCAGTCGGTTCGAGGCGGACTGAACATCGTACAATACGAAGTCATTATTACTAGTCTTGCTGATCGCCCAATGCTGGTTGCCCACGCCCCCATCATTGAACAGTATGGTCTCGGTTGATCTGGGCTGGTCCGAATCCAGCACCAACTCATACGGGCTGCCGGTCCTGCTCTGAACAATGTGAACCCCGTAACCGGTGCTGTTCCAGTCGCGGAAAAGCGCACTACGCTGCCAGTTGCCTCTCCCTTGTGTGTCGTTGGACCATACCACCAGCCCGATGCCGCATGGAGCACGGCCTACGCAGTCCGACAGGATCCCGGTATTGCTCATGTCACCATTTTGTCCGCTTGCGTTGAAGGTTACGCCCGGAGGCGCACCCATATCTGCTTCCAGGACGCGCATCTCGCCCTTTCCAGATGCTCCCGTGCCAGATTCGTCGCGGAGAAGGAAATCCGCAGCCCCCATCGCATCGATTGTGCCTGGGGCTCGGCTTGCCCACACGGTTAATCCGAGCATATTGTTTTCCCGTAGATTAGCAGGTGAGCAGGTACCCTCGTTCGTTGAGCCACACAGTTCAATGAGCGCAGAGGAATGCAAGAAGTTGTCGTTTGTGTTTGAATAATCTTTAATCGTAAAGATTCGGCTAATTGTGCCCTGCCCTAAGACCGGCTCTTCGAAACCATGAGAGCCTTTCAAGTAAAAACCCTTGCGAAAATCCACGAAGGTCGCCGCCGGCGGCAGAGTGGATGGTTCACCAGCCCCCATTTGGGGGGCAATGAACACCGGACAAATCCTGGAAAGTGTGTCACAGGATGCAGCAGCTTTATCAATCTGAGCGCGAACTGATTCCGCTCTTTGCTGATCAGCAAAGACGATGCCATTCAGCTTGCCCGCATTGATTTCATTTCCCTGCCCAAATGCCGCCACCGAGAAAAAAAGAATGCAGACCATATTTCTCATTTAGTTGCGCTCCCTGTACAACACTTTTCCAACAATTCGAAGTGTGGTAGATCGGAATTCAACAACAGGTGGATTCGGGTTAAGGATTCTCACCACCGGAAACGCGAATTTTGTATCTGAACAGTACGCTTTGTCAGGTCAGACGCACTTTAGGTGCTGAGCGTGGTTGAGGCCGGGCCAGGTTTGTTGAGCAGTTGCATAGTTCTCCATGGTCCCGATGTCAATCAAATAGTCTGTTATCGGAAAGGCCACCATGCGTCCGCAAAGACGCGGCAGTACATCGTATCCAAGGTCCGCCGGCACTTGATCCGGGATGGCTTCAAGTAGTTCCTGAGTGCCGATCATCATACCGGAAAAAGCTAGATTTCCATTGGGATGTTCTGGTTTTTCCACGAACTCGCAGATAACTCCATCTGCGCCGACAGTCGCAATCCCGCAGCGCGCAGGATCCGGAACCGGATAAACTCCAACCGTCGCAACCGGCTTGTGCTTCCGGTGAAAGCTCTTCATGGCCTCCAAGTCAGCACAATTGAGGACGTCCGCATAGAAAACCCAAAAGCATTCCTCCCCAGCTACCCAGTCGCGGTTAGCGCGTAACGTCCCTGCACTTCCCAACAACTCCGATTCCTCTGCGACATGAAACCTTGTTCCGTCGGCACTGTACTGAAGAAACTGGCGTACTGCGTCTGCGTGCGCGTGAACGTTTATTAGAATTTCGCTAATTCCAAAGTCCCTGCACTTCTCGAGCCAAATCTGCAGCATTGGGACACCACGGATCGGCACCAGGCACTTTGGCATTGTGTCAGTCAGCGGCCGTAAGCGCGTTCCATTCCCGGCGGCCAGCAAGAACGCTTTCAAAAAACCTCCACCTGCGGTCTAGGCTCTCTCCTAACTATGCGGCTGGTTGTCTGGGTGTAAAGACCCAGAGAGAACCGCCACGCTCATCGCCATCAATAAACGGATCGTTCACGACCGCCTGAGCGCCCTGCATGTCGAAAGCGAAAGCCATCTCTGGTACCCCTTCGGCCTTCAGCGCCTCCCGAACCGCAGCTTGATACGGAGGTGCACAGTAGAACAACAGGAAACCGCCGCCTCCCGCTCCCGTAATTTTCCCTCCCAGCGCACCGCGTTCCAAGCCAAGAGAGTAAAGCTGATCGATCCGCGCCGTGGAGATCTTGTTCGAGATACGTCTCTTAGACTCCCAGCCCTCGTGCAGCAGCTGGCCGAACTCATGCAGCTCTCCCGCTTGCAAGGCGCGTCGCATCCGGACAGACAGTGCCCTTACTTCGTGCAGTGCCTCCAGAGTAGAACTAGCATGTGTACGTGTGGACTTTTCCTGTTCTTGGAGAATGTGCCAAGAGTCGTGGGATGAGCCGGTAAAAAAAAGCATCAGGTTGGATTGCAATTCGCGAAGCACTGTCTCGTCCAGATCCAGGGGTTCCACCAGCGTTCGCCCATCTCGATAAAAAGAAATGAAATTGAGTCCGCCAAAGGCGGCAGCATACTCGTCCTGCTTCCCCACATGTTTGGCCAATATGTTTCGAGCCAAGTGAAAGGCTTGCTCCGCCAGTTCATATTTGGAGAGTGAGCGATGCAGGTACGTCGTAAGAGTTTTTATGATATTCACGCAGACGCTGGCGGAGGAGCCTAAACCTGTCCCCGGTGGAATTTCCGAGGCCAAGAAAAGATCGACCGAGATGTCGCAGTCTAACGCTTTCAAAACTGCCAGCGGGATCTCAAGTGCACTGCCACGGACACTCATTCCGGCGATATCGTGCCAAGTCTCAAAGACCCGAAGGTCAGACGAAATCACTTGAACGCGTCCGTCGGTCCTCTTGCCAAGGATTGTGTAGAAATACTTATTAATGGCCGCGCTGAGGACGGCGCCGCCGTATTCTTCGTAGTAGGCAGGGAGATCAGTCCCACCTCCACCGAAGCTAATCCGCACTGGACTGCGTACTATGAGCACTAGTAAAGCTCTCCTTCAACGAAAGCTCACGATGTGGCTGAGGTGCTTCCGGTGTTTCAGAATGTAGCTCGGGCAATCGGAGTAGGCGTACAGCGATTGTCCAAAAAGTCTGCAGAAGCAAAGAGATATAGGTGAACGCTGACCGGTTCAGTATGTACTGCAGGTCAAAACGCGTTTTGTCTTCAGAGGAATGTTGATCACGCAAGCCATGGACTTGAGCCAAGCCGGTAATCCCAGGCTTGACGTTAAGCCGCTGTTTCTGCCAATCCGAGTAATGCTTGACCTTCTCTGGCGGTTCCGGCCGTGGGCCCACAAGACTCATATCGCCATGCAAGACATTCCAGAGCTGGGGCAATTCAGTCACACTCAAGTGCTGAAGAATCAATTCGTGAGCCGGCAACTGGTTAACGTAACGTTCCGAGTTGAGACGATACATCCAGAAAGGCTTACCGCCTTTGCCGCAGCGCAGTTCGCGACAGAAAGCGCGCTCTTTCTTGCGCTTCAAAAGGGTGGCTCCGGTGAGCACAATCGGAACAGCCAGTAGGAACAAGACAGATCCCAACGTCAAATCCATGAAGCGCTGCCAACCCGGGGTGTTGATCGCGGTATTTGCGTCGTTCAGTTGCAACAGGGGCAAGCCGTCAAGATCGATCAACTGGGTCCTGGAGAGATAGAGTTCATAAGGATGTGGAACTACGCTGACAGCGATGCCGTGATTGCGGCAACGCGTCGCCAGATCGACGATCTCGGGATGCCCGGGCTTAGGTAACGCCACAATAATCTCATCCACATTCTGTGGACGCAGGAGATCGACGACTCCGATGGTCCGCGCGCTGATCGAATTTGACCCAGAGGGCGCACTCCCGGCTGCAACTTCGGCAGGACACAGGAAGCCCACCACCTGACGCAACATTTCCGGATGACGCTCGACCTTAGTCGCCAATTCGCGAGCCAAAGCACCATTACCGACAATGACAACGCGTCGCACCACACCCGCCTGATGAAGAGACCTGAAATACAGCCGGAAGGCAAAGCGTATCGCGACAAAGCCGAGAAAAATGGCAATGCCGAAATAACTGAGTACAAGACGAGAGACATACTCACGCCGAAGATAGGCGACTGTAAGCAGCATACCCATCAGGCAGGACACTGCTAAGAATAGTTCGGAGACAATCGCCGGTGAGTACCACCCGCCGCGGAATCCATCGAGGCTGAGGCGTGACGAAAGCAAGCTCCAAAACCCAATGGTGAGGACAAGAAACGGCAGGAAAGTAAGCACCGACCCTTCCGCTGGCCCGTGCCATGTCCACCCATACCGGCATAAATAGGCGAAACCCATGGCGACGATTGTCCAGGCAATATCTACTGCGCAAATGCGACGGCGTACGCTGTGTGCTTTCACGGTTCTCGATCCTGACGAAAGTGCGGAACTACGAGAATACTATTCGGAACCTAGCTTTAGTTACAAGGAGAACTGGAACAACGCTATAAGGCTCAGAAGTCGATTCTCGCGTGGGCAGTCACTTCAGATTGCGGCCCGCCGTAACCATTGGGATGATTGTTCATCCAGTTCCAGGCGCTCTCGACAACTTTGTAAAGATCGGAAGAACGAGGTTGCCATCCGAGTTGGTGCATCAGCTTTCGCGGACTCGCACACAAAACGGCTGGATCGCCTGGCCGCCGTGGCGAATTTCTCGTTCTCAGCCTTTTTCCCACAACTTCTTCTACAACGTGCACCACTTCTCGTACGGAATGACTTTTACCCGTGCCAATATTGTAGGCCCACATCCCGGGTGCCTCCGGGACTTGAAGTGACAGCAGATGGGCGTCGGCGATATCCAGTACATGGACATAATCGCGTAAGCACGTGCCGTCGGGCGTAGGGTAATCGGCGCCGTAGATCTCAAAAAACTCCCGCTCTCCCCTTGCTGTCTGCAGCAGGAGGGGGATGATATGGGTCTCCGGTTGGTGATTCTCGCCGATGGTATCTGTAGCTCCGCTGGCATTGAAATAGCGAAAGGCTATGACTGTCCAGCCGTAGGCTGCAGCATACCATCGCAACACCCGTTCCAGCATGAGCTTGGATTCGCCGTAAGCGTTTACGGGATTCTTCGTATGATCTTCATCGATCGGGATTGTGTGCGGGTCCCCGTAGACTGCTGCCGAAGAGGAAAAAACAAACTTGCTAATACCGGCCGCGCGTACCATCTCGAGTAAACTGATCCCGGAAGCAACATTGGATTCGAAGAACGTTCCAGGATTAGAAACCGACTCGGCGATCAGTGCTTTTGCGGCAAAATGAAACACCACGTCGAAATCTTCTTCGCCGAGCACATCGCTCATCGCACCCCGATCCCCGATGTCTACACACTTAAGTACCGCACCCGGCGGAACAGCCTGGGCATGGCCGGTCGACAGATCGTCGACCACGGTCACTTTGTGCCCTCGCTTCAAGAGTTGCCAACAGCAAACCGAACCCACATAACCCGCACCACCCGTGACAAGAATCTTTGCCATCTTCAGTATGCCCCTTCGCTGCGAAGGACCTTTGCGGGAGTTTGCAGTAGGATCATTAAATCCAATGCCAGACTCCAATTCGTGATGTAGTGGACATCCATGCGGATGCGTTCGGTATAACTGAGATCCTGGCGTCCACGCACCTGCCAGTATCCTGTAACGCCGGGCTTTACGCTCAGAAGCAAGCCCTTATACGACCCGTACCTCTGCAGTTCCGCGGCACTGATCATGCGGGGTCCCACCAGGCTCATCTGACCTCTTAGAACATTGAACAGCTGCGGCAGTTCATCCAGACTGTACTTTCTCAGCCAGGTGCCAAGATGTGTAACTCTTGGATCGGACTTCAACTTAAAATTTCTCCTGAATGCGTTGTGCAAAGCAGGATTAGCAGCGAGCATTGCATCCGCGTCGCGATGCATAGTGCGAAACTTGTAAGCATCAAACTCCCCGCACACGCCGACTACACGGCGCCGGTAAATGACCGGGCTGCCGTCAACCAGCCATACCAATAGCCACAGCAACAGAATCAAAGGCGAGAGAAGGATAACCATAACAAAAGAACCGAAAATATCAATGACTCCCTTGAGCACCCGCTCGTGCCCATGTCGCTTGGACAACGTCGCAGCGTGCATGGGCACCTTTCCCACACCATCACGCACGGATGCAATATCATGAGAATCACCCATAGCAGAGGCACGAGCTTGAACTGTTTTGTCCAGAGGATAATCCATTCTGGGATTCTAGATCAGTCAGAGGCTGTTGCTTTTGCAATGACACGGCAACGGGTCATCCCCGAGATACGGTCCCGAATAACGGAAAACATTGCGTGAGCAACACTCAAATGGAAATCCTCGATGATCTGCATGTTGTTGGAAGGAACCACGATACAGTAATCACACAGCGCCTTCATTCTGCCGCCTTGGAAACCTGTCAGGCCGATGGTGACTGCGCTGGCAGCTCTAGCAACCTGCAGCCCAGCCAAAACATTGGGGGAATTGCCGCTTCCGCTGATGGCGAATGCGACATCTCCAGGAGACACCAGGTTCTGTAGCTGTTCAGCAAAAATTCTTTCGTAAGAGCTGTCGTTGGCCCACGCGGTCATTAACGGGATATTGTCTGTCAGCGCCACCACACGAAAGCGTGCTTGAGAATTTCCATTGACCAGCGTGCCCTTGCCCAGATCACAGGCGATGTGCGACGCCAGGGCAGCGCTACCCCCATTGCCGAAGAGGAAGACGGCTCTGCCTCGCTCATACCGATGCCACAATTCCTCTACGACCTCGTCAACCGCTAAATAAGGAAGGCGGGAGACAACATCCTTGTACAATTCAAAATACTCCTGCGCACTCGCAATGGGGGACAAGCCGTTGCATTCTGGTCTAGCTGCAACGGCCGGATGACTAGAGGTTTTCACAAGAAGAACTCCGCGATAGTTCCAAGCGTTGTGTTCGCAGCAATCGGTTCTGAGGACGGTGTCCATTGAGCATCAGAGGAACTGCTGATTCCAAGCTTTCTGTCACGAAAGGCAGGCTAGAGAGACCCGATAACGAAGGAATAACTGAGGCTAACAGTATGCTACGACAACCTGCGTTTTCACCAGCTTTTACGTCAGTAACGGCGTCCCCGACCATCCAGCTTGCCCTCAGATCCAAGTTGTGTTCGTCGGCTGCTCGCCGCAACATGCCAGGTTGCGGCTTTCGGCAAGGACACTGTGATGCAATATCATGCGGACAGTAATAAATCTGCGATATGATGGCGCCGTCTCGTGCGAACTCGCACTGAATCCGCTCATGAATTTCAAGAAGGTCATTGATCTTGACCTTTAGGGTGGCCACACCGCGTTGATTGGTGGCAACGAAAACTTTGTATCCGGCGCAATTAAGAGCACGAACTGCCTTCACGGCCCCTGGCAGGAATTGAATTTCGCGCCAAGTCTTTATGTACTCGCCCTCCGGAGCTTTCCGATTGATAACCCCGTCTCGATCCAAAAAGACTGCTTTACTTCGAGAAGAGTTCATGTTCGATGATCTCGCAAAGAATGTGTCCGGTTAAGATATGGGCTTCTTGTATGCGGGGTGTGCATTCCGAGGGAATCCGAACGCAGTAATCGACCCGTGAGAGCAGGGCCCCGCCGGTCTTTCCGGTGAGAGCTGCAGTGATGATGCTTTTCGAGCGTGCCAGTTCCATAGCGCGAACCACGTTAGGGGACATACCGCTGGTACTGATCCCAAGGGTCACATCGCCTGGGCAACCCAGCGCATCCAACTGACGGGCAAACACCATTTCGTACCCGTAGTCGTTGCCGATCGCGGTTAAGGAAGACGTATTTGAAGTCAAGCTTAAACCGGCGAGCCCCGGGCGTTCCATCATATACCGTCCGGTCAATTCTGCGGCCAAGTGTTGTGCATCAGCGGCGCTTCCCCCATTGCCAAAGTAGATCACCTTGTGTCCGGATGCCAGCGCCTGCGCCATCGCGTGTCCAAGGGAAGTGACCTGCAGCTCGTAGTTCTCATCACAGAGTAGGAGCTGTTTGAGAGCAATGCTCTCCTGTAGACATCCGGCGACCAACTTATCCATTGTCAGTCCCGGACTCATGGATCCTCCAGGTTTGAAGTCCTTGTGGTTCGAAGGCGAAATCGACCGGCATAGCTCCCATCTGGCGCATGGCTTCGGCTACTTTGTGTTTTTGTTCGAAGCAGCAATAGAAGAGGATGTAGCCGCCACCCCCGGCACCGGTGATCTTACCGCCCAGGGCTCCGCGCTTTCGAGCCTCTTCGTATAGTTCATCAATCACCGGATTGCTGATTTTGGCAGATATACGCCGCTTGGACAACCAAGCGTAGTGCAACAGCTCACCAAAGTCATCAAGCTTTCGCCGGAGCAGCACATTCTTCATATCCGTCGCCAGCTGCTTCTGCTCCGAAAGAGCCAGGAGAGCCTCGGGATCCCCCAACTCGAAACGGCGGGTCTGATCCTCAATGATCCGGTCCGAGCGCCTCGTTGTTCCCGTATAACAAAGGAGCAGGTTGTGCTCCAGTTCGTTTACGATATCGCAGCTGATTCTGAGGGGATTGACAATTACGCGGTCCCTGTAGAACTCAATGAAATTGAAGCCACCGAAGGTTGCGGCATATTGATCCTGGAGCCCCCCAAGGATTCCGATGTCTTCCCTCTCGATTGCGTACGCCAATTGTGCGGTTTCATAGTCTGTGAGGGGCAAGTTCTTCAATTCCCTTACAAGTCCAACCAGAGCAACCATCAGGGCCGAGGAAGAACCAAGGCCGGATCCCGGAGGAGCGTCGCTTTTGAGAAATATATCGAAGCCGTGAGAATTCTTGGCTTCCAGCCGCTTTAAAGCTGCTTTCACAAGATCGAGTTGCCCATTTAATGGCATTTCATCATTGGCTTTGAACTCCAGGCAAAGTCCTAGATCTACAGACTCCAGCCTTATGCTGCCGTCATTTCGAGGACGGAGGCTGCCCCAGGCAAAACTGTCGATCGTAGCATTAAGGACACAACCGCCCTCCCGCTCAGGGTAGGGAGGAACGTCAGTTCCCCCTCCGGCAAAGCTGATTCGCAGAGGCGCCTTAGCGCGGATAACAAACCGAGAAATGTGCCGGTAATTCGGTTTGTGCTCGTTGGAAGTCGTCGGGCAACCCGATATCGATGAAATAACCGTCACTAACAAATCCTTTCACGCCTTTTGATACTAGCTGCGGAAAAACCTCTTCTTCAAGAGAGACTGCTCTCCTTTCAGGAACGTCATTAAGTACCCCTTTATTGAATACGTAAATCCCGCCATTCACAAGGTACGAACAGCATGGGTCATTGCCCCTGGCTGCATTCTTTTCAAGAAACGCAGCGATTCTTCCTTCGGGATTCAGCACCACGGTGCCGTAGCGGGTGGAGTCCGGGACTTTCGCCAGCGCAACGGTAGCCCATGCTTCACATCGAAGATGCTCCTGAACCAGTTCCCGTAAATCGACGGCCAGAAAAGAATCTCCGTTAAGAACCAGGAAGGCTTCGTCGTCGATTAGTTTCGCTGCGAGTTTGATGGCACCCGCCGTGCCTAGTGGTGTGGACTCCGCAGAATAATGAATGTGCAGCCCCCACTTCTTCCCATCACCTGCCCAACGTTCAACTTGAGTTCGACCATAACCGACGCAAAGCAGCACCTGGCGAAAGCCGGCGCGACTGATTTGCAATAGCAGGTACTCCAAAAAGGGCCGCCCGCCCACAGGCGCCATGCTCTTGGGCCCCGCGTCGAAAACGGCGCGCAACCGCGTGCCTAGGCCGCCCGCCAGAATCATGGCAGGGAGGTTCAAAAGGTCTCCGCCTTGTACCGAAAATGGCTTACGCACTCAGCCAGTTACGATTTGAGGTACGCGCTGATCAGTTCACAAGAACTCTATGTGAGTCTCGCGAAGCAGCCGCTGCATCGCTAGACGCGTTGCCTTCCACGGTTTGGTGCATGACGAGCTCAAGCTTGGCAGCCACCACCTCCCAGTCGTAACCCTTCTCGACCAGCGAGCGTGCTTCATCCGCCATCCGAGCGCGCATTGAAGCATCACGCAGTAGGTTCAACACTCTTTCACGAAACAACCCAGGATCGTTCGCAAGATAGAGATGCTTACCGTCTTGCACCGGTAAATCTCCGCAAGCCAGCGCCGTCGCCACGACCGGAGTACCCACTGAAAAGGCTTCCAGCACTTTATTGCTGACGCCAACGCCGACGGTGATTGGAGCAATGGCTATGGTAGCTCGGGCCAGGTATGGCCGTAGGTCGGGGACAAAATCGATCAGCTCGACACCGGGAACACTGTTGTACTTCCTCAACCTGTCCTTGGCACCATTGCCGACCAGCAACAAAACGACTTTCGGACATTCGCGCTTAACCGCGGGAAGGACTCTCCCCAGGAAGAATTCGGCTGCATGCAGATTTGGGCGATAACGAAAATTGCCGGTGAATATGATGGTCGCCGGTTCGGCTTCCTCATCGCGCTTGCGAGAAAACCGGTTGCAGTCAACACCGTTAGGCACAATTTCGCAAGCCAGATTGGCATCCATTTCCAGCAGGCAGTCCCGGTCTAGGCGAGAGCAAAAAATCGTCCGTGTGGCTCGCCGGGCCAATGCCGGCTCGTAGCGCAAAAATTTCACGTACTCCTCGATGCCCAGCATCCGCTCCCACCAACTACCGCGTAAAATAAGGCGTTTGTTATACAGAATCATGCTGTCGGTGGGGTCGCAGAGTACCGGTATGCCGCAATCTAAGGGAACGTATTGTAAACCTCGCCATCGCTCAACATAAATTAGGTCGGGCCTACTGCTCTCGATCAAACTCCGAACCCTGGCTTCCATGGCCGGCGAAGAAGCATAAGCCATGCGCAGCGGGACCGGAGTGAGCAACGCTTTGGCGACTTGAAACAGGGCACGTGTTTTGCTATGCATCGTGCAATTTGTAGTCGCACAAAAAGCGCGAATACCGTTCAATCTCGAGAGGTCGTGCTCCGAGCTAGCGAGGCAAATCAGGTCAATGATGTGGCTCCTCGCGAGGCGTGGAATTAGGTTGGACGACCTAACTCTTACTGACCAAGGCACAAACGGGAGAATGACCAGAATTCGCATCTGGGTGTAATCCAAAAAGCAACTCGCAAAAACCATGGACTGTGCTGACTTCTAGCGCAGTCGAGCTGTGACACAACTTTCCGAAAGGACCGAAGCATAACAATCGTAGAACTTGTCTGCCAAGCGTTCCCACGCATAAGCTTGTTTGATAAGTTGGTATCCGCCTTCTGCGATTCTCTGTCGGAGGGTAGAGTTCTCCAAAAGCAGCACAGCAGCATCCGCAAAAGAGACGGCTCCGTCAGCAAGGAAAGCATTCTCGCCGTGCGATACTCTGATCCCTTCACAACCCAGTGGATTGGAGAGGACCGGCTTGCGCATTGCCATCGCCTCCAATACCTTCAGAGCGATCCCGCCACCGCTTTCGACGTAATTAAGGGCCAGAGCAGCCTTAAGCAGGTATGGACGAACGTCAGGAACCGTACCTGTCAGAGTCACCCCTGGGATCTTGCGAGCCAAGGCTCGGAGTTCGTCAGGAGCACCTTTTCCCACAACCGTCAAAGTGGCCTTCGGCACGCGAGCCTTAATCCTGGGAAAAACCTCGGTGAGCAGTGCCCGAAGATTGTGCTGTTTGGGTTGCCATGCAAATCCTCCGGTAAGGACCATCGAATATGGCTCTTCGGGAATGCTCTCGTCAGGGAGGAAATACTGCACGTCAACTCCGAAAGGAATGACCTCGATCCTTGCCATTGGGGCGGCACTGAGAAGATGGCGCGCGTCAGCTTCGCTGACCGTAATACAGCGGTTAAATTGCGGTGCGACACTTGCTTCGTAGGCCTTAACGCGCGGTGCTACAAAAGACACGTACATGCGCTCCAAAGCGTTTCTGGCGTATCCGGCGTGGCGTTCCCAGATTTTGTATTCGACATTGTGCTCGCGGAGAATAGTGGGAACGCCACCAGCCCAAGGGCGATACGCTGCTGTATTCAAATGTTGCAGCTCAACAACATCGATGCTGTATTCCTTGACAACCCTCTCAATCAATCTCCCGAACTCCGGATCATAGTATCTGCCAGCAGAACCTGGGGGGTCGCCTAACAATCCGCGTCCTAACGCTGCATAGCGCGATTTCTGGAGCCGATGGACCTTCACGTCCGAACAGTAGGGCTTCAATTCGTCAATGAATTCGACTGGTTCCGAATCCATCAAAGACAGCAGTACGACCTCCATCCTGTGCGACAAGTGCTTGATGGAATTGAAGGTGGCGATACGACCGCCATCTCTTAGCGGATAAGGGAACATGTGAGTTACGAACACAAGTCTCAACGTAAGCTCCAACTAGCTCCAGCGAGGGGAAATAAAGAGCCTAGCTGTTCTAGCGACAAATCTTACTTTTCCATTTCTAGCACGGTATACCATGCGAACCGGCAGAGCCGAGGTTCAACCCTCATCATGAACTGATCCAATCGGTCCAGTTTGTCGATCACAGAAAGAGCAAGGTTTTGTCCCAACAGGTGCACCGGTGCGGCACAAACAGAGAGTAGGAAGTGCTCCTGGTGGCGGCAGATGCGGAACCACCTCTTGGGTTTCGCCAAGTCCGTTAGAGAAAGAGGTTTCTCATCAATGGTGTGCGCACTCGTTGTCAATCTTCGCAACGACCACAGCAAAGGATGGTGATACATTGGCTCCATGAAGCGTGCCACGCCCCCAGGCTTGAGCACACGGGCGATCTCCGCGAGTGCTTTGTCGAAATCCAGGTGATGGAGCGCACCATTCCCAAAGACGTAGTCGAATGAGTTGTCACCGAATGGGGTGTGGTGTGCGTCACTGACAAGAAATTGACAGGCGCCAGTGGAACCATTCATCCCGCTCAAACTAGCCGCACGAGCTTTCTGAATGAGCTGGGGAGAAATGTCGATGCCATAAACGCAGGCCCCAAGGCTGGCGAGCACTTGACTGAACCCGCCCTTTCCGCAGCCGTAATCCAGCACGACTGCACCCTTCAGATCAGTGGTCCTCCAGAAGGAGCCCCAAAGCCGGCCCCGCGGTCCCTTATCGTAAAAGGCCTCCGAAAAACGATCCAGCAGCCGGCGTGTCGTGGAACCCCCCACGACTAAATCGTCATAAAACTGCCGCTCCCGCGTCAACCGGTTGTCCAAGCTGCGTGCTCCAGCGCTAGCATGGGACATGTTGGTCCCTCCGCCAGCTAACAACACGAGGTAATAGCTTTCCTAAGCTAATCGCCCAAGCATCCCAGTTCAGCTTTTCATCGAATGCCTTCCGAGAGGACATGGTCAATTCCGAATAGCGCTTCGGATCTTGCCAGATATCGGAAATCAGTTCGGCGTATTCCGCTCCCCGGGCGCTCAGAGGTAACATAAAACCGTTCTTCCCCTCCGCGACGATATCCTCAATGCCCCCGACATTGGTAGTAATTGCCGGCAAACCGAAGGCGTTCGCCTCACAGAAAACGATTGGAGAGCAATCGCTTCGGGTCGGAAACAACAAGAAATTCGATTTAAGGTACAATTCTGCCAACTGCTTGCGCTGCGCAGCGTCGTTCTTATTCAGAAAAGGTATCACCTTCAGCCCGGCAACATGAAAGCTCGCGGGAGGAGTACACCCGCAGATTGTCAGCTCTACAGGAAGGCCCATTGCTTGCAGCTTCGTAAACGTTTCAACGGCTACCTCTCCCCCTTTGCGCACCCAGTTGACACCCACGAAAAGCAGGCGGCATTTATCCAATTCCCTCGGGCGCAATGCAACCTCAGGGCCCGGGATGTCTTCGAAATTCGCACCATGAGGAATGATATGTATCTTGGATTCATCGGCTTGATAGTCCCGAACTGCAGATTGTGCAGCCCACTGTGACGTGTAGATCAGCAAGGAAGCCTTCCGAACCGCCCGCCTCTCGATGCAGTGAGCCTCACGCGCGGAGAACCCGAAAAGACTTGAGTAGGCTGCGTAGTAGTCTTTCATAACCGCGAATGTCGCGTCTGATTCGTAAACGATAGGGACTGAATCTTCAAGAAAAGCAATCTCGGTGGAGGCAGCCGGCGCAAACAGTAAGTCGGTAGGAGTACCATTCAGTCTCTGCTTGAATATCTGGGCATACCTCTTCCCTAGTACAAAACTGTGAGAGGAGTCATAACCTTTTCTAAACAGGAAGCGGGATGCCCTGTTTAAGGCTTTGCCAGCGGTCTCAACAACCGGCTTCACCGGTCCCAGGCAATGCACGTCACCGCAGTGCCTCTGAAGCGCCTTAACCATAAAGTAATAGCTGCCTGACCATGAACGTCGGTCCATCGGGTCCTGCGAAGTCACAAACCCGATGTTGAGTCTTCTCTCGTGGTGATCAGCGCTGTCAGACAACGCCACGCTGCTTCCGTGCACATCGGCTCCGGAAGAGAAGCGCCCGCTCATCTTCTCTTCTATCGTCTTCGTCAAACGGCGTCCGGTAGGCTGCGTTGGTTTTGTTGCTCACTTGTCTTGTCGATCCACCAACCTATTAGTGCACTGGTGACAAAACTTGTGAGCCAATACGTGAGACCCAGGTAGTATCCCGAGAAAGAGAAAGTGATAGCTACGAGCAGGTTTACGTAGAGCATCAAACGGGAGATCCGGAATTGGGAGTTATTTCTCAGAGACAGAAAGGTGAGCACGCCACTTAGGATGGCCGGCACGATTACGATCCCTGCAGGGCCAAAATCGGCGTCAATGTAGGCTAAATACGTGGCTTGATTCCCGTCCTGAGGTACGTAATAGAAAGGAGTGTAGTAGGGGACGGAGGTGCGAAAACCAAGCTTCGCCAGAAGGCGGCAGACGGGAGCGAAGGTATTACTACCAAAAAATGAATAAGTATCAACTTCTGGGTGCAACAAGTACTGACTAAGAGTAGGCCCGGTAGCTGACACATAGAAGTAGAGGGAAGGAAGTCCACTCATGTATTCCGCGAAATTGTTCAACTCCTGTGTCTGACCTGAGTGGTACATGTACGAACCACGGTGAGACCCGATCAAGAGAAAGGCCCCGAAGAGTACCACACTACTTGCAGCCAAGGTGGCTATCCATCGCTTGCTGAGTCTAATTCTCCGGGATGTGCGTGAGAAAATGAAGGCGTAAACGAACAAAGGGGCGGCAATCAGCAAACCTGCTCTCTGCATCGATATCACCGAGGCGGCCGCCGCTACGAGGATTGGAAGCAGCGCTGTAAAGGTTAGTTTTCGCAATCGAGCCGTATATAGTCCAGCCAAGCATGCGGCTGGAAGTTCGAAGAAGCCCAGGTATGGCACGCCTCCTAATTCGCCTGCGGCCCGGCTTACGTAGACGTCATTTGGATTAAGAACCAGCGCCTCCGTTAACCCGCCAAACTCAGCTTGGATCTGCCGTATCTGTTGGATCAAAGACACCACGGTCAACAGCGATAAGACCCAGATTGTGATCCTCAGGAAGGAGGGGTTGAAGTCTGGCATCACTACATTTCCAAGAGCCTGCTTCCGCATACTAAACACAACCAGTGCGGCTCCAAGGAACACCGAGACCCATGCGACCGCAATATACAGCCATGCCTCCGTGCAAATCGGATTGTAAACGATGAGCCCCAATTCGTATGCTGATAGCGAAAGACCCCACGTGACAGAGTAGATGGAGAGATGATTGACCCAGCTACCAAGCAACCGACGAGCGATGTAAACACCAGCAACGCTCGATGCTAGAAGAACTGACAGTGGGATCATTCTTCGGGCAAGATACCTTTTGTGCGAGACCGAATGAAGCCGGTTTCCCGAAGCTTCGCACTAACTCCATGAAACAGAGCTTCGCTCTTAGCCCAAAACTTAGTTGCGCGGACATCGCTAGCGATTTCCAACACCGTGAGCCTCACAGGCGAATAATGGTCTAATTGGTTCCATCTCCGTTTACCAACAATCCAAACTACGCCTATGAGAAAAAAGAACATAGTGAAAAGCATGGTCAGTGCGGTACGTGGAGGGCCGCTTCGCCTTTCGGGAAAGTTCGCCACATCAAGAACTTTCACCGTTGGGATCTCCTTCGCTTCCTGAACCCGTGCCATCTCGTACTGGGCTGTAAGAAGCTCGAACACCTTCTCCCCGATTTTCGCGCGACGATAAAGGTCGATGTAACGCTCGCCTAATACGGGTAACTGGCGCAAGGATGGATACAGGAAGTCATCGGTGCCGCCCTGTGCATTCGAACCTGGGCCGACATCAGCGACTGAAATACCTTTCGTGCCACCGACTTCATTCAGTTTGCGTTGCAGTTCGGCAATCCGGGCGTGCAGAGACTTCACCCGAACGTTGTTCGAAGTGTAGATCTGTTCCAAGCCCTTCACCTCGGACTGGGCAGCGATCAACTCCCCTTCTAGTGTGGCGGCGGCCTCAACAATTGCTTTACCTTCATCCTCCACGTCGAGGGTGGCGTTCTTGCTGGAGTACTCAGCCAAGTCTTTGGATGCAGCGTCGAGTTCTTGTTTAGCAACGCGTAGACGTTCTTCAAGGAAAATTCTCTCTCGCCTCGCGGAGGAGGTCGACAGCTCCGCCATGAGCACGTTGAGCTCGGCGACGTACTCTTTGGCCATATCGGCAGCCCGTTGCGGGTGGCGATCATACACCGTAATGCTGATAATCCCGCTCTTATGATCCAGGGATATCTCCGTGTTCTTCACCAACTTCTTGCGGGCTGTCTCGTAGCGCTTGACGTTGTATTCCTTCCGAAGGTCGAAGCGATTAATAAGTTCGTCTTGTACGGTTCGACTCTGAAGCACTCCGACAAACAGATCACCAGGTGTCTTGAGGCCAAGCAAGCTGCCAGCTAATGATCCCAGATCTGCCCCCGTTGCACTGCCCGTGTCGCTCGTACCTGCGCTCATGAAGCTTGACAGCAGCGACATTCCTGAACTCGACTGGGCATCAGGAGGCATGAGCTGGGTAGTCGACTTATACCTAGGGGGAACTACGAGGGCCACGAGAACCCCGGTGACGAAACCGGCAACAACAAACTGCCAAATCTGCCTCCGGCCAGCCCAAAGTAACGATATGGTCTCGAAGAACCCGCGGCCGTCGCTGTGCTCGAAAACTCGAGGTTTCAGATCGCCATTCAGTTCTGTTGCCCTGCCCGGTTCGGGCATGGTCTTTGTATCCATGATACTCATGAGGTAAGTTCTCTACGTGAGACTCAAAGGAATCAGCCTCCTAAAGGCGCAGGACAAGCACAATTCCCGCTAGCAAGTACCTATTCTTCCAGCCTGGGGAGCTTTCGCCCGCAGTTCACCAAGTTGCTCGGCCCACAGCTTTGTATGTGTATCCATGATCCAGATTCTCTGAGAGAATTGTGCATTCTTGCTGCTTGGAGCAAAAATTCTAATGAGCCGAAGAGTCAGCGCAAGTCTTTGGAAATAAATTCGCTTCATCCATGCGTAAAGATAGGCTTGCCACAAAGGCAGATGCTTCTTGGCCAGTGTCGCCTGGCCATGGGTAAGCAAACGGGCAAATTTGTCGGATCGGTCCACCTGGGTTGAGTGCCCTCCGCCATAATGAATCACCTCAGCCCAAGGACAAAAGACAACTTTCCAACCAGCGCTGCGGAGGCGCATGCAAAGATCCGAATCCTCGCCATAGAAGTGAAAGTCTTCATCGAAGCCACCAACCTCACAAAATGCTTCTCGGCGCACAGCTAACACAGCCCCGGTCAAATAGCCAACTTCTTTCGCGCGATGATCGACCCTCCTGGGCCAACGAAGGTGCCGATACCAGCGGAAGGCGGAACTAATGCCGGCCACGTCCTTGACGCCCGACCAAATTCCTGGCGCGTCTTCATAACTTCTTTGCCAGTCTCCATTCGTCGAAATCTGCTGAGGAGCAGTGATAGCAATCTTCGGGTCTGATTTCAGGAAAGAAACGAGCGCTACGATTGTGTCCTCACGATAGATGACGTCCGCATTGGAAAGAATTAGGTACTTGGCATCGGTTTGTGTCGCGCCGAGATTTAGTGCTTTGCCGTAGCCCAAGTTTCCGTCTGCTTCGATCAAGCGTACATGCGGATATTGCCGAATGATTTGTTTCGTATCGTCTGCCGAGCCGTTGTCAACCACCACGACGACAGCGTCGTCCACCCCTAGCGATGACAAACACGCAGCAATAAAACGAGCGCTGTTGTGGGTCACGATGATGACGGCAGTCTGTTTCATTCGCGGATAACTTCTTCAAGTGCCAAAATGGTCGTAACGAGCACGACCGGATCGTACCGCCCTTGCCTTTAACTAAGAGGTCGCTGGCTGGCGGAGAAAATTCAACGCCTTTGCGATCAATGGCCGATCCTTGTAGTCGAGAGAGTACTTCCAAACAGCCAGCGCATACAGGAAAACAACTCCAAGCCCGACGCCGAGACGCACACTGGACCCGCTAAAAATGTACACTTCCGCTCCTAGGCAAGCGAAGAGCAAACATAGAGGCAATAGCACTCGTTGCAGCATCCGTAGGTGAAGATGACATCCGACGTATTTCTGGGCGGCCCAAAACAAGATCACAGCATCCACTCCGCATCGAATCGAACCAGCCAAAGCAGCGCCAGAAACCCCAAATCTGGGTATTAGGGTATAGCAGATCAATACGTACACGGGCAGTTCAAGGAGCTGAATTTTCCCCGTCAGGTCCGGCCGACCAAGGCCCTGAAGGGCCGCAAACGGGATGTAGGCGAGTGCATTAAGCAAGACTCCGGCCGCGAGTATTCGCAGTACTTGCGCGCTTTGATGTGAGAGATCGCTCCCGATCCACAACGTGAGGACGTCAGGACCGAGAATGGCCAGGTAAGCAAGGCAAGGTAACAGCAAGAGGAACAAATAACGTACCGCCCCCAAGTACAGGCGCTGCAGGCCCCCCCTGTCCTGCAATACTTCGCGTTCACTGAACGCTGGGAACAGTGTAGCAACCACGCTGTTCGGGACCACCCGAAGCCGGGCCATTAGCTCGAAAGGAAGCGTATAAACAGTGACTGCCGCAAGGGATACAAACGACGCCACAAAAATCCGGTCCAAATAAGTCAAAATCGGAGCAATTAAACCTGCGACCGTTACCCATCCTCCGTAACGTACCAACTTCCCAGCGTGGTGGAGATACCAGTTCCACCCAGTAATGATCCCGGGCACCAGACGTACGAGAACCCCCAAATAAATCAGCGTTGCGGCCATTCTAACAACAACCGTAGCTAAGACTACGATTCCAACTCCATAGCCCTTCCACGCCAGAAGGTAAGCTACGAACCACTGTAAACCCGTGGCGATACCATTGATTGAATTGATCCACCCAAAACTTTGCAGCGATGTCAGGACGCCCCGACAAGCAGCTTGGGTCAGCAGAACAGGACCGGAAATTGCAATAGCCACCAGAACAAGGTTCGCTTGACCAATCAACGCCGATGGAATCTTGAGAACGCGTTGGGCCAAGAACGGTGAAAAGATCAATATTCCTGCCGCACCGACAATACCCAAGACCAAGTTTATGATAATAGAACTACGTACAATCTGCTCAGCAGTAGCAAACTGGGATTGTGCCAAGTGTTCGGAGATGTATTTTGTCGCGGCTCGGCTCACTCCGAGATCGAGAATTGCCATGTAACCGATAACGACCCAAGCCAAGGAGAACAAACCAAATGCATTTTCACCCAGGCACTTCACGAGCATGGGCATTGCAACTACGAGGGATACCAGTATCCACGCTTCGGTCGCCAGGGTCAGAAATGAGTTACGCACCAGCACGGCCACCGGCGTAAGCCTTAAGCTGCCCATTTCATGCCGACGCTCTGTTAATCCAATGTCGACCTCATTTGCGGCACTCATATTCCGCGAGTCTAGTGCCACAGGCTCCCTCGAGTTGGAATCTCGGCTGCCAGCTTGAAAAGAGACTTTCACTTGTTTAACCGCCACCTCGGGTAAAACGTCATTTGCAGGGAAATTGTTATATCGGACTGACGCGCCGAACTGATAACCGGAAACCTCCACTGCTCATACTGAAACATCCCCGAAACCGAGACATCGCGCCCGAACTTGAATTCGCTCTGAGCGGAATAGTCCGCTAGCCGGCCGCCGCCAATGAAATCGGGGGCAACGGTTTGCAGGCGGTAACCGAACTGAAATCTGTTTCGAGGCGAGAACGAGTAGGTCAGCCATCCTTGCCCGCCGCGGCCAGCGCGACCTATCCAACTGCCCAGTAGACTTGCGTCACTAGTGTAACCGGAACGATAGCGGTCGGCATTCGTATAAACCCATCCTGGGGAAAATTCTTTCGTGCGGGACACGTTGAATCCCTCCGCACGCAGCTGTAGCTTTGGCGCCTTCGGTATCCTCGGCATGTAAATGCCAGGATTCACGTTGGCGCGAGTTGAACCTATGGGCGAAACTTCGTCCCATGTCATAGAGTCAAGGTAAAAAGTCAGCCGGTTCCGTAAATGCGGAACCCGGTAAGTTAGATCGGCAGCCGAGACCCGCTTACCAGGATTCTTCGCCAGGTTCGGTGTGTGAATGTAATAGGTGCGGAAGAAATTACCGAAGGTGACGGGTAGCCCTGGCCCACCGAACAGGGCCGTCACGCCCATCCCAAACTCCAGGTTCGGGGTAGGTTGGAAACTGATCTTCTCACCGTGGATAAAAGGCTGCGGAACAATGTTTGGACCGACAACGCCTTGTGAATTAGCTTGCGGACAGGTTTGACACAGTTCCCACTGCTGTCCCGAGAGCTGCCCGACGAAGAATTCGGCGCGGAATGGG
>DASPSE010000161.1:0-8953 GCA_035624085.1 Terriglobales bacterium
CGATGCCAGCGAGGGGCCCTTGCCGCAGACTCGCTACGTGCTGGGCAAAGCGCTGGAGGCGCATCTTCCACCGATTCTCGTTATTAATAAGATTGACCGTGCCGACGCTCGTCCTCAGGAAGTTCTCAACGAAGTTTACGATCTGTTCATCGATCTCGACGCACAGGAAGAACAGCTCGACTTTCCGGTTCTTTATACGAATGCGAAGGCTGGAACGGCCTCGCCTGACATAAGGCGCACCGGCGAGAATTTGCAACCGCTTTTCGATGCGATCCTGAATACCATTCCCGAAGCGGCTGGCGATCCAACAGGGCTGCTGCAAATCTTAGTGGCTAATCTCGATTACAGCGATTATCTCGGACGGCTGGCGATCGCGCGCGTATTCAATGGCACGCTGCGAACGGGCGAGGAAGTTGGCATCGCCAAACTGGACGGGTCCGTGCAGAAGACGAAGATCACGAAGCTGTTTTCCTTCTCCGGCTTGCGCCGCACCGATATTACAGAAACCACGCTCGGCGATATCGTTGCCGTGGCCGGCGTCGAAGGCATCACCATCGGCGAAACCATCACGAACGCAGAGAATCCAGCGCCACTGCCACCGATTACCATCGATGAGCCCACCATCGCGATGCAATTCACGGTAAATACCTCGCCGTTTGCGGGACGAGAAGGCACGTATGTCACGTCTCGCCATCTGCGCGAGCGGCTCGAGAAAGAACTGTTAACGAACGTTTCTCTGCGAATGCAGGAGACGGACAGCACCGACTCGTTCACGGTCATGGGGCGCGGTGAGCTGCAGCTTTCGATCCTGATCGAGATGATGCGCCGCGAAGGCTATGAGTTGATGGTCGGCAAGCCGGAGATCGTGACGAAGCACGTGGATGGCAAACTGATGGAACCGGTGGAACGGCTGACGGTGGACGTTCCGGAAGAGTTTGTCGGCGTGGTGATGGAGCAGCTTGGCAGCCGCAAAAGTGAAGTCGTAAATATGCACAATCACGGCTACGGCAGGGTGCGAATCGAGTTCCGCGTTCCCAGCCGCGGATTGATTGGCCTGCGCAGCCAGTTGCTCACGGACACGCGCGGCACCATCGTGATGAATTCTCTGTTTGATGGATACACCGAATGGCAGGGCGAAATTCCCCATCGGCCGACGGGAGCGTTGGTTGCGGACCGTCCCGGAGCCACCACCGCCTACGCGCTGTGGGGGCTGCAAGAGCGCGGTGAATTGTTCCTTGGTCCTGGTGTCGAGGTTTATGAGGGTATGGTCATCGGCGAAAACGCGAAGGATAACGATCTCGATGTAAATGTGGTGCGCGAGAAGAAACTGACCAACATGAGAGCTTCCACGGCGGATGAAGCTATTCGCCTGGTGCCGTTTCGCCAGCTCAATTTGGAACAGGCTATCGAGTTCATCGCGGATGATGAATTCGTCGAAATCACTCCAAAGTCGTTGCGATTGCGCAAGAAAATACTGGAATCCAACAAGCGCAAGAAGAGCTCGATGGTGGTTGTGGAACGAGGGGGCTAACTAACGTGCCCGGTGGTTTCGAACTCTGGAAGAACCGCCCGAGATATTCGGGGCCGAGCCGGGATGTCTGTTGTAGGCGTAGATCCAGCATTTCCCCTTCTTCTTAGTACCTTCGAACGTTACCGGCCACTCTTTACGAACAAAAAGGCTGGCTTCCGGATGCGCTGGGTCAAATCCCTCGTACTCGTCGATACGATTGAGTACGTCTGGATCTGCGGGAAGCTCAAAAATCAGGCCCGCGATTACTGGACCCGTTTTGCTGAGCACGGCGCCCGGATACTCGCCCAGATCGTAGAGACGACCGTGCACAAAACCGCGCCCTACACGCCGTAAGCGACGTACGGCTGTGGCAATTTCAGGCGGCGCTTTTCCAGGCTGCAGAGTGCCATAGGTAAACAGATACTGTTTCATTTAGGCGATCCTCGATCATTCACCAAGCAACAACTTCCTGAGGTAGTCGAACCCTCTTTTTCTATCTCGAATGTAGTCGCTCGAACACCGATGCCTCTTCAGACACTCAAAATAATAGCCGAGCAGCGCCCACACATCCTCCTTAGAAAGTTGCTTAGAATCCTGAAGGTATGCCACAAACTCGAAGAAGTTTAGGTAATCGGTCCAAGCCGAGGAGTCTTCCCTGACAAACTCTACAACCTTTGGATCATCGGGTGTCGAGTCTAGCAGGTCGCGGACGCTCTTAAGGTTCTTCTTTTCGTAGTATCGTGAATACAAGCGCTCGGCCCAGCGGGCGCGCTCGCGGCGCGAGTTGCTTCGATATACCCACATTGCCGAAAATGCGGCGACCGCACCGACAATATAAGAAATGATCTGAGTCCACTTAACGATTACGTCCAGGCACATAATCAGATTGTAGCCGTATACTGACGAAATGAAAGCTGTTTGCTGAATGCGCAAGTTCACGCACAAACACTTCAGAATCTTTCTTGTTCCCTGCAGTTGTGGCAAGACATTTGCAGTTACGGAGAACTACGATCGCGAAGGCACAAGTTGGACGCGCTACTTGATTTGTCCCAATTGTGGCAAGCGGCACGATCCCAAGAACCGGCTGCTGCAGATCGCCTATCAGCGAGAGGGGTATTGGAAAGTAGATGAGTGTTGAGAAGCTGGATTAAAGCCGGAGGGATCGTCCCACTCCGCTCGGAATGACATTCGCAGATTGTAGCCATGGCACTTGAATCCAACGATTCCAATCTAACCCGTGTGGCCATCGTAGGGATGGGCAACGTAGGTGCGACGTTTGCGTACGCCTTGTTGCTGAGCGGGCTGGCGGCGGAAATTGTACTTATTGACGCCAATCGGGCCAAAGCCGAAGGTGAGGCCATGGACCTGAACCACGCTGTGCCCTTTACGCATCCGACGAAGGTCTGGGCAGGCGATTATCCCGATTGTGCCGGCGCGGTGGTCACAGTTCTGGCGGCGGGTGCGGCCCAGTCGCCCGGCGAAACCCGGCTTGAGTTGATTAAGAGGAACGCTGCAATCTGGCGGTCCATTGTGCCTCAAGTGGCGAAGAATAATACGGGAGGAATTCTTCTTATCGCCACCAATCCCGTCGATGTCCTCACCTACGCGGCATGGAAACTGTCTGGGTTGCCTTCGCAACGAGTAATCGGCTCGGGTACGATCCTGGACACCGCCCGTTTCCGCTATTTGCTGAGCCAGCATCTTGGAGTGGATGCGCGCAGCGTTCACGCCTACATCATCGGTGAGCACGGCGACAGTGAGGTCCCGGTTTGGTCGTTGGCCAACATCGCCGGCATGCGCCTGCCGGAGTTTTACAAGACTCAGGGACTTCCCTACGACCCGCTGGTCATGGAAGATATTTTCCGCCAGACACGCGATGCAGCCTACCGCATCATCGAGCGTAAAGGCGCAACCTATTATGCGGTTGCCGCCGGACTGATGCGCCTCACGCAAGCCATACTCCGCAATCAGAAGACGGTCCTTTCAGTTTCAAGCTTGATCGCGGACTACTATGGATTGAATGACGTGTGCTTCAGTCTCCCCACGGTCGTAGATCGCGGCGGAGTGGAGCAGGTTCTTCGCCTGGAACTCGACACTGCCGAGATCGAAAGGCTGCGTCGCTCGGCCCAGGTCCTGATGGAGACTATTAAATCGTTAAATTTATGAGGGACCGCCCCAAAGGGCGTTAGCTGCTGAAATTACCTCCGATTCTTGCCAGATTTGCTATACTTCCAGCGCATTTGACTGTTCGCTAACTTTGGCTCTCTGGCCAACCAGCCTCTTCTGTTCACGCCGAAGCCGCACACTCAAATAGCTCACAGAGAGGCGAAGTTCGCGTGAAGAATATTTTCGTTGGGAATCTCGACTTCAATGTCTCGGAAGATGAACTGCGCAACCTTTTCGGGACCTATGGCCAGGTGGATCGTGTCACCATTCTGACCGACCGCGATACGGGGCGTTCGCGCGGCTTTGGCTTCGTGGAAATGACGAGCGCCGAGGATGGCGAAAAAGCCATCGCCGCGCTGAACGGCTCACAACTTGCCGGACGCACGCTCAACGTGAATGAAGCCCGGCCTAAAGCCGAGCGCGCTGGTGGGGGTGGTGGCAGGGAGCGCGGCGGCCGCGGCGGTGGTGGCGGAAGGAATCGTTGGTAGGCTCTACAACGTGTCTGGGGTAATTGATGGGGCAAAGCTCCGCATGTACACTTGAGGTCAGAGCGCGCCCGTAGCTCAATTGGATAGAGCGCCGGCCTCCGGAGCCGTAGGTTAGGGGTTCGAGTCCCTTCGGGCGCGCCAGATGACCGCCGAGCTCTTGCCGGTCGAGGTCCTTCGCTGCGCTCAGGATTTCGGCTGTGGGCTTCCGCTTCGCTCACGCCCGCAAAACGCCTCAAGTTCGAGTCCCTTCGGGCGCACCAGATTGTCTCTTAAGTTCCTGCCGACGTCTAAGGATGAAAAGGCGCACCATCCTTTCATCTGCACGCGAATGGCGCGCCACAACTGCACCCAGTCTCACTGTAAAACGTTGAGATTGTTCTGATCGTCGTCCACGAAGTACAAGCTTTGTCCTACGATCGCCAAACCAAACAGCGCGCCATTTCCCGGAGGGCTGCCGGTGTTATCCAACAGTACTTTTGAAATCTGGTGACCAAAGGGGGTCATGGTCACGGCAAGCCCATTGTTCCCGTTTACGGTTACGATGTTGCCGTCTGGGGCCACGGTCAGACCCAGGGGGCCGTTCAAAGCTCCGCCCTTGGAAACGGTTATTCCCGTCCCGGCTGAGGAGTGCCGAGTTAACGGGTCCAAGATCGCCGCTATCCGGTTGTTAAGGCTGTCGGCTACGTAGAGCACTCCGCCGAAGAAGTCCAGCCCCACGCCGGTAGGCCCGATGACCAGGGCCACCGGATCGGTCCTCTCGGCAAATCCCGACCCAATGGTCGTTATAGACTGCAGGCTAGGCATAGACCCATGTGCGATGGAGAGATCCAGCCGCACGACTGTTCCCTCATTCACGACGCCGCCACCACCGGCAACAGTCCCGTTCAGGACGTTGGTGACGAAAAGGCTCACGTTGGCTCCGCCATCAAAGGCGGTCATATCCCACGGACCATTAATCAGCGATCCAAAGAAGGTCTCGGCCACGTTGCCGTTGCTGTCCAGCACCAATAGACAGCCAGCCTGCGCGGTCGCCGCCGTGCCGTCTGTAGTGGGCAAGCTGCCCACGATTACCCAACCGGTTTTCAAGGAGACCAGAGCCGTAGTCAGCCCGGTGCCGCCGGTGCATTGACCCGGCAAGTTATTCGCATTGATCTGCGCAAAAAGAACCGCATTTCCACCCGGTGAAATCTGCATGATGGTCGAGCCAGTCCCTTGCAGATTCTCGCTGTTGTTAAAATTGCTGACCAGGATATTCCCCTGGGTTAAAGCTCCGGTTGTGGTCGGAACCACCGCGACCCCGTAGGGATTGAGATCGCCGTTGCCTGGAATGGTAGACGCAACCGGTGCGATGCGCCGAGCATGGGCCCTCGCCCCTGCCAACATCAGCGTTGATATCAGCATCGCGATAAGCCCAATACGGTGGGCCAAACGACGTTCGGAATTCATGGCTTCTTTATTCTCCTCATTACAGAATGGAAGATCAGCAGATAAGGACTAAGGGACGATCACCCGCTGCTGTCGGGACGATGCTATGCAGCGCAATGCGCGCGCCTGTCAAGAAATTGTCAAATCCGTGTCAATTTATCGGCACAAGGCTGTCTCGAGGCTAGACATGTGACAGCCGCCTTTCCTTCGGCGGATTGCGTTTTTCGTAGGAAAGAAGAATCGGAATTTGACGCCTGAGAACAAAAGAGGCGCAAGCCCATCTGGACTTGCACCTGCGAACTCTTCCTAAAACCGGACCTAACGGCCGTAGTACTTCGCATTGCGCTCGGTGAAGTGCTTCCACTTTTCCGGCAGATCATCCAAGGCAAAAATGGCTGAGACGGGGCATACCGGCACGCACGCGCCACAATCAATGCACTCCACCGGATCGATGTACAACATCTCCTCCTCCGCGAACGCCGGTTCGTCTTTCTTAGGATGAATGCAATCCACCGGGCAGGCATCCACGCAGGCGGTATCCTTGGTGTTAATGCACGGTTCTGCAATTACGTATGCCATGAGTCTCGTCTCCCCTGAGAGCTGTGCAGGATAAACTGTAAACCAACATTCTAGCAAGAACCGCAGCCACCGTACAGAATTGAACCGCAATTGGCGCCGGGCTGGCGGGGACTGGCGTCGCGCTCGTCCAAACGGGGACAGCCCCGCGCGGGACCGGGACGCTCGCGGCCGCCCGGGGAGCAAAATCGTGCGTCATAGATTTATTACTCTTGACAACATTATACTATGTAATGCATAGTATAGTGCATGGCCGTAAATCATGACGCAGCCGACAAGTGGGAAGTTCAGCTGCGCAAAGGCTGTCTGGAACTAGCGATCCTGGCAAGCCTGTGGGGCGGACGGCTCTATGGCCTGGAACTCCTGCGGGTTCTGGAGAACGAATCCGACCTGGTGATCACCGAGGGGACGGTGTATCCGCTGCTCAGCCGCTTGCGGGCGGAAGGCTTGTTGGATGCCGAGTGGGTGGAAGCGGAACTTGGGCATCCGCGGAAATATTATCGCCTCACGGCCATGGGACGTAGACGGGCGGTTGCTATGGCGCGAGTCTGGTCGCGCTTCTCGGCCAAACTGGACGGCCTGCTCAAGCCCCTGCTCAAGGAGGAACGTTAAGATGACTGCAGCCAACGAGAAAATTGATAGCTATCTGAGGCGGGTTCGCACCGGATTGCGCGGGCTGCCAGATCCAGAAGTGACCGACATTCTGAACGAGCTGCGCGCGCATATTGCCGAGCGCTTGGAATTGACCAGCGGTCCGCGTGACTCTGCGGTAGAGTCGGTTCTGCAATCGTTCGGGCGCCCGGAACAGATTGCTGCTCTCTATGTCTCCGAAAACCTTGTCGCACGGGCGGAAAGCAGCCGCACCCCATGGACAATTCTGCGCAGCCTGTTTTACTGGTCTACGTTGAGCGTCATTGGGTTCGTCGTATTTATGGTCTGCGTCATCGGATACAGTTTCGGTGTGTGTTTCTTCATCGCGGCCCTGATGAAACCGTTTCACCCACAGGGAGTCGGGCTGTGGTACAGGAACGATCCGACGCACTTCTCCCTGCACGTGGGAGGATTTCTAGGCGCGCCTGGTCAGGAGCGTGAATTGTTAGGCTGGTGGCTGGTTCCGGTAGGCTGCTCGTTGGGCGGAGGCGCAATCTTGCTGACGACACAGTTTGCTCTGTGGAGCCTGCGACGGTTGAGGCGCTCCGTCAGCAGGGAACTGCCATAGGCTGGACGGCTGGCTACAGGTCACAGACCCCGACAGGTTAGCAGGGGCATCGACGACCGTGCATAAGTAACCGCCTTTCTTTTCGATTTCGCTGGAACTCGGCAGTATAGATGTGTCGTAGAATGTACAATCGGAGGCGGTACTCTATGGCAACCACCCCTGTTGATCGGTCCGAGCGGACAACCCCTGAAGGCACGCAATTGATCAGTTTCGATGAAGCAATGGAAAGGCTGTCCCGTGACGAGCGGTTCCGCGCGACGGTTTATGCCATGAATACTCTTCTCGTGCAGAAGGGGGTTTACTCACCCGAGGAGTTCGAGTTCCAGTTCAGGCAGTTTGCCCAGAAGAGCCTGCGCTAGCGGCTCTTCGGCGGCTTGATCTTGATGTCCTTCCACTTCGGCATGTGGCACTGCGAAGAATTACAGCGTTCGTGCGCACCGATCTCGCAATTTGAACAATCGCATTCACACCATAGCCGGTCGTATTTCGTTTCCGGCTTCTTCCCCGCCTTTGCCATCGCTACCTCTAAACTAATTCAAGCTCAAGGGCGACCGACTACCTCGGTACCTCGGCCGTGCCTGGCAGCCGGAATCCGGGCCTCCCAAGTATGTCCTCGCTGATTTTCGTTGACACCGGCAGTCTTTTGCAACTATTTTTAACACACACATGATGCCAAAGAAGCGTGTGTTATACAGGCGGCAAACCCTGTACGTCGAAAACTGGAGAGAGAACATTTTGGGTTGGCTGAACGGAAAGCTGCCAACGCGCTACTGCTCCAAACCGGCGCGCCGCAGGATCGAGCAACTCATTGCGGCACTGCAGGGTCTCATTCGGCTTAGGCATCATATCAAGACGATAAAGCGAGAACCGCCCGACCCCACCAGCTGGTTTACCAGGATAACCGTACAAATGCCAAGCGAGGCGTCTGACTCAATCCGGATCATCCAGAGGCTAATCGCCAGGTATCCCTCACCACCCATACTTGGTTGGGATAAAGAGCAAAACCTAACCTTCGGTAGCGTTTTTACCCACCTCAAACGAGCAGAGGAAGAGGAGGCCGAAGCCGCTCTGGCTGTGATGAGTCTCGCTGAAGTAAATGAGCTGACTTGGTTGCGGCAATGCCTGTGCGGAAACTGGTTTTTTGCGTGCAGGAAGACTCAGAGATCGTGCTCACCGAGCTGCAGACACAAATTGTACGAGCAAACAGAAAAATTCAAAGCAAAGCGCCGCAGGTACATGAAACGATACTATCGGTTGCAGCGTTCCAGTAAAGTGAAGTAGCTTAGCGCTTACGCGCCCACCAATTCCCGCTCGCCGCTCGGCTGGTACTCCACGATATATCCGGCGACCGCACTTGCCGCTACAGTCAGCGGACTCGCCAGGTACATCTGCCCCGGTCCGCTGCGGCCGGGAAAATTCCGATTTTGCGCGCTGATCACCACCTGTTCCGGACGTGTCGTAACGCCCGGCCCGGCATTAATGCAGGCGCCGCAACTGGGCTCGATCACGTGCGCCCCGGCTTTCTGGAAGATTTCCAGATATCCTTTACGCACGCAGTAATCGCGCGTT
>DASPSE010000180.1:0-16621 GCA_035624085.1 Terriglobales bacterium
GGGTCGATCAAAGTGACTTTCATTCCGAGATCGGCCGCGAGGAAGGCTGCGGCGTATCCACCCGGACCGGCGCCGATCACGGCGATGTGAAGGTTCAGATTCTCAGACATTCGTTTTCGAGACAGTAAAGCTTGTGTGTCATTTCGAGCGGAGCAAGATCAGCCGCTGGCGGCTGATCCTGTGTAGTCGAGAAACCTGCTTTGCTTGCGGTTGGAACAGCAGGTTCCTCGACTGCGTTCTGTCGTCCGCGAGCGGACAACAGAACTCCGCTCGGAATGACAACCGTTGATATCACCAGCTTCCGTAAATTCCAGAAAAAGTTACCCTTGTACCGACAGCAAGAAAGGCTGCTCGAAAGCTTCTGCAATCCAACGTAAGAATCGTGCGGCATCGGCGCCATCAATCAAACGATGATCGTAGGAGAGAGAAAGCGGCAGCACCAGGCGAGGCTCAAACTTGCCGTTCATCCACACGGGTTCCATGCTGGAGCGCGAGAGCCCGAGAATTGCGACTTCGGGATAGTTCACGATGGGCGAGAAGCCAGTCCCGCCAATTCCGCCGAGATTGGTAATCGTGAAAGTCCCGCCCTCCATTTCTGCGGGCGTAAGCTTCTTGTCCCGCGCTTTCTGGGAAAGCTGGGTGAGTTCAGCGGCCAGCTCAACGATGTTCTTCTTGTCCACATCGCGAATCACCGGGACGAGCAGCCCTCGGTCGGTATCGACGGCCACGCCGATATTCACGTATTGCTTGTAAATGATTTCTTCTTTGGAGAGGTCAATGCTGGCATTGAATTGGGGGAAGATTCTCAGGGCGGAGGCACAGACTTTTAGAGCAATCGCGGTGACTGTCATTTTGCCGCCGGCTTCCTGAGCTTTGGGCGCAAAGCGCGCCCGCAACTGCTCGAGTTCGGTGATGTCGGCGCGGTCATTCTGCGTGACATGAGGAATAGTGCGCCAGGCTTCCCAAAGATGCTGGGCGGTTTTCCGCCGCACGCCGCGCATCGAGACGCGCTCGATCTTTCCCCATTTGGAGAAATCCGGGAGCTCGGGCTGGATGATGTGGGCGGCTTCCGGCGCCTGGGTAGCCGCCATGGCCGCGACCAGTAGTTGCTTAGAATGTGCTTTGACGTCGTCCTCGCTGATGCGTCCGCCCGGGCCAGTTCCTTTTACGTCATGAATCTCAATTCCGAGTTCCCTAGCCAATCGGCGAACGTGCGGCGCCGCCGGCACGGGCTCTCGATGCTCCGTGCCCGCCACCTTGCCTAATTGCTCCGGCATGGAGAAAGCCGGGAGTGGAACTTGGGGTTGATCGGGCGGCAGGGCCTGCTCTTCGGTTTTACCTTCCGCCCGAATCGCGGCCTGGAACGCCAGGCGCGCCCCGTGCTGCCCGGAAACACGCTCCACAGGTATGTGTTTGGATCCGGCGGGCGGGGAGACGGCAGTCCCTTCGACGGTGAAGATAACCTGACCGACCTTGACCTTATCCCCTTGCTTGACGCGGACTTCTTTCACCACCCCAGCCAGCGATGATGGAACTTCGACTACCGCTTTTTCGGTCTCGAGCTCGATTACAGGTTGGCCTTCGGAAACCTTCGTGCCTGGAGAAATCATGAGGCGCACAAGATCGCCTTCGGAGATGTTCTCTCCAAGTTCGGGAAGCTTGAATTCGGCGGGACCGGCAAGGGCTATCGACGGAGCCGCAGCCGCTGCCCCTCGTGCCGGCGAGTTCGCTGCCTGAGGTTGTGGCGGTTTCGAGGGCTCGGGCACAGGGGTGGTTTTCGCCGGCGAGGGCGCCCGCACCACGCTGGCCGCTCCGTTGTCCACGGTGAAGATTACCTGGCCAACTCGGACCTTGTCTCCCTCTTTGACTCGAATCTCTTTCACCGTGCCGCTCACCGAAGATGGAACTTCGACAACCGCCTTTTCGGTCTCAAGTTCCATGACCGGCTGACCCTCGATGATGCTGGCGCCCGGGGAAATCATCAGGCGGACCAGATCGCCATGGTCGACATTCTCACCGAGTTCGGGCAGCTTGAATTCCGTCACCAAAACGCTCTCTTCTTCATCCCCGCTGTGTACTCTGTGTTAGAAACCCCAAGCCAACCACAGAGGACACGGAGTGCACAGAGGCAAATTCAACTGGTGGCTGGGTTGGGCTTATCTGGATTAATTCCTAGATCTCGAATTGCCTGCTGAACCACGTCCTGCTCGATCTGTTTCTCCTGCGCTAGAGCATTCAGCGTCGCCAGGGCTATGTGTTTGGCATCCACTTCGAAGAAGTCACGAAGGGAAGCGCGGTTCTCGCTGCGGCCGAAGCCATCCGTTCCCAGGGAAACCAGCCGACCGGGAATCCAGTGCGCAATTGATTCCGGCAATACCTTCATATAATCGGATGCCGCCACGAATATGCCGGGCGCATTCTTCAGGCATTGGGTGACATAAGGCACGCGCGGTGTCTCCGCCGGATGCAGCCGATTCCAGCGTTCGCAATCATTGGCATCAGAATATAAACGCTTGTAACTGGTGACGCTCCAAACATCCGCCGCCACGGCGTATTTCTCTTCAAGAATCTGCTGCGCCTTGAGCACCTCGTACATAATGGCTCCGCTGCCGAAGAGCTGGGCCCGCAGCCTTGCATCTTTCTTTGCCGAGGCTTTGAAGCGGTATATGCCTTTGAGAATGCCATCGCGAACTTCGAGACCTTCCGGCATGGGAGGCATGGGCAGCGGCTCGTTGGTGACGGTCAAATAATAGAAGATAGATTCCTGGTCGACGTACATTCGCCGGATGCCGTCCTCAATGATGACCGCAATCTCGTAGGCAAAAGCGGGATCATAGGCGAGAAGATTGGGCACGGAGAGCGCCAGCACGTGACTGTGACCATCCTGATGCTGCAAGCCTTCGCCGGCAAGTGTAGTGCGACCGGCCGTTCCGCCGATCAGAAAGCCACGCGTCCGCATATCGGCGGCAGCCCAGATTAAATCCCCGATGCGCTGGAACCCGAACATCGAGTAATAAATAAAGAATGGAATGGTGTTGATGCCGTAAGTGGCATAAGCCGTGCCCGCCGCGATGAACGAGCACATGGAGCCGGCTTCGGTGATCCCTTCCTCGAGAATCTGGCCGTTCAGGGCCTCTTTGTAATACAGCAGAGTGTCCATATCGACCGGCTCATAAAGCTGGCCGACGCTGGAGTAGATGCCCACCTGGCGGAACAGCGCTTCCATGCCGAAGGTTCGCGCTTCGTCCGGAATGATGGGTACGATCAGTTTGCCAATCTCAGGATCGCGCAGAAGCTTCGACAACAGGCGCACAAAAACCATGGTGGTGGAAGCTTCGCGACCTTCGGTGCCTTTATAGAACTCCTCGAAATGAGATTCGGAAACCGGATGGATCGGCTTCGACCGCACTTTTCGCTCGGGCAGATAGCCAGAAAGCTGCTTGCGGCGCGCCTGCATGTAGGTGATTTCCGGACTGTCGTCCGCCGGACGATAAAACGGCGCATCATGCAGTTCGTCGTCGGGAATGGGAATGCCGAAGCGGGAGCGGAACATCCAGAGTTCCTCGTCATTCAGCTTCTTTTGCTGATGCGTGATGTTCTTGCCTTCACCGGCTTCACCCAGTCCATAGCCTTTGATAGTTTTTGCAAGAATGATCGTCGGCGAACCTTCGTGTTCCACGGCTGCCTTGTATGCGGCATGCACTTTGATGGGATCGTGGCCGCCGAGCCGCATGCGGGCGAGCTGCTCGTCGGATAGGTGCTCGACCATCTTCAGGAGGCGCGGGTCGGTGCCAAAGAAGTTTTGCCGGAAGTACGCGCCACTTTCCACGAAATATTTCTGATACTGGCCGTCACTGATCTCGCCCATTCGCCTGACCAGCAGTCCATCGCGATCGCTTCGGATAAGGCTGTCCCAGTCGCTGCCCCAGATGACCTTGATGACATTCCAGCCTGCGCCGCGGAAAATCGCTTCCAGCTCCTGAATGATCTTCCCGTTTCCCCGCACTGGGCCGTCGAGCCTTTGCAAGTTGCAGTTGACGACGAAGATCAGGTTGTCGAGTCTCTCGCGGGAGGCGAGCGTGATCGAGCCGAGCGATTCCGGTTCGTCCATCTCGCCGTCACCGAGAAACGCCCAAACTTTGCCGCCTCTTGCCTCTTTCAGCCCGCGGTTCTCCAGGTAACGCATGAAGCGGGCCTGATAAATTGCCTGGATGGGGCCAAGGCCCATCGAAACCGTGGGGAACTCCCAGAAGTCCGGCATCAACCAAGGATGCGGGTAGGAGGACAAGCCACCTCCGGTTCTCAGTTCGCGGCGGAAGTTCTCCAATTTCTGCTTGGGGATGCGGCCTTCGAGATAGGCACGCGCGTAGATTCCCGGCGCGGCGTGTCCCTGAAAATAGATAATGTCGCGATCGCCGGTTTCGGTGCGTGCGCGCAGGAAATGATTGAAAGCGACCTCATATAACGTGGCCGCGGAGGCGTAGGTCGAAATGTGCCCGCCAATGCCTTCCTGGATCTTGTTAGCGCGTACCACCATGGCTAATGCATTCCAACGCACCAGGCTCTTGATACGGCGTTCCATCTCCTGACTTCCCGGAAATGGAGGTTGCTGCAGGGCTGGGATTGTATTCTGGTAAGGAGTCGTCGCCGTGAACGGCAGGTTTACTCCAGCGGCCCGCCGAGCGTGCAAGGAGAGCTGCTGCAATAATCGTCCGGCGCGCTCTGGACCGCCTTTCGACAACACGTAATCCAGCGAGTCCAGCCATTCCCGTGTTTCCAGGACTTCCAGTCCGTCTGTCTGGGTCTCAGGCACGTCTGCTTCTCTCCATCCTCGCGTGGGAATATTTCCATAATAGACAATTGCACGGATTTTTGCAGTTGCCTGACTCCTTACATGAACGGGGTAAGGGGATTAGAGGCAGCAGTGCAGTCAAGCGCAGTGTCGAAGAAGTGGATTTGAGAGCCTACTGCAAGGTTGGAAAGCTCAGAGCGCGCTCGAAACGCCGCGCATCGGGTACTGCAGTCCCAGCAGTACGACTTGCCTGGTCATCTGCTCGTAACGTTCTGCCACGCGAACGGGCGACGGACGTCGAACCGGAAACACCATCGCAACATACAGTCGTGGGACTACCCGGAAGGCATAAAGCCGTAAGCGGATGGCATTAGCGATAAGCTTGTCGGCCATTTCGGCGACTGCTGGATCCGAGCTACGGCGTGCAGCCTCTGCCAGGCTCAGCAGCACCGCCGCATTGTGCGCCGCGCATAAGATGTACTGGGCCGCCGCGCCAAGACGCTCCCGTCGTATTTTTCGAAAGACAGTAGGGTGCAACTTGCAGCGCAAATACTCTTCCTCATCGGGATCGATCAAATTCCGGAATGCCTTTACATCCACAAAGCGGATTTGTTCTGCAGGATTATCACCAAGTCGCGGTGCGATGGCCTGCCCCTTGGCCAAGCGGATGAAGTACAGCAGGGCTATAGCTGACAGAACGACAAGCGCGATCGAGATAATCATTGGTGTAGTAAGCGCTCCAACTCCTCGTTCCAGGTTTCCAGATCGTGTTGCGGCAACACGCGGACTTCGGCTCCCAACTCTTTTTTCGGGAACAGCAGATATGCGAACCACACTAGCACGCAAGCGAGATAAGCGCCCTCGCCTACGACGTTCATCACTCTATTAGCCGGACCCCAGCCGGCAGGCTCGACCTGCGATCGTATCGCTGCGGTGGCAAGGTTTACCGCAGCCAGGATACCCAGCCCGATAGCAATACCGAAGGCGTAGCTTCGCAACGGCAGGTTAAAATAGCGTGAGAATAACAAGAGAAATAGGAGCAGGCCACACTGCAAAATGTTTACTGATCGCTGGACCAGGAAGAAGCCTGAGATTAAGCGGCCCGCACCTGAGCTGGGTGCGATCCACGCTAACGCCATTGCGGCCAAAACCAAAGTGACGATTATCCAGCGGAACAATTCCGTAGCAAAGGCACCGAGCGGGGGGTTGTCCCGCAGTACGTGCCTAAAAACCTCGTAAATCACCCCGAACGTAAGCGCTGTGATTAAAGCGTCGCCCAAGAGGAAAACCTGCATATACTGCTGGCCACTAACGAATGGTGCGTAGTTCATGGCTATGAGCAGGCCTGACTTCAGTGTGGCTGCCAAGGTATAAAGAGCAAAATAGGGGTATTGTTGATGGTAGCGCCGCCGCATCAGCTGTCCGAAGAGCGCTCCCTGCAGTAAACAATGGGAAAACCAGAAGACATGGGACAGCCAGATGATGGGAAGCATGGGCTACCCGGTTGAATATATCGTTTCCCCAAGCAGCCCACAACAGCTTTCGACAAGAAAATTACGATACTTGCAGATTCACACCCGGCTTCTGACACCCGCTGGGGTCACACGCGGGTGGTTCGTCGGCCTTCGCGACGGGTGGGGCGGAAGCGGTGGCTAGAAACAACGCAATGGCAAACCAGAGCAAGCACTTTTTCACGGTGTAACTCCTTCTCAGAGGGATGGAACCGTGATAATGTGCCTACGCTAACCGTTTTGCTCAAGGCAAGCGAGAAATTCCTATTTTCGGAAAATGTAACAACAATGCCGCTTTTCTCAGCGCTGGAAGACTTGCAGATGACGACCCTCAAGGCAATGGCGGGGTCTCTCCGCCGCCTCGAGTATCTGGCACGTCTGCGCGACAAAGAGGGCGGGTACGTCCACTGGGGCCTGGCTCGTGTTTATGGGGACGTGCACGCCCGGCGCGCGCTGGCCGACGCCCATCGTGCTCTGCTTTCCGGTATTCTGGCCACTCCTATCCGGAACTTGGAAAAAGATGTGCAACAATCGAGCCAGGAGGCCGGACTCTCGCCCATCGTCTATCTGGAAAGACTTTCAACCCGTACGGCTCAACTGTTGCCGCCAAATCCGGGAACGGGGTCCACTCGCCATCTCAGTTCAGTGCTTCACGCGCTCTCGAGCTTGCTGAAGAGTCGAAAAGCGGACGCCAATCCCCCAGTTTAATGGCAACTCCTACGACCTGTCCGACCACGTCGGCTTGCTGAGGATAGCGAAGCACGCGAGGTGCAACCGGGGAGAGAGGATGGGGCTGCAGAATGATTTCTTCCTTGGAGAGCGTGCACCAGCAGCAGGTATGACCTTCGCGAGTCTCCACGAAATAGATCGGCCTCTCGTACTCCGATCTCCAGCCGCCCTCCGCCACTTTGTTCCTCGACTCATCAACTTGCACGAAACTTCCCGGCGGAAGTATCGGGTACATCGTCCAATCTTCACTGCCAACGTAGCCATAGGTGAATTGGCAAGAAGCGAATTGCGCAAGATAGGCAAGGGGAACCAACCCCCACTGCTCCACCATTCGGCCGAAATTCGAGGTACGACGGGGATCAAAGCTCGGGTCCAGGCGCACTGGCACTTGAACATTGGAGAGATTCGCCAAGGCTTCAGAGAAGTGGGACTTCGGCGGAGCGATCAGATCCAAATCGGTTGCGATCCCGTTCAAGTTCACCCCATACCAGACCATGAGATCTCGCAAGTCCTTCCGATAGATGACGGAAAAGGAGTACAGACGGAAGATGTTGGGGACGACACCTTTGGTCTCGATATCGGAAAGCCGGCTGGGCGGAATGGCGAATTCTTCGTTACCGTGCCTCTGAGCAATCTTGGCACTCGCCGTCTCCACGTCTCGCATGGTCAGGCCAAGTTGTTCGCGTAAGGCTCTAAGATTTTGTCCCCCTGAAATCATAAGGTACCGTCCGGCGCGCGTAGGAGTATCCGCAATAATAGCAACTTGTTGGCAAGTTGTGGACTAGAAAGAATCGTCGTCGGCCGGTTAGCTTGCTGTGGCATCAAGGGGGGAGTTCAGCCAACCGTCTCTGTCAACTCCCGTTTGTTCTGAATTTGTAACAACCAGCCCCATAACCTCCTCAATGGATCTTGCCTCGGCGTGCGCAGATTCCTTCCCAGAATAGTAACTTAATTGCTAAACCTCGATGACGTCCGCGAAGAGAGGTTGAGAACCGCGAAGTCTGGAATCTTCCCAACCGGCGGAGACTTAGCGCTTCCAGGCGATCATAACCCCAAGAACGACGGGGAGATAAATGACTGACGCATGGACCACGCGGCTGGCCAACACCCGGGAGGTAGACTTCATCAGCTTTCCCACCGGGTACAGCATGAAGGCTCCAGCAAGGGCCATAGCAGCCTTATAAGTGAGCCCGCTGCCTCCCGTGGCCGGCAGCAGCAGAGTCGTTGTAACAAGAATGGCTGTAAAACTCAGGATCTCAGCGCGAGTGAAGCGGAAATCCAAATCGAAGCGAGGTAACATCCGGTAGCCGGCACGGTCGTAGTCTTCGCGATACATCAAGGCAATGGCAAGAAAATGGGGGAACTGCCACAGAAAAAGGACGGCGAAAAGGAACCAGGCCTGTCTGTCGATTGTCGCCGAGGCTCCTGCCCAGCCGATCAGAGTCGGCATGGCGCCAGGGAAAGCCCCTAACAACGTGCACAGCGGCGTCTTTCGCTTCAATGGCGTGTAAATCAAAAGATACGATACCAATGTCGAAACCGCGAGAAGCGCCGCGAGCCCGTTGACGGCGAGAGCAAGATAAAGCCCACCGGCAGCGCTTAGCAGCATCCCCAACCAAAATGCCTCGCGCGCGCTAACTCTGCCCGCAGGCAGAGGACGAGATGCTGTGCGGCGCATCTGCCCGTCCCACACGCGTTCCATCCATTGATTGAGGGTTGCAGTTCCGCTCGCGACCAGTAAGGTGCCCAGAAGCGTGCTCAGCAAGCCGCCAATCCGCAGCGGGCCGCGAGACGCAAGGTAATAGCCCGCCGATGTGGTCATTAGAATCAGCAGGTTTACCTCGGGCTTGGTCAGCGTGTAGTAGTCGCTGAGTTTGCTGCGGAGCGTTGACAGAGAAGTTGGGTTTACCATCAACTTTGAGGTCGCCATTTTACCAATCTTGCCCGGGTTCGTCGCCATGCTCCGTCCGTCGAACCTGATTGCGCTTGTGATGCACGATAAAGAGCATGCCGATAGATCCGAGCGTGGGAGGGATCACGAGGATCAGAATCCCACTCTTCAGCGCCTGGATCATCCTCGCCCCAGCGGAAGCCGCCTGAGTATAACAGAGGGCGCAGTTCTGAGAAAAAGCCGGCAGAGCTGTCAACAGAAGCAGCAATGCGATCGCAGCGAGCTCAAACGGCTTCCTCATCTTCCCTCTCAAATAACTGTTCAACGGCGGCGTCCTACTTCGCCCACGGCACTCCGTGCGAAATCCGGAAGCTGTCCGTCCAGCCATACTGCAACGCAAAGAGCACAAAAACTGTAATGATGCCGGACGCCCACATAAATGCGCGCTTCTCCGACCACAAATGCATGAAAAACAGGAGCGCCAGCCCGGCCTCGACGAGTGCGACGATCAGCATGCGCACGAACATCTGGTCTCCGTTGATGTTTTGATAGGCAATGACGAACTGAATCGCCGCCAAAGCTAATATGCAAAGGTAGACGACCAGGTCTTGCCCCATCCCGCCACTTTTGTGCTCTCCGGCTGTAGTCATCGTGTTTTGCTCCTACGTTTCCATCTCAGTGAGTCAGATTCAGGAGATAAACCATCGGCACCACGAACATCCAAACCAGATCGACGAAGTGCCAGTAAAGGCCGAGAACTTCCAGGTCATCCGCTTTGTAGCGGCCGCCGTTGTAGCGGATGCCCACTATGATTAAAGCGATGACGCCACCTGTAACGTGCGTGAGGTGCAAGCCCGTGATGCTAAAGAATGACGCCCCAAACAGCCCGGTTCCCCACGGATTGTGAAACATGGTCATGCCCTCACCGATCAGCGCGAGCCACTCCCGAATGTGCAGCAGGGCAAAAACAATGCCCAGGCCAGCGGTAATAAACACCCAGCGCAGCGCGGCTGATTTACTGCCGGCGGCGGCTGATCGGACCCCGAGAAGCATGGTCAAGCTGCTGGTGATCAGAATGAACGTCATCAGGGCGACGTTGGTGATGCTGTGGAAGGGGTGTGGCCAGCCAACAGTGGCGTTGCGGAGGAATCCGTATGCCACCAGGCAGCCAGCAAAGGTGGCGGTATCGGCGATGATAAACAGCCACATCGCCATTTTCTTGGTAGAAACCGAAAATGGCGGCTGCCCCGCAAAGGTTGCATGTGCTTCCATCGTCAAATCGGCTTGGCTCACGGCGTCTCCTGTCGAATGCGCATCAAAGTTTCGCCCACAGCAACAACAGCAGGTAAATCCAAAGAACATCCATGAAATGCCAATAACGCGAGGTCGCGTCTAGCGTGCTCCGCCGGAGAACCAACGTGTTCAACTTGCGAATGACGCGAACCAGCCCGCCCAGCCCTCCCAGTACGTGCAATGCATGTGCTGCGGTGAGCACATAGAAGAAAGAACTGCTCGGATTGGTGGCCAGATAAAGGCCTTGAGCGCTCAATTGCCGCCAAGCGGCATATTGCCCGGCCACGAACAACAGCCCGAGAGCTAAAGTTATGTAGAGCCAACGGGCTGGATTTGCAGCCTGGCTTCTCAGGCCACCCATGAAAGCGGCGACCCGGCGGCGGGATATTTCAAGCGTCACGCTGCTGGCAAGCAGCAGGAGCGTGTTCAGATACAAAATCGATGGCAACGTGAAATGCCGCCAATCAAGTGCTCCGCCTTTGCGAACCACCAAGGCACTGGTGAGCGCTGCAAAGCTCATGCTGATAGCGGCGAGCGCCACCCAGATGCCGGTTGAAGCCGGCGGCGGAGCGTATTCCTGGACCAGACGCAGCTCACCATCCGCAGGGACCAGATTGCGCCAGCCGCCGTTGCCCGAGTCGCTCACCAGCGGTGATCGGTCACGCTGCTGTTCGATTCTTGGCGGTTCGTGAACTGTGGTTGCCATAAACTACAAACTCCACTCCCAAAAAATTTTCGCTACGCTTCATCGCTAACGGTCTCGACCCTTTCCGGCGAGGCCTGCATCACATAGTCGCCCATCGAGCTTTCCACGCCATATTGGTACGGATCGTGATAAACCTCGGGCAGCTTGTCGCCAAAATTGTTGTGTGGCGGCGGCGTCGTGGGCGTGCTCCACTCCAGAGAAGTACCCTGCCAGGGGTTATCGGTCGCCGGCTCGCCCCAGAAACGGCTGTAAATCAGGTTGTACACAAAGATGAGCTGCGCTGCTCCGGTCAGCAGTGCGGCCACCGTAATGAACCGGTGCAGCGGGACGAGCGGTTGCATGTAATCCGGAGCAAATGCCTGGTAGCGACGCACATTCCCGGCCATCCCCAAATAATGGAACGGCATGAAGATGGCATAGGCGCCCACAAAGCTTAGCCAGAAGTGGAGTTTGCCCAGAGTGTCATTCATCATGCGGCCAAACATCTTGGGGAACCAGAAATAGGTTCCCGCAAAGATCCCAAACATCGCCGCCACGCCCATCACCATGTGGAAGTGCCCTACCACGAAGTAGGTAGCGTGCAGCATGATATCCAGGGAAGGCTGCGCCAGGAAGAAGCCGCTGACCCCACCGGCGATGAACATTGAGATAAATCCCAGCGCAAACAGAGAAGCGCTGTTTATTCGCAGCTTTGCTCCGTACAAGCTTCCCAGCCAGATAAGCACGATGATGGTGGAGGGGATTGTGATGATCAGTGTGGGAAAGGAGAATGCCAGCGACGAAATCGGATTCATCCCGCTCACGAACATGTGATGGCCATACACCATATAGCTGAGAACCGCGAGCGCCGCCATGGAATAGACCAGCACCCGATGGCTCAGCATCGGTCGTCGCATATTGGTAACCAAAACGTGGGAAACGATTCCCATTCCCGGGACGATGGCGATGTACACCTCAGGGTGTCCGAAGAACCAGAACAGGTGCTGCCACAGCAGGGTCGAACCGCCGGCATGGGGTTGTAGCTGGTCGTTGATGACGAGGTTGGAGGGGACGAAAAAGCTGGTTCCGGCGACGTGATCCAGGATGAGCAGGATGCAGCCCGGCATGAGCACGGCGAATGCTGTCAGGCCCATGCAGGAGGTGATGAACCAGGCCCAGGCGCTGAGTGGCAGGCGCCATAGGCTCATGCCCTTGGTGCGCATATCGAGCGTGGTAGTAATGAAGTTCAACGAACCGAGCAATTGGCCAACGCAGAAGATCGCGATCGAAGCTGCCCAGAGAACCACACCCATCCCTTCACCGGGACCGCCGACTGATCCCACCGCACTCAGCGGCGCATACTGGGTCCAACCGCCGAGCGTCGGTCCGTCACTTACGAAGAACGACGCGACCAAGACCAGGAAACCAACAAAAGTCACCCAGAAGGACATCATGTTGAAACGGGGGAACGGCATGTCTTCGGCACCCACCTGAATGGGCAGAAAGTAGTTGCCAAAAGCGGCGAACGGAGCCGTGGTAAGCACGAAGAAGACCATGATGGTAGCGTGCATGGTCATCAGTTGCAGGTAGTATTCCGGCGTCATCACATTGCCCGGCGCGCCGTTGCTGGACAGCCAATGCAAACCGGGAATCGCATAGTTCGTCCACCCCAGGTGAATGCGCATCAGCCAGGAAAGAAACATGCCTATGAGCACCGCGACGAAGGCCAGTCCGTAATATTGCTTGCCGATGACCTTGTGGTCCAGGCTGAAGATGTGCTTCCGAATAAAACTCGTTGGAGGCGCGTGATGGGCTACGTGCGCTGACATATCGTGCATTGGGTTCACCTCGAAGGCGAATGTCTCCGTCGGGGACGGCCGTGCATTTATTGCAGTGCTGCTTCTTTCTTCAGCCAGTTATCAAAGTCCTCCTGGGACATCACGAACAAATAAGCTTTCATGTTGTAGTGCCCCAGGCCGCAAAGCTGCGTACACACAATTTCGTATTTGCCGACTTTGGTTGCGGTGAAATGCAGAGATAGATCCAGGCCGGGCACAAAATCCTGTTGCACCCGCAACTCGGGCACGAAAAACGAGTGCCCAACATCCTTTGAGTGCATCAGCAAATGTATTTCCCGGTTTACTGGAACGGCCATTTCCGCGGTCACGAGATCATCTTTCGCGTCCGGGTCGTGGTCGGTATCCAGGCCAAAGAAATTCTGATTGGCCTCACTGATCATGTCCGGGTGCATAGCTCCGAACGTGCCGTCCGGGCCCGGATAACGGAAGTAGAAAGCAAATTGCCCGGCTTGCACTTGAATGGGCATGGCGTCAGCCGCTGGCGGAACAAGATAGATGTTGGCCCACGCCTTGACTCCGAAAACGCCCAGAGCAAGAACTTCCGCCCCTACCAGCAGAAAGCCCGCCCACACCACGGTCTTGGCGCCGCCGGGAAAGTTCTTGGTTTTCTCGCCAGGACGAGCGCCGGAAAATCTCCAGATGAAAAAGGCGAGGAGGATCTGCGAAGCCAGAAAGGAGATTCCTGCCTCCGCCATCGTCTCCGACATCTGCTCGTCGATCAGCGCTCCGTGGGTCGAGATATCTGGCGCCATCCACCACGTGTGCTGCAGGATGGGAATCGCGGAAAGAATCGCAATCACGAAGATCGTAACTGCAAAGAATTTCGCCATGTCGCCCTCGCCTTGGTTAGCTGGTGGTTTAGCCTCTTGAGCTTGTTTCTAGGTGTTCGTTCATCCTCTGCAAAAAGGCCGAACAAATAAGCGCCTGGACGGCCAACCGCGCCTGCCCTGGTCCGCCCAGGAACTCGGGAAGCAACTCCGGCGATGACGACTATTGCATTACGCCACCGCCTCCGACGGGGCTCTATCATCGAAGGATGCAATGGCGCTGGCCTCGTCTGTCTGGATATCGAAGACTGCCGACAGTCTCGTCATGTGGAGCAGGTCGGATACCCTTTTGTTCAAGCTGGCGAGTTTTAGCTGTCCACCCTGGTTCCGCAGCGTGGTATGCGTCTTGACCAGCTCCCCCACCCCTGAGCTATCGATGTATTGCACGTTCCCCAGGATCAGCACCACTCTCTTCTGCCCTTTGTCAGCGAGATCGCGGACAATTTCGCGGAGAGCAATATTCCCCTCGCCCAAAGTGATCCTCCCGCTTACATCAAGCACAGTCGCATTGCCAACCTGGCGGGTGACCACCTGCATCTTGACTGGGGTTGTTCCTTGCATGCCCAGTCCCAGCCGGTCGAGAATTCCACACGCGGTGGTAGCGAGCTGCTGCGAGTCCGTCTGAACCACGATCAAGGAACGGCCCTCTTTCAGAACCTCCCGGAAGAAAGCAGCCTCCTCAGAACTTTTCTCCGGCGCCGTTGGTGTGGGAGCTTCGGCATCGTGCGCCGCAACCGAGCCGACCGTCCTACCCGCACCCGCACCCGCAAGCCCAAGCAGCGCCGCGGCCCCGAAACCGAGCGCGAAAACTGGCCCGATACCGGGTAGGAGCAGCGTGGCGGCGACGACGCCCGCCGACATGCCGGCCGCTCCTCCCACGAAGCCTCCTACATAGGACCCGAACTCCTTGGCGATCGTCTTGGCTTCGTTCTCGGAGCGAGTCAAGAAAATGATCGATTGCTCCGGCACGCCCCGCTGCCGTAGCTCCTTTACCGCCTCTTCCGCCTTATCGCGTGAAGCAAACACCCCAATTGCAGTTTCCATATGCCCTCCGGTTCCCAGCGATGTTTTGAGTTTTTAGCTGATCCGCCCCTATCCCCACGTGCCAACACCACATAGCTGACTGTGGCGATCAGCTTTCTGGAGCAAAAACTCTGTACCGGAAACGAACATTTGTCAAGCGAATATCCGCGCTGGTAGCGGGTTTCAGAGCCTTAGATTCAAAGCCTTCCACCCCACCGCGGCTAGAACGCCCTTGGCACAGCGGTCTACTTTGCCTTAAAAGTGAAATCCGCTTTCGCCGCAGCCCCGGCTGCAACCGTCACTTTCGCGGTCTGAGTTCCATATTCCTCTTGCCAGGCAGTAACGGTATACGATCCCGCGGGGACATTCTTGATGGTGTAGGATCCATTCTCGCCAGTTACGGCGTACGGCCCCTTGACCACCGCGTGCCAGCCATGCATCCAGGGGTGAATGTTGCACTTTACGGATATGGCAACTTCCTCGCCCTTCCAACTGGTTTCGATCGGTGGAGCACTTGGCGGCTGCGACTTGTTCCATCCGATATTGCCGCCACCCGGTGCGGGCAACGGGTGAATGTTGTGGGTCGTCTGGTCGCTAGTAACCACCTTGAATTTCTGGTCGGCGTCCACAGCCAGCACGTGCGGTATGTACATGCAGCCTTTTTGATCGAAGGTCGGTTCTTCAGAGGGGACGGCGCTGGCCTCATTGCCCGTCAGGCCCTGCGAAATGTAAAGGACCACATTCTTCAGGCTACCGTTCGCGCCAACTATCACGTTCTCCATCTGAACCGGGGTGGGGTGTTGCTGGGCGCAGTACGGGTCCTTCGACATATCGATGCCCTTCATGTGCGGGGCCGTGCCGCTCAGCATCACGCTGCCGGTGATGGACCCATCGCCCGCAGCGCTGACCTTCTGGCCGAGAATCAACGCGCCAGCGCAGACCAGTACCAGTGCGAGCAACACTGCGGCGAACTTCGGCTTGTACTGAATCTTCATGGTCTTTCTCCTTACTACTGAATTCAATCGGTTCGGGTTAAGGAGCCGACGCATTTGGATTGACCGGCTTCAGTCCCAGTTGCTTGGCAATCTGTTTTTCTTTCGCGTTGTAAGCGTTGTGCGGCTGCAGAGTCCGCAGGAAGAACACAAGATCCCAAGCCTCGTCCGGTTTGATGTTGTCTACGAACGATGGCATCGGCGTACCATCCAGCCCGGTCATGAAGATCTTGTAAATGTCCTGATCGGTGCTGCCACACTTCGGGCGCGTGCTCTCGGTGAAGTTGTAGGGCACGATCGCACGCCCGAGGTCGTCCTGCAGAGTCGATGCGGAAGGTCCATTGCCTATACCTTGCACGCCATGGCACTTCCAGCATTGCACCCGGTTGAACACCTCCTGTCCAGCCTTGACCCGATCCGCGGTGACTTCTGGCTCGGGAGGGATCTGGATAGGCGCGCCGGGTTTCTCCGTCTGCCAGCGCGGAGAGAAGTGCTTGATCCATGCGACCAGGTCCGCCCGCTCTTGCTTAGTCAACACATTCCATATCGGCATGGCGGAGCGATCCATGCCGCGCCCAATAGTGTCAAACAGATCTTCGTCGGTCGGCAAAGTCCCTGTCGGAGTTGAGCGGCACTTGAATACTCCCAAGGTGAAGTCGCGCGGCCTGAAGGGGATGCCTGGCGAGACTGTGGGATCGAGCCACATGGCAACTTCGCCGTTGCCATCGCCCAGGTCGCCGTGGCAGCCCACGCAGTATCTACGATAGGGCAAGGCTGCACGTTTGGCATCGCCGGTCAAGTTGCCGATGTGGCTGCTGGCTGCCGGCGAATTCAGCCACCCCTCCTCTTGCACACTCGTAATCTGCGCACCCGCCGTTATCGTCAACGCGAGAACAGCAATCGCGCTCATCAACAAGGAAACATTAATCGTCATTTTCCGCATTGCTGTCCTCTCCTAGAAGTCGAAGTCCAATCCGAGCAGCAGCTCGTTGGAGTTTATGTTGGTGCCAAGGCCCGTG
>DASPSE010000194.1:0-4089 GCA_035624085.1 Terriglobales bacterium
CTGCTGAAATAGTTGCTGAGCTGGATCTTGCGCGCCATGACTCCGATGACGGTGAAGCGCACACCGCCAACCAGCACCGTCTCGCCAATGGCCGGGCGCCCGCTGAACAACTGCTCACGAAGACGTCCGCCGAGGAAAATCACGCGCCGCCGCTCGATGAAATCGCTGGCATTGATCCAACGGCCTTCAGAGGGCACCTCGTTGCGCATTTCTCCATATTCCGGGCAAACGCCGCGGATGGGAGCTGTGCCCACCATGCGATCACCATAGGCGATACCCGGCCGCCGCACCGTCTCCAGGCAGACATGCTTCACCAGTGGAGCAGTCTCTTTCACCATGTCGAGATCGGCCTGCTCCAAAACAACTTTCTTTCCTGCCCGTTGTCCCCCGGGCTGCTCGCTGGTTTGCTGCGGCCAGCAGATGACGACACTTTTTCCAAAGGCGTCGAAGCTGCCCACAAGAATGTGGCGAAAGCTGCTGCCATAGGCAATCAGCAAGGTAACCGTGGCGATGCCCCACACAATGCCCAGCATGGTCAGCAAACTGCGCGTGGTATTACGCTTCAACGCAATCCAGGCTTCGCGAATAATTTCGATCAGCATTGCCTTGCACAACCATTGTTTGTGTGGGACCGGGTTTCCAACCCGGTCATGCCGAGCGAAGCTTGGCGGTACGACTCACTGCCGTGCAAAGCGCGGCCCGTCCGGGTCACAGACCCGGACCCACACAAGCCTTTTACCCTCCCGCCTCGAAGCGCAGCGCTTCAATCGGATCCACTGACGCTGCCTTCCGCGCGGGATAAAGCGATGCCAGCACCGCAATAGTGCCCAGCAGCGCGCACGCCAAAATTCCCGAGGTCCACGTGGGCAGCAGGCCGGCAAAGAAATCCGGCATAGGCAGCAGATTCACCAGATAACAAATCCCGTACGCCACACCCAACCCAAAACCGCCGCTGACGAACGCAATCAGCAGCGCCTCAAAGAAAAACTGTTTCAAGATGATGTGAGCAGGCGCGCCAATTGCCTTCCGCACTCCAATCTCGCGCGTGCGTTCGCGCACGGCCACCATCATTACGTTCATCACTCCGAGCCCGCCCAGAAGAAGCGTCACAATTCCCACAGCCCCGAGAAAATATTTCATTCCGTCCGTCATCGTGCGGAATGCCTGCGCCTCCTGCACCGTGTCCCAGATAGGGCAGGCTTCCTTGTCATTGGGATCGAAGTGATGCATGCGCCCTAGCGCAGAACGCACCTCGTGTTTACACGCATCATGAAGCTCCACGGATTTAGGTGTGACCAGCAATTGATCGAAAGTTATTGGAGTGCCCGGGGGTTTGTCCGGGAAATCACGGCGCATCGCAGCGAAGGGGACAAAAATTTTGTTTACATCCCAACCGTCGTAGTCTGAATCCTGCTTTTTCTTCGCCATGACGCCAATCACGGTGTAAGGGAAGTCATTCAAATAAATGTTTTCTCCAACCGGGTTGCGCCCAGGAAAAAGCTGTTTGGCGGCATCGCTGCCAAGGAACGCCACGCGGCGGCCTTCACGCTGATCGTCCCAGTTGTAGAACCTTCCCTGAGCGACATCCAGGCTGCGGATTTGAGCGAACTGCGGCAGCGAACCGGTCACCAGAAACGCAGCATTGTTGTAGTTGCTGTGAATCTGGACATCGTCCTGCTCCAGCTCGGGAATCATGTATTCGCAATCCGGCGATTCAGCCTGCACCACGGGAACGTCGGGATCCTCCCAGTGAACCGTTCTTCCCGCGCGAGTTCCGCCCGCCTGCAGACTGGTGCGGCCGTGGAAGACAATCATCACGTCCTTGCCCAGCGTCTCTGCCACTTTGGCCTGGCCCACGCGCAAACCTTCCCCTGCGCCCACCATCAGCACGATTGACACAATTCCCCAGGCAATACCGAACATCGTGAGAAACGTACGTAGCTTGTGGGCCCAGAGGGTTCGGAGGACGTCGCCGATGAGATCGCGCAGAATCATCCGAGGATTGGACGGGCTCACCCGGGGAATGTGAGCCGGGGGAGCCGGTCCCTACTTAGAAATACGTGATTTGCCGAACGTTAGTTCCGGTGCCGAGTTGTAAAGTCACGTTGAAAATCGGCTAAGGGGTGGGGCCGATTGTCGAACACGGATTTCACCACGGAGACGCGGAGGCACAGAGACTTGTTCGAGCGCAGAGCGTTCATCCCACGTTTCGCAAAGGACGCGAAACATGGGGCACCCGCTGGGGTGGGGCACTCGGCTACTAAAAGCAGATTCCTCGCCGCTAAAGCGGATTCGGAATGACAAAATGGAAGGGGCGAGGACGTCCGCACCTACATTTATGATGGGCGCACCTGACGCAGTCGAAATCCTTTACAATGGATTCGTAGTCCCATGGAGTTTCCGTCCAAGCTGCCGTACTTCGTCCGACCTCTGGATCAAGCCCGCACAAGTGAAACTCCGCTGCGTGGACGCACGCCACGGATCCTGGTGGTCGACGATAATCCCGACACGATGGTGCTGATGAGGGAATTGCTGGAGACGCGGGGCTATGACGTAGTGACGGTGCGCGACGCGGCCGAGGCAGAGGTTGAGGTTCGACGGCAGGCGCCAGACCTGATTCTGTCCGATGTCGTCATGCCGGGAAAGTCAGGGTATGAACTCTGCCACCAACTGAAAGAGGACCCTGCCACGCGCCTGATTCCGTTTGTGCTGATCACCGGCCTGAGCGATCGTGAGGATAAGCTGCGGGGCATCGAAGCGGGCGCAGACGATTTTCTTAACAAGCCGATTTTTTCGGAGGAGCTGTTCGCGCGGGTAAAGTCGCTGCTCAAGCTCAAAGAATTCACTGATGAGCTCGAAACCGCCGACTCGGTGCTCTGCGCGCTCGGTCGGAGCGTGGAAAGCCATGATCCCTACACGGTAGGGCACTGCGAGCGGCTGGCGGAGAATGCTACCAATCTGGGGCGCCACCTCCGCCTCGATGAGGACTCGCTCGTGGCCCTGTGGCGCGGCGGGTATCTGCACGATTTGGGCAAAATTGCCGTGCCCGATGAGATTTTGAAAAAGGGAACGAACCTGACTCCGGAGGAATGGGCGATTATGAAGCAGCATCCCATTACCGGAGAGAATATTTGCCGTCCGCTGAAGTCGCTGCGGCTGGTGCTTCCTATTATTCGCAGCCATCACGAGCACTCCGATGGCAGCGGTTATCCCGACGGATTGCTGAAGAAAGACATCCCGCTGCTTTCGCGGATTCTGCAGGTGGTGGATGTCTACGACGCGCTGCGCACGGCGCGGCCGTACAAGCCGGCGCTCCGCCACGATCAGGCCGCACTCACGATGCGCGAGGAGGCCCGCGCCGGTTTGTGGGATGAGGAGCTGGTGATTGAGTTCTTCGCGATGCTGGAGCGAAGGCGGGTGGCGTAAGTACCAGTGTTCAGTGATTAGTGAGGGGTGGTCAGTTTTCACCACACACATTTTCCCCTAGGCTATTTCTGACGCTTTCACTAAACTTCCTTTCCATGGGATGTAAACACATGCCTTTTACTGGGACCGACCACTGACCACTGATCACTGACAACTGGACACTGCTCTTTGCCCCTCACTTACAGCATCGTGCTTCCCGCTTACAACGAGAGCGAGCGCATTGTGGCGACGCTCGGAAAGATTCTCGCTCATGCCAATCAACGCGGCTGGCAGGCCGAGGTCATTGTGGTGAATGACGGCTCGACGGACGACACGGCGCGGATCGTCCGCGAGTACGCAAGCAAACATCCCGCTCTGCGGCTGCTGGAAAATCCGGGCAACCGCGGGAAGGGTTACAGCGTGCGCAACGGAATGCTGCAGGCGCAAGGCGACATTTTGTTATTCAGCGACGCCGATCTCTCCTCGCCGATCGCGGAAAGCGACAAACTGTTTTCCGCCATCCATCAAGGCGCGGATGCCGCCATCGGGTCGCGGTGGGTGAAAGCCGAGCTGCAGATTAAGAGGCAGCCGCTGTATCGTCAGTTTCTCGGGCGCATTTTTAACCTGGCGTTGCGGCTCGTTCTGGGTCTGAATTTCAAGGACACGCAGTGCGGCTTCAAAGCG
>DASPSE010000195.1:0-22249 GCA_035624085.1 Terriglobales bacterium
TATAGAAGGCGAACTAAAGGCAGCCATACAGTAAATCCTGTATTTTGCCATTTGCTCAGCCCGGTTGCGCGTTTTCAGTGCTGCTTGGTGCAATTGCTGGGCACAGGCCTGCCAGCAAGCCTCGACTGAATCCAGTTGATCTGATCCCTCACGGATTCTCCAATCACGCTACCAGGGTCAGGATCGGCGTATTTCTCTAACTGAACTCGATCACCCTGCGCGCACATGCGGGCGATTACTCGCTCCGTCCTCGAAATCGGCATGGCAGGGTCAGCCTCGCTGGCGATGACCAACAGCGCCCTATATGCGGGCCTCTCGCCAGCACGGTTCCTGCTGAAATATTGCGTCACAAACCGGTTGGTCTCCCAGTTCGGCTTCAGCATCTCGGATGCAGAGAGCTTCGTCTCTGTGCCTGGCTCGCCGCACGCTTGCTCGATGCGTGAATAAAGTGCCAGCGCCTTGTCCGTTAACATGTCCTTTACGTCGAGCTCGGGGTAGACCGTTCTTATCCCGTATGCCAGAAACAGAGCTCCGGCGTCTGGATGCTCGTAACGATCTTGCAGATCATTCAGGCCTGAGATCACGATCCCGCCGAGATAGTTCTGATCTCGAATCTCGTGCTCCAACTCCGCAACACCCGCGGCTGCCAGGCCGCCTCCGCCACTGCCCATAACGATCCATCTGGAGCCGAGTTGGGGCACAGCAGTGCGAGCCGCTGGAATCGAATGAATGACATCGGCGGCGTTTGATTGCATATCCGAGAAAGCACTGCGGAAGTTGGTTCCTAACCCGGCGTAATCGGTCGCCACCACCGCATACCCGAGGTTCACGTACATCGAGAGAAATGGACCGTGCTGCAAATTTCTGGCCAGCGATGGCGCACACTGTCGAGCAACGCCGCTCAGATCGTGAGCCCAGGCGATAACCGGCCAGCCACCAGCCGGCGCCGTCGCGTCGGGATAAAGAACCACTCCCGAAGTTGCAACATCCTCACCCACCGCGGAACGCGAGTGATAGAGAATTCGAACCGCCAGAACTCCGGGTGGCAAATCGTATTCTTCAAATTCTTCTTTACGGATCAGTTCGCCCGGTTGTCCCGGAGGCAGCGGTTTCGGAGTGTCATAAAACTTCGTGAGCGGAAATGCGCGCTTGATCTGAGGCTTGTCCGGCAATCTTGGTGTCGATTGCGCTGACTGGGCTTGGATCCGCGCTCCCATCCAAACGGGCATGTTCAGGCAGAGAACAATTGGCCACAGCCAACCGGCGCGGAATTGGCGAGAACCTGGCAAATCCATGCGCTCATCTCTGTATTCTTGAACTCTCAAACTGCGAATTACCTGTTTCAACTGCGCGATTCGTCCTTCCGAGCAACTTACAACTCGTCGACTTGCTTTTGCAGTTCTCGTGCGATCCACTCCGGGTCGCTCTCCACCAAGAACTGAACTGGCCGCCCGATCTTTACCCGAATCTGACCCGGCCAGGCGAACTTCTTGCCGGCTTGCTTGCGTTCGAAAAGGCCGTCGATGCGCATTGGAATAATCGGCACACACAAGTTGTTCGCGAGAAGCCCAATTCCGGGGCGAAAAGGCCGCAGCTTGCCGTCGATTGTGTGGTGGCCCTCGGGAAATACGAGCACGTTGTAACCACGGTCGACGCATTCTCCGGCGTAAGCGAAGCTCTCGCGGAAGCCAGCTTCGCGCGGAAGAGGAAAAAGATTCAGCAAAGATACACCCAAGGTCCATTTCACCCGGTCATAAGCGCGGCCCACGAAACCCCGCGTTGGTAGCGGCGTTCGGAGAACTTCGAGTGCTTCACCGCCGGTCGCAACCGCCAGCCTGTGGCGGAGACGTGCCGGCAAAGCGGTGAGCACGAAGCCAGGATCCACGTCTCCAATGTGATTGCAGATCACCAAAACCGGGCCACGCACCCCCTTCAAATTTTCCCGGCCTTCGACGCGAGGCCATCCCAGCAGGAGCACAGCCGGCCGCAAAAGGAGATAATGCACACAGAGCCGAATCCAGGTCGCCGGCCAGCGCAGGGCCCAGCGCGGATAGTGATAATGCACACGCGACTGGATTTTGCCCCGCAGCAGGCGTTCAAGATCGCCCACAGTATTTGCCGTGGCAAATCGTGTCTCCGTCAGATCAACTTGGTATCGGTCCTCGAGAGCACTCAACAGCTCGACCCGGTCCAGCGAACTCAGATTCAAATCGGATTCAAGGTTGGCAGTACGGGCGAGACCGGCGGGCAAACGGCCAGTAACGCGTCCAATCAACTCCGCCAGCGGACTTGCTGGCGTGGATTGGGCCGCTTTCTGACCGAGGTGGGCTTGGACCACCTGTTCAATCACATTCCGTCGAGGCTTCTGGGTCGAGGTTCGTGGAAAGTCACTTTCCGGCCAGACGAACCACGAGTTCATGCGCTGGTATTCGGCCAGCGATTCGTTCGCCTGCCTGACGATCAGTTCAGGATTTTTCTCCACGTCCCGAAGAACCATCACTGCGCACGGTTCAGCATTTCCATCGCGCGGCAGAGGAATCACCATGGCGTCCTTTATTTCCGGTTGCCGCCGAAGCGCGGCTTCGAGATCCTCGGGATAAACGTTCATGCCGCCGGACGTCACAATCACCTCTTTTTTCCGGCCTTTGAAATAGAGATTGCCGTCGGGGTCGAGTTCGCCGATGTCGCCCGTGCGATACCAGCCCTCCCCGCCCACGACCGGTTGCAATTCCTCACCGTTCCAATAACCAGCTGCTACTCCGCCGCCGCGCACCAGAATCTCACCATCGGCGGCCAGTTTGACCTCGCGTCCTGCCAGAACCTTCCCAATCGATCCTTTTCCCAGCCGGAAAGGATGGTTGACGCTGATCAGCGAGGTGGTCTCCGTCAAACCGTAGCCTTGGACCACGGCGTAACCGAGACGATCCCAGAATTGCTCGGTCGAAGCGTCGAGCGCGGCACCGCCTGAAATAAACGCCCAGAATTTCCATCCGAACCGCCGTCGAACGCGGCGGAAAATCCACCATCGGTGCAAGAAGTGCTTACCCTCGGCATAGCGGAACTCTTCCTGGAACCTCCGCACGCCGCATTCACCTTCGAGATCGCGCTCGATCTTGTCTTTGAGCGACTGCAGCACCCGAGGTACCGTAACCAGCACTGAAACCCGCTCGCGGCGGATCGTACCGATTACTTCGGAAGGTTTCAAACTGTCCTGGAAAACGACCACGCCGCCCATCAATTGAGGAAGAAAAATTCCCAGGAACTGTCCGAAGACATGACTGAGCGGCAACAAATTCAGAAAGCGAATCGGATGGACCAGGCGCTCGTACTTCAGATATCTGCGAATTTCCGATTCCAGAGGAATGATATTGGAAAGAACATTCCCGTGCGTGATTACAACGCCTTTGGGCTCAGCTGTAGTGCCCGAGGTGAAAACAATTTCCAGCGTGTCAGCGGGCGCGATTTCGGCCGCGACATACGCAGACGACGAATGCCTTCCCAAGACGGCAGGCAAATCTTCGAACACAATCGTAGAGATTGACGGCTGAAGATGTTGCCGCGAGCACACAAGCAACTTGCCATTGACCTGCTGGTGTACGCGAAGCGCAAACTCGGCTGTGGCGATGTCATCAATCGGTACAACAACCACCCCGCGCAGCGCGCATCCCAGGAAGATTGCAACCCACTCCGCAGAATTCGGACCCCACACCAGAACGCGTTCGCCTTTCGAGACACCGCGCACTTCCAACTCTCGCGCGAACTGAAACGCCATCTCCGCAACCTTGCGATACGACCATCGCTCGCTGCGATATCCCCGTCGCTGCACGTAGGCGGTTTCATTCCCTCGCGACAGGAAGTTCGGAAGATATTCGAGCAGGGAACTGCGCTCCATAACTGAAAGGGTAGCGCATTCTCGGGCGCGGCACGCGCCTTGCGGTTACTCCCTGCCTACTCCCAGCGCGTCCGCCACACGATTGATGTAGTTGAACCAGGAGGCGATCAGCGTGATTTGCAGAATCGCTTTGTCATCGAATCCGACCGCCCGCAGCTGCTCGGGATCATCCTTCGAGACTCTTGTGGCGTCCTTCGTGAGCTTCACCACGTAATCGAGCATCACCCGTTCCTGGTCCGTGATCGGAGCCGTCGTGTAGTCCTGCTTCAATGCATCAATCAGTTCTTGATCCAGAGTCACGCGACGCAGAAACTCTGCGTGGGAATCGATTCAATAGACGCATCGGTTAGTGACCGAGACCATGGTGGCGATCATCTCGTGCTGGCGTCGGCTGAGTGGCAGCTCCGGCGACATCAGCACACCGAATGTCGAGAAGGCGTGATACAGTGCGTCGGGGATCAGACTGTGCGAAGCCACAATCTGTGAGCCGCCGCCTTCCGCGGGATGAACTGGCGTAGCATATTCAACCGGATACAGCTGTTTCTGCTCTTCCATAGCCTTCAGTAGTTTCTCGTCTGCCCTTCTGAGTGGGATCGTGCGAATCCAGGTCATGACAGTAGTTGCCTTCCGCAGGAGATTTTGTACAATTTGTGGTCAGTAATACCACCAGCCAAACGATTTTGCCGCCAACATCCGAATTGTATAACTCGGGCCTGGGCGACGATTCATTCGCGGACGCCCCCGCGCGGAGGATCGAGTCGATGAGCATTGTTGTGTGGAAGATCCTGCGCAGGCTGCCAAAGCCGGTGGTGCCTCTTTTGCTGATCTTCTTACTCACCGCGATGGCCGCGCGTAGGGCGCCGCGATTACCGCGCCAGTAAGCTGGGCTACCCGCTCGCGCCCCCATGGCGGCCGCGCCTGGCCTGGTTCCTATGGTAACCCGGTTGTACACTCCCTTTCGGTAACCCTTGGTAACCATACGATTTGGGCTACCCAGCCGTACAATGACCCTTGTCCGAGAGACCATCTCCTGACATACGGCGAAGTGCCGATGGAATGGTCGAATCGTCTGCGAATTCTCCCCATTCGGAAGGGTTCTCGGGCAAAGAAGCAACCGGGCTGGAGTCCGCAATTCTATGGCTTTTGGTTTTGGCTTCAATAAGCAGAAGGTTCTGAGCGCTGCCGAGAAGTTTGTGCAGCAGGGCAAGTTACCGAATGCCATCAGCGAGTACGAAAAGATCCTCAAGGCCGACCCTAAAGACCTGACGGTGATGAACACTGTCGGGGATCTCTATGCCCGTCTGGGCAACAATGAGAAAGCGGTGGAATGCTTCAAGAGCGTGGGCGACGCCTATGCCTCGCAGGGCTTCACGGTCAAAGCGATCGCCATGTACAAGAAGCTCGGCAAGCTGAAGTCGTCGCTGGAGAGCGTGCTGCGGCTGGCGGAGCTTTATACCCAGCAGGGTTTGTTCAACGACGCGAGAGCCCAGTATTTGCAAGTGGCGGAAGAATTCCTGCGCGAAGGACAACTGGAACAGGCAGTCCGTATTTTCCAGAAGACTCTGGAGATGGATCCGGAAAATGTGGCCATGCGCACCAAGCTGGCTGAGGTTTACGTCCGGCTGAATAAGAAAACAGAAGCTTGGCAAATTTTCTCCGCGGCAGCGGAGACTTTGCGTTCCAAGGGCCAACTGGATGCCGCGGAAGAAATCCTGCAGCGCATGTTGAAGTTGGATCCCAACAGCAGCTATGCCCTGTTGTTACGTGGGCGTACTGCCTTCGACTCCGGCGATATGCCCGGCGCAATCAAGTATCTTGAAAAAGTTGCCGATCTCGACAGCAACCCTGACGGGCTGCGCACGCTGATGCAGGCGTATCTGCGGTCCGACCGCATCGCTGACGGCGAATCTCTAGCCGCAAAGCTCCTGTCGGTTCACAACGACGTAAGCGCCGTCCTTACCTATGCGGAAGCGCTGATCGCTTCGGGGCACTTCGAAGATGCCCTTAAGCTGTACGAACAGCATGGCGAACGCTTGCTGGCAGCGGACTCCGGCAAAATTCTGGAGACCCTGCATTCCCTCATTGGGCATGTCAGTGGGAACACCGCCGCGCTGGAGAGACTCCTGAATTTGCTGCAAAAGGCAGGAGACACCACGCACCTAACCGAAATCTACGAGCTCCTGGCCCACGCATTTGTGCAGTCCGGCGAGTTGGAGAAGGCTCGTGACTATTACTTGAAGCTGACCCAGCTGGAGCCGGAAAACCAGCTCCACGCCCGCAATTATCAGCAGGTTCTCGGCAAGATGGGAACATCGTCTGGCGCGCACCTCATTACAGCCGAGGAAGGCGCAGTTCTGGTGGATGAGTTGGAGGCGACGGCCCCGTTCATTGATCAGCGCTACGCGGATGACGTCGCGCTCGCCATTCGTGCTGCCCTGACCGATGCCGAGCTTTTCATCTCCTACAACATGCCTGCGAAAGCCCTGGGTCCCCTGCTGGCGGCTTTGCCCCAAGCACCCCGCGACCTGAGGATCAATCAGAAGTTGGCTGCCCTGCACACCCGGGCAGAGCGATTCACCGAGGCTGCGGTTTGTTGCCGCACTCTGGAGGGCATCTTTCACGAAGCCGGATATCCGGACGAAGCTGCTCGTTACGGTGATCTGGCTGCGAAGTATGAAGAGCGTGCTGCCGCAGCTCCTGGCGCAGAGCCCGAGCCGCAAGTCACAGCTGCGGAACCTTTGCCCGTGACTGAGGCCGCCCAAGCCGTCGTAGAGGAGTCAGCCACAACTCCGCTGGAAGCGGGCGATGCCGCTGGACCGGTGGTAGTTGCAGAACCGGCGGAATTCGCGGTTCAGCCTGCGCAGCCCGGGGAAGCGGAGATTGACATCTCTGCCGAGTGGGAAGGAGAGATTTCCGAGCAGCCTGCTTCCCAGGCAGAAGAAGAAACGGTCGAAGCCAGTTCGCCCGGCGCCGAAGAAGCGGCTACGAAACAAGAGGCTGCGGATGAAGCTATCGAAGAGATTCGCTTCTACCTGGCAAACGGCATGACCGATGAGGCCCAGGCAACGTTCAGAAAGTTAAGAAAGTTGCAGCCCGAGGCGTCGAACCTGGAAGCAATCCGGAGCGAGATTGAGGCCGCCATGGCACGGGCTTCTACGGCCGAGCCAGCGGAAGCGGTTTCCGTAGAGGAGATCACAGCGCCTCCGGCGGAAGTCGAGGCTGTCCCTGCCCCTCAACCCAACGCTTTAGGCGCATTGGTCAGCGATCTCGAGTCTTCCATCGGAGAAGGATTCCTGCCGCAAACAACCGCGCAGGAAGTCGCTGCCCAACCTCAGGAAACAGAGGTGCATGCCGAATCGGAGGCGCAACCAGCGGGTACATTGAACGAATTCGTCTCGGATCTGGAAGCTTCGCTCGGGGACAGATTCCTGGCGGATGCGCCAGTTGCGCAGGCGCAGCCGGCGGCACCCGAAGCCGTTGCAATGCCCGAGGCGGCTCCGGCGCCTCCAACCCCAGCGGCTATGGCGGCCGCTGCCGCCCAGGCCGGCGCAGCAGTGGAATCAGCCAGCGCTGCTCCTGGGTTCACTTATCAGGCGACGCCTATCAAGCCGTTAGCTCCAGCCGGCCCGAGTGCCACACCAGCTCCGGTCGAGGGCGCTGGAGGGGTTGACTTGGCTGGGATGTTCGGTGAGTTGAAACAGGAGCTCGAGGCAGATACTGCGAGCGCAGACGAAGACCCAGAAACCCACTACAACCTCGGTGTCGCGTTCCGTGAGATGGGCCTGCTCGATGAGGCGATAGCCGAATTGCAGAAGGTATGCCAGGCTGCCGATCGCGGTCAGCAGCTTCCACAGATCATGCAAACCTACACCTGGCTGGCACAGTGCTTCCTCGACAAGGGCGTCCCGGAAGCCGCTATCCGTTGGTACGAAAAGGCTCTCAAGCTGCCAAGGCTTGACCAGGATACCCGCACCGCGCTGCATTACGAACTAGCCTCTTCCTACGAAGCCGCTGGAAATAAGGGCGATGCCCTTAATCACTTCATGGAAGTCTACGGCAACAACATCGATTATCGCGACGTAGCCGAGCGCGTTAAGACCCTTAAGTCGTAGAATGCTCGGATGAGCATTACCTTTTCTGGTCCGGGGACGAGCATTGACAAGACCTGCTGGGCAAAGCACGCCGCATCCGGGGGCACAGGGTGACAGATCCGAAGCCCTCCCGAGACACGACTCCAGGTGCGCTCGGAAGCAGCGTTCGCTCGGCGGACCCGACTTCGCCTCCTGTAGCCGTGTTGCAGGAGCTGCCGGAGAATTCTAAGCCTGGCTACACTGGCTTTGACCTTTGGCTCCATCGGCTTACGGTGTTGCTGTTTGTGTTTGTATGCGCGGTTGCCGGCGTTTTTCTGGTGATTATCCCCTGGAGGCCGGAGTGGCTGGACAACCGCATTTTCCTGGCACATCCGTCGTTGCGCGCTTTCTTTGCTAATGGCTTTGTGCGTGGACTATGCAGCGGCCTGGGGCTACTGGATATCTGGATCGGCTTTTGGGAGGCGGTTCACTACCACGAGGGTAAGTAGGCTTGATTGGGACTACAGCAAGCTCACACACATATTAGGAGTCAGTAGCCAGTGGCCACGAGTTAGCAATTCGCGCTGGCCGTGACTCCTGACTATTTTCTGGCATCTGCTCAAAATTCGAGGACGACGTCATCATGAGTGAAAGTCAGCCCAAGCGCGCGCCATTAGCCTACGAGAACGATCAATTCCTGATCAGCCCGGACGGACGGATCCTCCGTATTCTCTCCGAATACGTCGAGCCGCTGGCCCGGTTTCGCCGCGAGCAGATTCAGGATACGGTTGTTTTCTTCGGCTCCGCCCGGTTTCATAGTCGTTCGACGACCGAACAGAACCTGGCTGCGTTATCGGATAGCGTCCTGCAGCTTTCTGACAAGCAGCGCGAGGCTCGCAAGCGGCGGGCCTTGGCTGCGGTTGACATGGCCCGCTACTACGAGGATGCGCGCCGCCTGGCTTTCCTGTTGAGCGAATGGTCCGTCCAGATTCCTGCTCGCCGCCGCCGCTTCGTCGTGACCACTGGGGGAGGTCCCGGCGTCATGGAAGCGGCCAACCTTGGCGCGAAAGAAGCCGGCGCCAAGACCATCGGCCTTAACATTCATCTGCCATTCGAGCAGGTCCCGAACCCGTATATCACGCCCTCGCTGAATTTCGAGTTCCATTATTTCTTCATGCGCAAATTCTGGTTCGCGTACCTGGCAAAGGCTTTGGTCATTTTTCCTGGCGGCTTCGGAACGCTGGACGAACTTTTTGAAATCCTCACCCTGGCGCAGACACAAAAACTGGCTAAGAAAATTTTGGTCGTCATCTACGGCAGCGAATATTGGAACCGGGTGCTCAATTTTCAAGCCATGATGGAGGCAGGTGCCATTTCTCCAGAGGATCTGGAACTCTTCAAGATTGTGGACTCGCCCGAGGAGGGCTTCGAATTTCTCCGGGATGGCTTAACCAAGTATCATCTCCAGCCCGAGGCGAAGCGCAAAGCGGAGGCAATGCCAGAAATCGCGAAAACCAATCCGTAGAATCAACCGCGCCGTGACTGGACTGCTTGCTTCTCTACTACATCACCGACCGTAGCCAGTTTCCTGGCGACGAGAACTCCCGCCGGCATGCTCTACTCAATAAAATCGCGGAGGCTGCCGCCTGCGGAGTCGATTTCATTCAACTACGCGAGAAGGACCTCCCCGCCCGCGAACTCGAATCTCTCGCCCGCACCGCCGTCCGGATCATTCAGGAGAGTTCCAGGCCCGGAAACCAGCGGCCGAAAACTCGTTTGCTTATCAACTCACGAGCGGACGTCGCCATCGCATGCGGGGCCGATGGTGTACACCTGCGCTCGGATGATATTTCTCCGCGTGACGTGCGCAGCGTGTGGACTGCCGCCTCTGGAGACAGCTCGCCCATCATCGCAGTTTCTTGTCATACAGCTGACGAGGTTGCTTGCGCCGCGTCCGAAGCGGCTGACTTTGCCGTGTTTGCTCCAGTCTTCGAAAAGAAGGACATGCCGGACACTCCCGCGGCTGGACTGACCGCCCTCGGTGAAGCCTGTCAGCAGAAAATCGCTGTACTTGCGCTCGGTGGCGTAACCCTGGAGAATGCCCAGTCCTGCATTGAAGCGGGCGCGGCTGGAGTTGCAGGAATCCGGCTGTTTCAGGATCAGGATATAAGGGCGGTTGTCGGCACATTACAATCTCAGACTAGAATGTGAACGCCGGCCACGACCGCAGCACGGCCTGTCTGATTGTCATCATCGATTCCGTTTTAAAACGCAGTTGCTAGCGGGGTATGATTTCCCTATGTCGCCCGCGATGAGGCGCTCGATTTGGTTTGGTTTCTGGGTGGTAGTTACCGTCATAGCCGCCTGGCTATGGCCCTGGCCCACGATTCGGATTATTAAGTGATCCCGGTATTAATGCATCTCGCCCATGCTGGTAAGCCGGCTTTTTTCGAACTCGTCGCCCTTCTGCCAGCCTATTTCTTTCATCTGTGCCGCGGCTTCCCATCCCAGAGCAAAGCCGAAACGCGCCATCACCGCGTCTCCGGTGAAGTCCATCGAAGGATGGTACTCGTCGCTCGGCTGATGATAGTGCTTGGCGGTGAACTCGTCGGCCTGCTGCTTGCCCCAGGCGGCATCGTGACCTTTGTATTTCACGCCTTCATTGATGGAGAAAGCGGGAATGCCCACGCGCGCCAGGCTGAACTGGTCGGAACGGTAGTAGTGTCCGGCCTCCGGCCGCGAATCGGGGCGAATCGCCAGACGAAAAGTCTTGGCCAACGATTGAATCAACGGATAGAACGTGGTCCGCTCCGCCCCTGCAACTTCCACCTCCTCTGGTGAGCCCAGCGGTGGCACATCGTCGTAGTTCAAATCGAGGCTGATCTTGCTTGCCGGAATGGGCGGATGTTTGCCCAGATATTCCGATCCGAGCAATCCCTGCTCCTCCGCCGTCACTGACGCGAAAAGAATCGAGCGGCGCGGCTTCTGTGGTCCTTCGGAGTAAGCCCGTGCAACCTCCAGCAGAATGCCGCAGCCAGTGGCATTATCGTTCGCGCCGTTATAAATATTGTCGCCCGGCATGTCCGGGCGAATGCCCAAGTGATCGTAGTGTGCCGTGTACATCACGGCTTCGTCCCGCAGCTTGCGATCTGCTCCCGGCAGTATCGCCAGCACATTGTTCGATTCAAACTCACGAATCTTGCTCACCATGTGCGCCTTCAGCTTCACCGGCAGGGCCACGGGATGGAAGTCGCGCGACTGCGCGTCGTCCATCATTTTGTCGAGGTCCATCCCTGCGGCGGCTGCGAGTTGCCTGGCGACGTCGAGTTGAATCCAGGATGCGACTTTCAAGGCTGGCGCGCCTTCGAGCGTCAGAAAGGACTTCTCACCGGAATTTGAGTTCCGCACCACTTCCCACGGGTAGCTGGCCATATCCGTTTTGTGGATGATAATGGCCCCGACGGCTCCTTTTCGCGCTGCCTCTTCGTATTTGTAGGTCCAGCGCCCGTAATAAGTGAGAGCTTTCCCCTTGAAGAAATTGACATCATCGGAGGGCGGTTCATTCACCAGCATGAGCAGAACTTTGCCGTGCACATCCGTGTCTTTATAGTCGTTCCATCTGTATTCCGGAGCTTCAATGCCATAACCAACGTAGACAATCTCCGCATCTACATCCGACTTGGGCTGCTGGGTCTGATCGTAAGCAACATATTGCTCGAGCGGCTTGAGATGCATGGCAGCGCCGCTCGCCGGAACCAACGAAAAGGTGGTTTCAGGCTCCGGCGTGACCCCTACCAGCGGAACTTTCTGCATGTAGGTACCATTGTCGCCAGCGGGTTTCAGCCCATACAGGGCGAATTGGGTAGCCATGTACTCGGCGGCGATATCACCGCCCCGTTGGCCCGTCCCGCGACCTTCCAGCAGATCATGCGCGAGAAAGCGCACATGCGCTCGGATGCGCTCAGGGTCGATCTTCTGCATCGCAGCAATGGCCGTGCCGGGAAGCCGCGCCGATGTGCCGGACGAGCGGGACGAGTTACGCGACCCTTGGGCTACCGAAAGGGCTGCGATTGCACAAACTCCAAACAGCACAATCCCGCGATTGCGCATGTTGCTGAGGCTCCTTCAAGCGGCCAGATTGGTTGAATGGTTTATTTTACGGGAATTACGAAAGTTCGCAGGATTACGACCAGACACCGGCAAAAGTACCGTAGGGCCACAACGGCCGGACGGGACTTTCGTTCATCGGGAACTCCTATACCCTCGTGTCCTCTGTGGTCTGGATTAGAGCCCGCGACCGCGGGCTAATTCTTGGAGCTTCAACCCGCCCGGAAATCGGGCAGGTCCTCACCGGCGCGAAACACGGGCTTGAAACCGTCGCCTGTAGTTTCAGCAACCCTGCGGTTGATTTCGTCGATGTCCTTCTTCAGCCATCCTACGCTGGAAAGCTCGATCTCACCATCCTGCGCAATCCAGAAAATTGTGGGGACGTTAGTTAACCCATAAGCATTCGACACCGCGTATGTGCGCGTGTCGTCCAACAGTACAGGGAAGGTTAGGCCGTATTCCTTGATGAAAGCGGCAGTGTCTTTCTTGTCGTTCTGCGAGATACCGACAATAGAGACGTTGCCATTGCCATAGGCCTTGTAGATTCGCTCCAGGAATGGGAACGCAAACTGGCACACTGGGCAGGAAATCTTAAAGAAAGCCGGCAGCACCGGTCCCCGAGCCAGGGCGTCTTTCAGAGAAAATTGTTTGCCATCCATGGCAGGAAGGGTGAAATCTGGTGCTAGTGTTCCCGTGCTGAGGGCAGCCATACTACGTCCTCCAAGAATCTTTCGCAGCCAATTCATCTCTTGGCTTCTATTTTAGATGACCTTGGCCGCGCGAAGAATCTTTCTGGCCAGACCGGTTAGTGGCAACGCAGAAACCCGCGATCTGTCTACCCAGCGCCCGCTCATTTGCTCCGGCAACACACATTGCACCACGCGAACCACGTAATCTGTCACCGTGATGGAATGCCGCAGTGTGAGCCATGTTTCGTTGAAACCATTCGTGGATGGAATTTCCGGCAACTCCCACATCCCGGGCATGAGGGTCGCAGTCTTGTCGCGTTTGACCAGGAAAACGGACCCATTTCGGCAATCGAGCGCGTAATGGATTTCGCGCTTTTTCTGAGGCACAACTTCGCGAGAACTCTCGAGCTCGCCGCGAGTGGCGCACATGTTGAAAACCGGGCACAACAGGCATTTTGGCTGGCGCGGGAGACAAACCGTCGCCCCCAATTCCATCATCGCCTGATTGAAGTCGCCCGGCCTTTTTTGACTCAGCAACCCCTCCGCTGTCTGCCATAGACGCTCACCGCCGATGTTCTTGCCAACGAGGCGCTGTAACACCCGTTCCACATTGCCATCCACAACCGCGACTGGCTCGTCGAACGCGATACTCGCGATTGCCGCTGCGGTATAGCGGCCGATCCCCGGCAGCGTCCCTAGCTCTCTCGTGGTCGTGGGAAACTTTCCCGATCGCTCGTGGACGATTTTTCTGGCAGCCGCGTGCATCATGCGGGCCCGCCTGTAGTAGCCCAGGCCACTCCACGCGGCCAGCACCGACGATTCCCGGGACGCCGCTAGCTTTTCAATCGTCGGGAAGCGCCGCAGAAATCGCTTGTAATGTTCAACCGCAGCCGCAACCCGCGTTTGCTGCAGCATGATTTCCGAAAGCCATATGCGATACGGATCACGGTCCCGCCGCCAAGGCAGATCGCGTTTATGCTGATCAAACCACTGCAGCAAATTCTGCCGGAAGCGGGGATCGGCATAGCTCGCCGGTAGCTTCGTCCTTCTCACTTTCATCGCTCAGGTGTTTGGCCTTCCGGCATTTGCTTCGCCGTACAACCTTGAAGCAGTCTATCGATACAAAGTACCACGTCGTAAGTGCGACTTGTGTGGTGCAATTCTGTGGCCAGGGGGACGCGCATCGCTTGGCTGGGGTTATGACGTGGGGTGCCTCCCTGTTGACCCTCAGGGTAGAGCACGAAATAATGGACGAGCCTGGTGTCCGCAATCTACGAGTGGCCGCATTCGCCCTCACGAGGAACCGCTATGAACGACTTCAACCGCAAGGTCGAAGAGGCCTCGGCACGCATTGGCAAGTCAGTAGGCGAGGTAGCCGAGACCCTCGAAAAGGAATCCGCCGAGCTAATCAATTATTTGAACGAGGAAGTGGTGCCGGCAGTGCGGCAGCACTCGACCAAGGCGCTGCGGATCGCGGCCGAGAAGCTTACCCGCCTGGCCGAGTATATGGAGACGCATCGCAAATAGCCAGGTGTGACCCTGCGCTGGCCGCGCTTTGCCTCATCCTATCCTTATGCCTTCTGACCGCTTGCGGCGGGCATAAGCAAGCGAAGGTCAGCGTTCCTTCACCCCCAAGCATCAGCGAGTCGGGAACCGACTCTAACAATTCCGAACCCGCAGCTGAGCCCGCCAAGCCTGCGGCACGGCAAGAAAGCCTTACAGCTCCGATTCACAACAAGCCCTTGATGGTGGAAACCGGCCTGGCCAGCTGGTACGGCGGACCTTACCACAACCGCCACGCATCCAATGGCGAAGTCTATAACATGCACGCGATGACCGCCGCTCATCGCACGCTTCCCTTGAACTCGGTAGTCCGGGTCACGAACGTCAAGACTGGACATTCTGCCGTCGTGCGCATCACCGACCGTGGCCCGTTCGTTCAGGGACGAGTCCTGGATCTGTCCGAGGCCGCGGCCAAGAAAGTGGATGTTTGGGCCGCAGGCGTTGCCACGGTGCGAATCGAGGTCCTGCGCAGTCCGGTTCCGCTCAATAGTGGCGGCCGCTGGGCCGTGCAGATCGGGGCATTCGAGAAGGAACATGCCGCCGACAAGCTCGCTGACCACCTGTCTCGCAAGTACGAAACTGCGAAAGTACTGTGCTTCAGCAGCCCGATCGGCGACTGGTGGGTGAGGGTCCGTGTTCAGGGTGACGACCGCAAACGCGCTGAAACCGTTGCCCGGGAGACCCACACTTCTGAGGGCGAAATTTTCCTTGTGAGACTGGATTGAGCAGGTTCAGCCTGTGGCGAGATGTGGTGATCTTTGCGATCGCTCCCAACAAGAATGGACAGGCGCTGTCCTAAAGTTTAGAACACTGCTACCAACGGACATGACATAACACCTTTCAAAATCGGGTATATTGGCTGGCTCTCCTTTTCTGTAAGCACCACCGGGTGCCGTCGTACTCACTGAAAAATCTAAGGTTCCGTTACGGAAGCGTCATGACTGACTGTCTGTTCTGCCGCGTCATCGCAGGAGAAATACCGTCAAAGAAAGTCTGCGAGGATGAGCACACCTACGCGTTTGAGGACATCAACCCGCAAGCGCCCACGCACGTGCTGGTGGTTCCCAAGAAGCACATCCGGGGTTTAAAGGAAGCGTGCGCCGAAGACGCCGAAATCATCGGCCGCTGTCTCCTCGTCGCCGCCAATATTGCCCGCCAGCGCAGCATCGAGGATGGATACCGAACGGTGCTCAATATAGGGCCACGGGCAGGACAGTCGGTCTTTCACCTGCACGTTCATCTTCTGGGTGGTCGCAGATTTGGATGGCCGCCGGGGTAGCTGTAGAGACTTTGCTTTCCGCGCACGCGTCCCTATCCTGCGTGATTACCTACTGAACTGGAGCTTCGCCTTCGGGAGCACCGTGCCGGCGCAGGAGTTGCGGCAGGTTCTGGGAGAAAGCTGAGCGTGGCAGCACCATGTCGCACCCCACCTCGTGCGCTTTCTGCTTTAAATCCCCCTGCACGTGCGACAAGAATCCAATGATCGACGTCGCCTTCTTCAGCTTGCTTTTCAGCTTAGGGATCAGTGACAACGGCTTGGCGTTGGCGTTGTTCAGGTCAAAGATAATCAGCGACGGGCTTTCTTCCCCGTTCTGCTGCATTCGCTCGCCCAGGTCTTTGTCCGTCTTGACGAACTCGACCTTGACATTCAGTTTGCGCGCTGTCTCCTGGATCTTCGCCTGGAAGAACAAATCATCGACGAAGGCAAAGATGCGCGAAGTGGCATCCTCGCGCTGTGGCAGCGGCTCCGGCTCGACGGGCGCGTAGGATGGCGCAAACCCGGGACGGCCTCGTCCGCGGGGGGCCTTGTCGCCACCCAGCGCGGCTCGGTAACTGTGGTCCATGGGAGCGGTGTAGATGCCGCTATGTTGCTGGCGGTCCCGGCCGGGCCCGCCACGATGCGGGCGCCGCCCTCGCCGCCGTCTGCTTCTCCCTCCGCCACCGGAGGAATGTCCAGGTCCAACGTTCATAACGCTTCTCTTGTGTAGTCCTATGTCCGAATCCGCCAACCTGTGGCGAACCCGCTCCTTAATCTCTTCCGTTACCGCTTCCTGGTTGGTAGCGTCCTTACGCGCGTGTGCACGGGACGTGCGTAGAAACCCGAGGCGGTTGGAACTCTTTCCTGAATGATCGTGTCCGTTTAGGCGCCTGGAGCTGATCGGCGCGGAAGGCCCGCTAGGGAGCGTGGCCGCTAGGGAACACAACCATCCTACCCTCGGGTGGCAACGAAAGGCAAGCCCTAACTGGCCGTATTTTGCACAGAGGTAACAGCAGGGAGGGTTTCCACGTTCCGGTCCACGGTAGGGACGTAGCTCGCTACCCCGGCATGTCCGGTGTCTACCGCGCACTCACTTGCTGCGCCCAGTGCACGGCTTCCCAGTATTTCTCCGCGACTTCGCTGTCACTGAGGTGCAGCTGGCGCGCCAGCTCGCTGCTGGCCTGCCACTCACCAGACTCCTGCGCCAGCATGAGCTGATAAAACTTCCGTAGGCGGCTCTCTCCACCCAGCAATACCCCTCTGGTTTGATGGTCCACAGGAACATTCTCCAGCACGCGGGCCATGGGAATTTCCAGGATGGCGTCCATCAGGGAAAGCAGTCCTAATAGGAATAGGTCCGACTCGGCGTGTCGGATTCGTGGCGCAAGCAGTTCACAGAAGCGGGCGCGCACCAGAGCCGACAGCACCAGCTCGCTCGACTTGTCGTGCCCGGCCCCGAGAGTAGCCACCAGGCGCACCCAACGTCGGACTTCGCGTTCTCCCAGCATCGTCAGCGCATGCCGAACCGAGTGAATTTCGTTAGCAAATCCGAACGCTGGCGAGTTCAAATATCGCAGCAGGCGATAGCAGAGCGATGCCTCGCTCTTGATCACATTTTCGATCTCCCGCACGTCCAGCTCCGGCTTGGCCACTGCCTGCCACATGCGCATGTAGTTAAGCCGGTTGGCCGGAATCTCGTGGGTATGTAAAGTTTCCGGCCGGCGGAAGAAATATCCCTGAAAATAGAGGAATCCCGCCTGCTTGGCCGCGACGAACTCCTCGCGTGTTTCCACTTTCTCTGCCAGCATGCGGCAGCGCCACGGCCCATAACGTTTGGCGATCGCCACCGCTTCGTCAAACGAGTTGCGCCGCAAATCCACTTTGATGATGTCGGCGAAATCGGTAAGCGTTTCGCGCGGATCAGAGGCTACGAAGTCATCCAGCGCGATCAGGTACCCGGCTTCCTTCAAACGCTGACAGGCAGCCAGCACCAGATCGTCCGCAGGAACACTCTCCAGAATCTCGACCACGGTCTGCGCCGAGGGCAGCAAAGTTACATAGTCTTTCATCAGCACTTCGCGGGTGCAGTTGATGAAAGCCCGGCGTCCATCGCAGAGCAGATCGAGTCCCATCAACATGGAAGTGTTCAGGGTGCTGCGCGAAGCGGTTTCAACGTCTGTGTTTACGAAGTAATCATTCACCCCGTTGCGAAATAGCAACTCGTACCCGAACACGTTCTCCTCGCGGGTGAGGATCGGCTGGCGCGCCACAAAGCGCACGTTCGGTTTCGGAGCAGACGGACCTGCAACTGTGGGAGTGGCCACGCTAGGCTTATCGGCAAATCTCCAAGAAAGATTAGTGCCGTTGTGGACCTGGTAAGATGCTCTACTTGCACGAATCTCAGCCGCTGCTTTCAACTCCTGCCGGCAGCAACCGCGAAGCCATAACTCCTCAACAGCTCAACTATCGCGGGTGTCTTGAGATAAGCGAGAAACCGCCCTGCGGCCTGCTTCTGTTTCGATGACTTCAGGACAACTGCTGCCTGCCGGATGGCGGGATATTCGTCGGCGGGAAGTTCGGCGTATCGCGCTTTATCCTTCAGCGATGGAGCCAATGCCAGCGAAAGCGCCACGATGCCGATATCTGCACTGCCCGAAACCACGAACGATGCAGCTTGAGAAATATTCTCTCCGAGGACCAGCCTGTCGGCCACCTTGTCGTAGATCTCTTCGTGTCGCAGGGCTGCAACCGCAGCGCGTCCATACGGTGCGTGCTCAGGATTCGCGATCGCGATCTTCTTAATTCTTGGGTCGAGCAGAACCTGCAACCCGCGGCTCAGATCGAGCACGGAGTCTTTCGGCGCCCACAGCGCGAGCTTTCCCACTGCGTACTCGTAAAGTGTCCCGGCTTCGGTCAGCCCAGCGGTTTCGAGCTTCTGGGGATATTCGATATCGGCAGAGAAAAATAAATCGAACGGAGCGCCGTTCTGAATCTGGGTGAACAGATTTCCCGACGACCCAAAGACCAGCTTCACCTGGGCCCCAGTGTCCTTCTCGAAACGCCCCTTCACATCTTGCAGGGCAAATTGCAGGTCAGAAGCGGCGGCTACGGTAATTTCCTGGGCGGCGCAGAACACCGTCGAGAACAGGAGGTAAAGCAGGACCGGAATCCTAACGGTGGTCTTCTTCTCTGACATGGGTGACCCCCAGCCTACAAGAATGCCACACCTCTGCTTCCAGCGGGAACCCGCTAGGAAAGTGATCTTGCACTCCCGCTTCACTGCGGTACACTGAGATCAGTCATGGGTGGCTTGGCACAACTCGATCTGGCCACAAAGGGCGGCGAAGCACGTCTTAGAGCACTCCTCGAAGACGTGGTCGAATATCACAAGGACAGGCTCGCTCTTGCAGTCTGGTATGGGAAATCCGCCAACGACGCCGACCATAAAGTCCTTGAGTTATTCGACACGCCGGGGAAGTATGAGATGGTAAGACCGCAGCGCTTTTCCTTGTTATGGAAGACCGGTTCACAAGGACCACCATTTGTAGAGATTTACGCCATGTCCGTGGAGCATTTTTGCGAACGTCATCGCTCGGATGCGGCGAGTCTCTCGCAATTTTTCCAGAACTTCGAAGTTCTTTACTTCAATAAGGTTCTGCTAAACGGCGAAGTTTTACAGGCCTTCAATTTAATTACGGAGCCATCAGGTCTAACAAAGGGCTGGTACATTAGCGCGGATGAGTATGCGAAAGCGAACACATTGCGAAATCTGCTCTCTTCGCATGATCACTTGAAGCCTCAACTCGGCTTCTTGAAGACAGAGGAGTCGTCGGATTTCGAAAACTGCCGAGGTATTTTACACGTCGAGGTCAATCAGAGATGGTTGCCCTTATCCCAAGCTGGCCTTCGATCCTATACCTTCTTCAACGATTGGCAGGACGATCGACCTGGCTATCTCCTGTTCCAAGGCGGCTCATTGTACCGTCTTTTGAAGTTCGAAGTTAGAACGGTGCCCGAATACGCTGCTCGAGTTCTCGAACGGCCTCGTGATGACAGCTACCCTGAAGTCTATCTGCGATCAGTGCACATCCCTGAACAACCCGCGGCTTGACTTCATCCCAGTCGAACTCGCCCGTCACCGAGACATGATTCTCAGGGATATACGCGAGCTGGTCGCGGCGGCTTCAGCGGAATTGGAGAAAACCGTCGCTATCCTCGCCGGAAGCGTCCTTGAAGGGATTCTCTACACCTTCATTAAAAGCCAAGAGAATTACATCGCCGAACGCCGTGGTGTTTTTGTGTTCGATCCGAACCACAGCCTGCAAAACTACGTGAGCATCTTCAACAAGTGGTTCCGCGACGTTTTACCGAATGTGGTAATTCCGGATATTGTCGTCGACTACCGCGACCTTGTCCATATAAATCGAGAGCTTAACTCGGCGCCCGAGGTCTGTACGAGCGCATCGCGGGACATGTTAAGAATCGTTGACGCCCTCCTGGGGGAACTCGGACAGTTTGCTGCACCCGCAATAAAATAGCCGCACGCTATTCCGCCACCCACTCGCTGCCACAGGTATAACACTTCCAATTTCCCTTGCGGACGGGAATCGGGAACGACAGCAGCAGCCACAATCCATAGGTCCAGAAGCGGTCAATCTTCTCGTAGCCGATATCCAGCGAGCAGCAGCGGGGACAGCGTGGCTGCACGAACGGCTCACCCAGTTCTTCTTCTCCGAACTCCGGCGGGATCGGCTCTTCCAGAACCGCTCGCGCCGATTCGAAATCCTGCTTGTGTACCTGCAGGCGAACGCCGCCGATCGCGTTCGACAGCAGCCAGTCCATGCGGACCAGGTTGCCATCGGCTAGCCAGCATTCGATTCCCGCCGATTCCAGCTTGCCTTTGGCTAACAAAGCTTCCGGGATGTCGCGAAAGTGCTGAAGCGTGATCAGCGACGGCACGGTCTTGCGGCTGGGCAGTTCGATGTTGAAAGTGTCGTCCAAGATTTCGATCCCCGGGCAGTGACTGTCTTTCCTATTCTATCGTGGCCGAATAGCGCGAATACGCGATTGCAGGTAATGGGTCAGTTTGATTTGTCATCCCGAGCCAGCCGTTCTTGCGCAGCGAGGGATCTGGGCGAGCCGCGCGCAGCGTCGCGCTCTATGCGACGCACTAATCGCGCGTTTGGCTCGCTTCCTTACTTAAACTGACCCCCACGCAAGCCGACTCAAATATTTCGGCATTCGGGATGGGCCTGTTTTTCTGCAGAAAGATAAAAACAGCCGTAAACAAGAAATGCGCGCCGCTTCGCGGCGCGCATGAAGTGTTCCAGCACTACTGAACAGTCAGCGTGACTATCGTTGTGTGCGAAAGGGCACCGGTGCCCGAAGTCGACGCCGTAATAGTTACGCTGCTGGATCCGGTCGGCGTTCCCGGATTAGAAGGAGATGTACCACCGCTGCTTCCGCTCCCGCAGGCCGGCATCCACAATATCAGAACGGCCAGCACGGCGAGCAGAGCCAGCAGACTGTACCGGGCACGTTTCCGGCTGCCTACCGGCAGAACCAGCCCCATCAGTCCGGGCAGCAGCATTGCATAAAATGTGCTCGCGCCGCGTCCGAAGGGCCCTTTCCACAGGCGGGAAGCGGCTGTGGTGGAGAACGTAACGGTTTCGCTGTTCGCTCCCGCAGAAGCGAACGAACACGTTGTCTCGGAAGGCAGCCCCGAGCAACTGTAAGTCAAGGTCTGGTTAAATCCGCCGAGCGGTGTGATGGTTACCGTTGCTGTTCCAGTCTGCCCAGGAGCGCTGACCGTCACGGTTGTGGGATTCGCCGCGATGGTGAAGTCCTGTACGAACAAGGTCGTGGACGGCGAGGTGGCCGAGCTGTTGAAATTGTTGTCGCCTTGATAGGCAGCGGTGATCGAGTGATTGCCCGCCGTGAGCCCGCTGGGGTTGTAGGGGAAATTGCCACCCACCGCGGCACTGCCGATTGGAGTGGGTCCACCATCAAGGAAGAAATTGATTGAACCTGTAGGTCCAGTAGAAGGAGTGACCGCAGCTGTCATCGTCACTGGCCCGGTCGACTTGACGTTCACCGTCGAGGGGGAAAGGGTAGGAGCGTCTGTTGTCGTCGTGGCTTTATTGACGACCTGCGATACCGCGGTGGAAGTGCTCGTAGCATTCGTCGAATCGCCGCTGTACAGTCCCGTAATCGAGTGAGTGCCGACCGTCAAGGTCAGAGCAGGTGAGGTAGCGGCTCCCGAAACCAGAGAGGCAAAAGCTACGGGCGTTCCGTCAACCAGGAATGTGACTGTATTCGTCGCCGTCGTTGGGGATACGTTCGCCTTGAACGTGACCGTTGTCCCATACGTGACCGGCCCCTGGTTGGCAACCACGGCTGTGGTTGTGGGTGAGGTTCCCGTCCCGGTAACTGTCTGTATCAGAGCGGCGGAAGTGCTGGGCGCGTTCTTCGCATCGCCGGGATAAACCGCCGTGATCGAGTGTCCACCGGGAGTCAGGGCGGACGTCTCGAATGTTGCCACACCTGAAGAATTCAACGTCCCCGTACCCAGTGCAGTGGCGCCATCGTTAAACGTCACTTTACCCGTAGGCGTAGTAGCGCCGGTCGTCGTCACGGTTGCGGTAAACGTTACGGCGACCCCGGAATTCGC
>DASPSE010000203.1:0-6632 GCA_035624085.1 Terriglobales bacterium
GGCACGTCTAAAGGGCCTTTCTTCCTGGCCAGCGATCTGCCCAGCGATGTACAAACACGGGATCGGGTGTTGCTCGCTGCCATGGGATCGCCCGATGCCAGGCAGATCGATGGCGTCGGCGGCGCGGATCCTCTGACCAGCAAGGTGGCCATCATATCCCGTTCTTCTCGGCCGGGAATTGATGTCGATTATCTTTTTGCTCAGGTTTCTGTGGACCGGCCGCTTGTCGACGTTACTCCAACCTGCGGAAACATGCTGGCAGGTGTCGGCCCCTTCGCGATTGAACGCGGCCTGGTTGCTCCCCATGACCCAATCACCGCCGTTTCGATTCGGATGGTCAATACCGAAACGGTTGCTGTCGCCCGCTTGCCCACCCCCGGTGGCCAGGTAACTTACGCAGGAGCAACATCCATTTCCGGAGTCCCCGGTACCGCGGCTGCGATTCGCATCGATTTCCGTGATACCAGCGGTTCAGTTTGCGGTGCTCTGTTGCCCACCGGCAACGCCCTCGACCAACTCGACGGGATCGAAGCAACTTTGATTGACAACGGCATGCCCATGGTCCTGCTGCGAGCCTCAGACTTGGGGAAATCAGGGTACGAGGCTCCTGCCGCGCTGGACTCTGATGGGAAGTTCAAAGCGCGTCTGGAAACAATCCGTATCATGGCGGGCGAGCGTATGGGCTTGGGCGATGTGCGCGCAAAGGTCGTTCCTAAGATCACCGTGATCGCGCCGCCACAAACCAGCGGCCATGTAATGACGCGCACTTTCATTCCCCACAAATGTCACGCGGCCATCGGAGTCCTGATGGCGGTGACGGTGGGCACGGCGTGCGTTCTTCCCGGCTCAGTCGCCGCTGGCATCGTGCGCCCGCAGGAAGGCCCAGTAAAAGGGCTCTCGATTGAGCATCCCAGCGGCGAATTTTCGGTTGAATTTGAGGTGGAGCAGAGTGGCGGTGGGATGAAAGTGGTCCGCTCAAGCCTGATCAGGACAGCTCGCGCGCTCTTCCGCGGCGAGCTGCTTGTGCCGGCAAGCGTCTGGAACGGAGAAAAGCCCGCCGAGGATTCGCGGAGCTTGCAACATGCATAGCGGGAGGTCCATTCATCGAGTAGCTATCATCGGCTTTGGCGAAGCTGGCGGTATTTTCGCTCACGATTTCGCCAGGCAAGGGATGGATGTCTCTGTTTTTGACATTCTGTTCAACTCCAATCGACAGCGAAAACGAATGCTAAAGAAGGCACAGACGTGCGGAGTTACCGCTGCCGACAACCTGAAACAGTGTCTGCATAAAGCCGAACTCGTGATTTCAGCGGTTACCGCCTCATCAACATTGGATGTAGCGAAAGAGGCGGGCCCGATCCTCGGCAAGGGTCAGTTATTTGTCGACATCAATTCGGTCTCGCCCGAAACCAAGCGCAAGGCTGCCGGCTACGTTGAGCGTAGACGAGCGCGTTTTGTCGAGGCAGCTGTAATGGCCGCGGTTCCCAAACAACGGTTGAAGGTTCCAATGCTGCTTGGGGGACCGCATGCATTCGAAGCCGCCGAACGTCTGCAGAAGATTGGGATGAATGCAACACCGCTAAGTGATCAACTAGGTGTCGCTTCGGCAGTGAAGATGTGCCGGAGCGTCATCATCAAAGGCCTGGAAGCGCTGGTCATCGAATCTCTATTCGCAGCGCGGACGTATGGGGCAGAAGACAAGGTGCTTGAATCTTTGGCCGCGAGTTCTCCGGAAATGGGCTGGGAGGATCACTTGCCGGACTACCTCATCAGCCGCGTCGCTGCACATGGCCATCGCCGAGCTGTAGAAATGCGCGAGGTCGCGCAAACCCTGCAGCATGCCGGCATCGAACCTACGATGGCGCTGGCCACGGCTCAACGCCAGGAGCAACTCGTCTGCGCGATGGCCAGGCGGAAAATTGCTTTCGATTCCGCCGAGCGGTTCTCTTGGCGCTCTCTGACTGATGCGATCGCCCGTCCCCGGCACCGGTTGCGGTCAGGCGAATGAATCCTGCGGTGTCAACGGCACCGGCCGTCCAGGCTTCCGCACGTCGTCAATCTAACCGTCCAGAGATGATATTTCGGCAGCTTCCCCTACCGACCGCACACCCACACGCGAAAGATTGATGCTTATCTTTGCCCCCTGCGCGTGCTCGACCATCAGGGCGGCCACTCGGGAGCTCTCACCGTTTTCCAGCGCCTGAACGATCGCGTGATGCTGGCGGTGGGAGTAGAGCAGGTGGTCGTACATACGGGGAAGGTCAATCTTGTCGAACGCGATCGCATGCGCCGAGGCAAACGGGATCCGCCCGTTGCGCTCAATCGCCTCGGCGACAACCTTGCTGCCTGCCCCCTGCACGATCAGCGCATGGAATTGCCTGTTCATCTCGCCATAGCGGGCTTCATCCGCCAGGACCAAGTGCCCATTGGCAAAGATCTCATCGCCCTCACGGAGACACTCATGCAGAGAGTGAATGAGGCGGCGGGACGGACCTTGTTCTGCCAACATACGGGCCGCCAGGCCCTCGAGCGCGCCGCGGACGTCAATGGCGTCCATGATTTCCTGCGGTGTGAATGCCCTTACAACGAAACCGCGGGTATCCAGCTGCTTCAGTACACCCTCTTGCGCAAGAATCGGCAGAGACTCACGAACCGGAGTCCTGGAAACTCCAAGCTTGGCGGCAAGCTCGACCTCCCGCACTCGCTCGCCCGGAGGCAATTCCCCATGCAGGATCATCTCGCGTATTCTTACGATCACTCGTGAATTCTTACCAGCCATTTGTATGCAGACTGAATGCGCCTGTGATTCAGGCCTGAAATCCGTATACATTCTATTCGAACGGCCGTTGAGCCACAAACAGAAAAGTCGATAGGCATTGGGCTTTCGGTAGCAATACGTCGTCGAATCATGTACCGGCGTCCTGTCCGGCTCCAGTCAACAACTGCCGCAAAAATCTCGTTTCCTTCAACGCTGAGACGCGCGAATGAGGATAAGAAGACTTCCGGGCTGCAGGGCGTATGCATACAATATTATGCAGCGCAGGCTGGGGGTGAAGCGCTTGAGAAACTCCGCCATTCTGTTGGTTCAGTGTCCAGACCGTAAAGGACTGAATGCCACGATCGCTGACTTTGTCTGTCGGCACGAGGGCAACATTCTGAATTTTGAGCAACACCAGACGGTCGAAGAGCAGCTCTACCTGGCTCGAATCGAATGGGATCTGAGCGGGTTTCAACTTGACCTGAAGGATTTCCCTGAGAAGTTCGCGCCCATCGCGGAGCGGTTTTCGATGACGTGGCGGGTCGCACTCTCGAGCTATAGGCCGCGGGTAGCTATTTTTGTTTCGAAGCATGATCACTGTCTGGTGGACCTGCTCTATCGGCAGCGCACGGGAGAACTGGCCTGTGACATCGCGGTGATTGTCAGCAACCACCCCGATGCCCAGCGCGACGCGGAGTTTTACCGCATTCCCTACTGCGTCATTCCCGTTACAAAAGAGAACAAGCCCGAAGCCGAGCGGCAACAATTGGAGCTTCTGCAGAAAAACAGGATCGATCTCATCGTACTTGCGCGCTATATGCAAGTCTTGTCTTCTGATTTCATCCGGCATTATCCGGAGCGCATCATCAACATTCATCATTCGTTCCTGCCGGCGTTTGTCGGCGCCAAACCACACCTCCAAGCCTATCGGCGGGGAGTGAAGCTGATCGGCGCAACCGCACACTACGTCACGGAAGTTCTCGACGACGGGCCCATCATTGAGCAAGGCGTAGAACGAATCTCACATCGCGATGCGCTCGAGGATTTGGTGGAGAAGGGGCGCGATCTCGAAAAAGTTGTGCTCTCGCGGGCCGTGCGATGGCACATCGAGAACCGGATATTGCTGTATGACAACAAAACCGTGATCTTCGAGTGAGAGATAATCAGCGGGACCGAAGAGCGGTTCGGGATCAAGAATCGAGTCCCGTTCGGCGGAGGGCACCTTTGTCAACCTATGTTTTGGTGCATGGCGCCTGGCGAGGCAGCTGGATCTGGAAGCGGGTCCGCAGGGCGCTTCAGGCGCATGGGCATGAAGTTTTCACACCTACTCTGACCGGCGTTGGCGAACGCAGCCATCTGCTGTCCCGGGAAGTGAACCTTGAGACGCACATCGCCGATGTGATTAACCTCATCCGCTGGGAAGAACTCACGAACGTCGTGTTGTGCGGCCACTCATACGGAGGTTGCGTAGTGACCAGTGTGGCCGACCGCATTCCAGAAAAGATACCTGCGCTGGTCTATGTCGACGCTTTTGTTCCGGAGAACGGCCAGAGTCTTCATGACACTCTTCCGCCGGAAGATAGGAACGCGCAACTCGAAGCCGCCAGAACGGTTGGGGAGGGTTGGAAGACTCCCCCGATCCCTGCCGACGTATTTAATGTCAACGCCCGAGACCGCGACTGGGTGGAACGGCAGTCCACGCTGCATCCCCTCGCGTGCTTTCAACAGCCCCTCCGTCTTACGGGAGCGATCAACCAGATCGAAGATATTACTTACATCTTGGCAAACGGCTGGAGCCCTTCTCCTTTTCCGCAGTTTTACTACAAGGCGAAAGCCCGGGGATGGAAGACTCTCACCTTGACATGCGGTCACGATGTGATGCTGGATCAGCCGGAAGAACTTACCCAGGAACTGCTGGCGATCTCCTCGCGGAGAGCTGGCCGGGGAACGTAGCCGCAACAACTGGCTTTCAGGGTTGAGAAACTTCCCCGGCGTGCTTACGCCTCCAGCCCAAACAAGCGCATCGCATTTTCCTTTAGGATCAGTGGGCGTACTTCATCGCGAATGGCGATCTTCTGAAAATCGGCCAGCCACCGATCCGGCGAAATCAAAGGATAATCGGAGCCGAACAGCACTTTGTGCTTGAGGAGGGTGTTCGCGTATTGCACGAGCGTCGGTGGAAAATACTTTGGAGACCAGCCCGAGAGATCAATGTATACCTGCGGCTTGTGCAGACATATCGAGATGGCTTCGTCCTGCCACGGAAATGAGGGGTGAGCCATGATGATCGGCATGTCGGGAAAGTCGACGGCGACGTCATCGATGTCCAGCGGGTTTCCGTATTTCAACCGAACGCCGCCGCCTCCGGGCAGCCCCGCGCCGATGCCGCTCTGCCCGGTATGAAAAATTACCGGCAATTTGGCTTCATTGACTACTTCATAAAACGGATACGCCAGCTTGTCGTTGGGATGGAATTGTTGCACCGGAGGATGGAGTTTGAAACCGCGAATGCCGCCCGCGGCAATTAACCGTTTCGCCTCATCAACCGCCGCTTTGCCCCGCGTCGGGTCTACGCTGGCGAAGGCAAACATGATATCGGAGTTTTCGGCGGCGAAGGCCGCGACCTCGTCGTTCGGAATCGGCGTGCGTCCCGTGAGCCGTTCGTCCACGCTGAATATCACACAGCCGATCTTGCGCGAGCGGTAGTATTCGGCCAGTGCGTGGCGGTCGCGTTCAACGCCGGAATTGCCGAAGTATTTCTTCGCGGCTTCGTTGGCCGCATTGTCGCCAGCTTCATTTTCAAGGTGTACATGCACGTCAATGGCGACCAAATCGCGAGTGTTCATTTCTTTGATTCTTTTGATGGTTGCAACTCTGCTCCCTCTAACACTTTCTGCGCGATTTGAAAGCCTGTGTTGGCTACAGGCACGCCGGCATAAATGGCAGTCTGAAGCAGCAGCTCTTTAAGATCGCAAGGCTCCAAGTTGTGCTGCAATCCCGAGCGCAGGTGCATCGCAAACTCCTCCCATCGCCCCAGTGCGGCCATGGTCGCGAGCACAAGCAATCGTCGCGTCCGTACATCCAATTCCGGACGTGTCCAGATGGTTCCCCAGGCATAGCGCGTGATCAGGTCCTGAAACTCACGATTGAAATCGTCAGTTGCGGCAATGGCTCGATCAACGTGATCATCGCCCAATACTGCACGGCGCATGGCAAATCCTGCTTCGGATCGTTTCCCTTCACCTGGCTCAGCCAGCAGAAATTCGAGCAGAGCCACAAGAAATGACCTGGGCCGCTCCAGGTTTGAAAGGTGGGCTGCTGGTAATTGCAGCGAACGCGCGTTCGGGATTTCCCGTGCCAGGACCTCGCCGTTACCTGTCCAGGGAGTTGAAACATCGCGATCCCCTGAAATCACCAGTGCCGGAACACGAATGTTCCGCAGGGTTTCCCACGAATCGAAGTCGCGCAGCGCGGCACAACATCCGACATATCCAGCTGGATCAGTTCCCAGCAAGACCGACTTCACCATGCTGGGGTACGCATTGGAATTGGCCAGAGTTTGTGGCGAGAAAAATCGCTGCATCGCCATATCCACGATTGCCGCCATTCCTCCCTCACATACCATTTCGATTCGCGTTTCCCAGTTGCTGCGCTCTCCAAATTTTGGTGAGCTGTTGGCGAGAACCAGGCTGGTGAGGCGATCTGCGGCGTTCACCCCCAGCCACTGGCCAATAGCGCCTCCCAACGAGAGGCCGCAAAAGGCGAACTTGCGAATGCCCAGCGAATCGGCCAGGCCGAGCACATCCCGTCCGAGCAGTTCGATCGAGTATTCGCCCTTGGTTACTTCTGAAGCGCCATGGCCGCGCGTGTCGTA
>DASPSE010000222.1:0-9746 GCA_035624085.1 Terriglobales bacterium
CTACATCCCGCCTGACGAGCTGGACAAAAAGAACGGCGGCTCGAAATCCGGCTGGGTGAATTAAAAGAAAAATTCAGCCGCAGAGTACGCAGAAGAGAACTGGCACCTATCTCGTAAATGCGCTCGAGCCGGTTTGCTTGCGGGTGCCCCATCCTAACGGAGCGTTCTTTGCGAGTTAGGGTGGGGATTTTTCTAACAGTAATCTTACGGCGCTGAACGTGCGCCTTTCAATAACACGCCTTACCCGAACGTCTTTCGAAACTCAGCAAGGACGATTCCGGGCAATTCACCATTCCGTTTCTTCCCCTTGAATCCCAAATCGTGCCCCTCGCCTTCCACTTGGAATAGCAAGGTGCGCCCAGGAATCAACTTCAGCGCGACCTTCATCTCTTCGATCGAGCCAAACGGATCACGCGTGCCGTGCACAAAAAGTGCCGGCACACCCAACTTTGGCAAATGCTGCGTGCGAAGCTGATCCGGCCTCCCCGGCGCATGCAGCGGGTACGACAGCAGCAGCAACCCGTCCACAAGTTCCGGCTCATCGGCGCAGAGCATCGTGGTCTGACGTCCACCATACGACTGCCCGCCGAGAAAAATTCGGCTTGGCGCCATCTTCCGAAGAACGCTCACCGCATTCTTCAATCCTTGGCGATCACGGGCCGCCTCTCCCGGCCTCGGTGGACCAAACGACCGCGCTTGCCGAAACGGCAGATCACATCGCAAAACCGCGAAGCCTTCGCCGGAAAACGCCTCAGCCAACGCAGTTAACAACGGCCCCCGACAGTTGCCTCCTGCACCGTGGGTCAGTATCAACGCATCTCTCACTGGCCCGTTGGGGAGATGCAAAAATCCCCTGACCGCCGGATCAAGAGAGCTGTCCGAAAACTGCTCGACTCGCGAGCCATTCATTACAACCCTGCCTCTTCCAGGCTCTCATAAACCTTAATCGTGCGAATTTCGTGTGACAGCTCGGCCCAACAGCGCAATACCTCGGGGTCCTCCAGGGCTGCCCGTCGCGCCTCTTCCGATTTCCAGTAGCGCACTAGAATGTATTCGCGTTTTGACTTGCCGTCGCGATAAAGCAAGTCCCGGCTGTAGCCATGCTTCGCAAGCGCGGCGACTAACTGCCGCATGGTCGCAAGAACAGCCTCTTCGGTTCCCGGCAGCGGTTCGAAGATGGCGAGTGATAGGATCTCTTCAGGCATTTACTATTTTCGATGCGCTTTACGCCGGCTGGTTGTGGCTTTTTGCGCCTCTTCCGCGGTCACCACGTGAAGTCGCATAAAATTGGTGGAACCTGAGGCCATCTGCGTTCCCGCCACCACGCCCAGCGCGTCGCCAGCCTTGATCCGGCCCTGGCGCAAAAGCTCCTGCTCCGCCGCCGATAGCATATCCTCAGCGCTGCCCGCCTGATCCCGCCGCACCGGGTAAACTCCCCAATACAAATTCATGCGATTGCACACCGGCAACAGATGGCTGAAGGCATAAATCCCGGCTCTCGGGCGGTACTTGGAAATCATCCGTGCCGTATTTCCCGACTCAGTAAACACCGCGATCGCGGCCATCGGCAGGTCTTCGGCAGCGTGAGCAATGGATTCGCAAATGGTTTCGGCAATGCTGAGCGAATGGGTTTCGCGTCGCCGCCGGGGAAAGTCGCGCATATTGTGCTCAGCCTCGACCACAATCCTGGCCATCATGGCAACCGCTTCCTGCGGATAGCGGCCAGTCGCGGTTTCTGCCGAGAGCATCACCGCGTCGCTGCCGTCAAAAATCGCGTTCGCGACATCGCTTGCTTCCGCCCGCGTTGGCCGCGGATTCTCCACCATCGACTCCAGCATTTGGGTCGCGGTTATCACTGGCTTTCTCCACTCCGCGCAGCGGCGGATCACCTGCTTCTGGATTACCGGCACCTTCTCGGGTGGCATCTCAACACCGAGATCACCGCGCGCCACCATGACCCCGTCGGTCGCCTCCAGGATCGCCTCCAAGTGTTCGAGGGCCTGCGGCTTTTCCAACTTGGAGATCACTGGGACGGCGCTGCCGTGATCGGCAATGATTTTCTTCACGCTGAGGACATCAGCAGCCGAGCGCACAAATGAGACCGCAACCATGTCTACGCCATGCTCGAGACCAAACCTCAGGTCTTCGCGGTCTTTGTCTGTCAGTGCCGGAATCGACAGTGCAATTCCCGGAAGATTGATCCCCTTATGTTCTCCCAGCTCTCCCCCATTTACGACTTCGCATTCCACTTCCTGTCCGCGCACACGCGTGACGCGCAACTCGATCAATCCATCGGAAAGAAGAATACGCGCGCCTCGTCCGGCCTCTTGCGCCAAGCCTGGAAAGGTCGTCGAGATCAGCGCCGGGGTGCCCTCGACTTCGCGCGGGGTGATCGTAACCCGTGATCCTGTTTCAAGAATAATCGCGGTATGGTTCTTAAGCGGTCCAGTGCGAATTTTGGGGCCTTGCAAATCCTGCAGAATGCATACAGTGCGCTTCTCCTTTTCGGCCGTATGCCGCAGCCGCTCAATCACTCGTCCATGTTCCTGGTGCGTCCCATGGGAAAAATTCAAGCGGGCCACGTCCATGCCCAACCGCATCAGATCGCGCAGCGTGCCTTCAGAATGGGACGCCGGCCCGACCGTGCAGATGATCTTGGCTCGTCGACCAGGAGCGCACGATGCTTCCAAGTAGGTAACTTTCTTCAATCCATCCCCAGCGTAGCCCTCTGTGTGCCTCAGTGTCCCTCTGTGGTTAATTTACCAAGATCGAACCACAGAGGACACAGAAGATCACAGAGGAAAGTCGGAGCAAGCCCAGCAGCACTCGCCCACCCCGGCGGACCTACGACGCATAAGTGCCCGACTTCGGCACCGGCATCTCTCGTAGCTCCTTGCCCAGCATGGCGCGCGGAAACAGCATGGCGTTCAGTTCTGCCCCCACCAGGATTACAAGCGAAATCATGTACATCCAAACCAGAAGTGCAATCGCAGCACCCAGCGAACCATAGATCAGGCTGTAATCGGCGTACCTTTGCAAATACCAGCCAAACAGGGCCGTGGCCAGGAACCACAGCACGGTGGCCATCGTGGCGCCCGGCAGCACGCTGTGCCAGGGCTGAGTGCGGGGCACGGCATTGTGATAGATCAGGGCGATGACGGCGATGCTGGTTAGTGTGGCGATAAGCCAGCGGATGGTCGTCCACATCAGCAGAATCAAGAGGCCAAATTCCCGTCCCAAGCCAAACAGGACGCGCGTCTCAATTCGGCTGCCGAAGGCTACCAGCATGGTCGCAAAGGTTAACGGAATCCCCGCCAGAATCACCAGCGAGAACGCAATCATCCGCTCCTTGAACAACCCCCAGATTTTGGGGAGTTGATAGGCATTGCGGAAGCCCTCCATCCAGGAAATCATCACGCCGGAACCGGTCCAAAGCGTGATTAAAGAGGCGCTCACCAGAACGCCGATCGGACGCTGGATGGAACCGCCCTTCAAGTACGCCAGCGCGGTGCTGCTTCCCGCGGGCAAAATTCTGCCGATCGCATAGGAAATCTCGCGCAGATACACTTCGGTGCGCCGCGAAGTGGCCAGCACCGAACCTACTACCAGAAGAGCGGGAAAGAAAGTAAGAATGGAAGAGTACGCGGAAGCCTTGGCCACTGCGAACGCGTCATGCTGAAACGCGCGCCAGAACGCCAGCCGCATCAGACGTAGGATCAATGTCTTTAGTAGCGCGCGCCCGCGCCTCTCACACCCGGCCCCGTTTCAGGATAAACCCGGCGCTCAGCCATTCTCGCTTCCGGCACGCTTCCAGGTAATCAGGTCGCCGATGGTTGATCCACCGGTGCTGGAAGCGGGATGCTTGTAAGCCTCGACTTCCGAGCGCGAAGCCTCCTCGCCCACCGCCTTGATGCTGAGCCCGACCTTCTTTTCTTCCGGGTTCATCTTGATGATTTTGAAATCGTGTTCCTGGCCAGGCTCGAGAGTCACGGCCTGTCCATTGGCGTCCACGGCTTCGGAATTGTGGCACAGGCCCTCGATGCCATCGGCGATCTCGACAAAAGCGCCGAAGCTGGCCACCCGCAGCACTTTGCCTTTCAAAATGTCGCCCACATGGTGCTGCGTAAAGAAAGTTTCCCAGACATCGGGCTGAAGCTGCTTAACCCCCAGCGAAAGGCGGCGCTTGTCGGGCTCGATTGCCAACACCACCGCCTTCACGCGATCCCCTTTTTTCAGAACCTCGGAAGGATGCTTCACCCGCTTGGTCCAGCTTAGATTGCTGACATGCACCAGGCCATCGATTCCATCTTCAATTTCGACGAACGCGCCGAAATCGGTCAGGTTGCGAACCTTCCCTTCGACCGTCGCTCCCACCGGATATTTCTCATGCAGCGCATCCCAGGGATTGGCCGCCAGTTGACGCATGCCGAGCGAGATTCGGCGCTCCTGCGGATTTACGTTGAGAACAACGCAGTCCACCTGGTCGCCCACACTGACCAGCTTCGACGGATGCTTCATCCGCTTGGACCAGGTCATCTCGCTGACGTGTACCAGACCTTCAATGCCCTGTTCCAACTCGACGAAGGCGCCGTAATCGGTGACACTGATGACCCGTCCATGAACGTGTGCTCCAACCGGATAACGATGTTCCGCATCCAGCCAGGGATCAGGCGTAAGCTGCTTGAATCCGAGCGATACGCGCTGCTTCTCCTTATCGAACTTCAGAACCTTTACCTGAATCTGATCGCCCACGTTGACCAGGTCGCGAGGATGGGTAAGCCGGCCCCACGACATATCGGTGATGTGCAGCAGCCCGTCAATGCCACCCATATCCACAAAAGCGCCGTAGTCGGTCAGGTTCTTTACCACGCCAGTCAGAGTAGCGCCTTCCTCCAGGTGTTCGAGGGTCTTGCTTCGCTTTTCACTTTGTTCTTCTTCTAGGACCTGCTTGCGCGAGACGACAATATTGCTGCGCTTCTTATTCAGCTTGATGATGGCAACTTCAAGAACCTGGCCCTTCACTGCCTCCAAGTTACGCGTAGGACGCAGGTCAGCCTGAGAACCGGGCAAAAATGCCCGAGCGCCCATAATGTCCACCGTGAGGCCACCTTTCGTGCGCTCCACAACTGTAGCCTGGATGGGCTTCTTTTCGTTATAGGCCCTTTCGATTTCGTCCCAGGCACGCAGCCGCTGCGCTCTCTGGTGGGAAAGACTGATGTAGCCTTCCTCCGTCTCGCCCTTCTCCCGCATCACATCAATTGCGTCGCCGGGTTGGAACCTGGGCTTTCCCTCGTGGTCCAGCACTTCTGGCAGCGGCAACATGCCCTCGGATTTTGCTCCTATATCTACCACCACGTGCGTTGGAGTCAGCTTCAGCACTGTTCCCTTGATGACTCGCTCGTCGCCCTCAGCTTCCTCCGTTTCAGTGGTGAAACTTTCAAGAGCGGTCGCAAAATCGTCCGTGCCTGCAATGCCTGCCGGTTTCTCTTCCTGACGCGGCACACGCGGGGGCTGCTCAGCCTGAGCGACTGCGGCGGCCGTGCTTTCCGACGAGCGCGTGCTTTGCTCGGTTAAGGTGGAGGTTGCGGAATCAAGGGCTGGGGCAGTGTTATCGTCGAACAAGGTCATGGCCTCTCTGCTGTACTCGCACCACCGGTGCGACGGATGCGGGAGCTACTTAGCGGACAGCTGGCGTGAGTCTTTGCTTGTGTTAAGCCCGTTCTGGCGAACGGACCGGGCAATCCCAGCGGTCGGACGTTTCTAAACAGCCAACCCGCGTCCAAAAGGGAACCCTTCGACTATAGCAACCGTTTCCGAACAGTGTCAAACACAGATCATGCCGGCACTGTCCTGATTTGAAGCCAAGGAGGAACACTGCCATCGTTCGCTAATTCCAAACGTGAGGCTTTCTCCGCGAGCTTCGCGAATTCTTGGCGCCTAAGTATTGTCATCCTGAACGAGGCGCAGTCTGTTTTGCCGAGTGAAGGATCTGGGCGAGCCGCGCGAAGCCTCGCGTTCTTTGCGAGGCAATAATCGCGCGTTTGGCTCGCATCCCTTTCTAATCGGAAGCCGAGCCGCCGACCCGTTCTGCCCCGCTTTCCGAACCTTCGCTCCATCTGCTACTCTGCCCTGCGATGGACTATATTTGGACTCCCTGGCGTTATGCCTATGTCACTACCGCGGAAAAGGTCTCCGGTTGCGTCTTCTGTGATCTTCCCAAGCTCGGAGACGATGCCAAGGCGCATATCGTGCATCGCGGTGCGCATTGCTATATCGTGCTGAACACTTTCCCCTACACGCCCGGTCACGTGATGATCGTGCCGTTCGCTCATCTTGACGAGTTGCAAAAGTTGCCCGCCGAGTCCGCGCACGAAATGATGGATCTTTCCCAAAGAATGGAAACCGTTCTACGGCAGCTGTACTCACCCGACGGAGTGAATCTCGGCATGAACATCGGCAAGGCCGCAGGCGCGGGAGTTGCAGGCCACATTCACATGCACGCCCTGCCGCGTTGGGTAGCCGATTCAAACTTTGTGACTGTAATAGGGGAAACCCGGATTTTGCCGGAGAGCCTGCAACTGAGTTACCAGAGGATCAAGGGATCCCTCGAATCGCCGGCGACACCCTGAGCTAGGCTCGAAGTTGAGGCGTTTGCGCGGCGTCTGAGCCGCGCGCCGAAATCCCGAGCGCAGTCGAGGGAGCCCGACACACGTCAGGATAGTTGCGGTGCGGTCCGGCGCTGCCATCGCCGGCGTCACCCTGAGCTAGGCTCGAAGGGCAGGAACCCGCCCAGGATGAACGCGCGACTATAGGACGCATAATCGGTGTCCAACAATGGGCCCGATGCTCCCAATGCGTCCAAAACAAATCCTGTTGTCCGCTGCGGTAAAGGAGCTAGAAACTCCTCGTGCGCGTCACCAACCATCGATCAACGTTCGCAGCAGGAACAACGGGCGCGGCCTAGGGTAGCCGCAGCCGGTTCCGCATTTGTCAAGAAAATGTCAGCGAAATGTGAATTCTTGTAAAAAAGGTCGGGTGCCCCATGTTTCGCGTTCTTTGCGAAACGTGGGAAAGGTCACTGGCCGAGCAACTCGTTCATCTCTTCTTCCCCAAGGACGCGCACCCCCAGCTCCTTCGCTTTATCCAGCTTCGAACCTGCATCGCTCCCCGCAATTACGTAATCCGTTTTCTTGCTGACCGATCCCGAAACCCGTCCGCCCGCATCTTCAATCATCTTCTTCGCCTCATCGCGCGTATACCGCGCCAGCGTCCCGGTCAGCACAAACGTCTGCCCCGCCAGCTTGGTCCCGCGCTCCTTCTTTTTCCCCGAGAACGTCAGTCCAGCTTCCCCCAGCCGCTTGACCAGTTCCCGGTTCTTCGGCTCCTGAAAAAATTCGGCGATGCTTTCCGCGATCCGCGGCCCCACTTCGTTTACATCCTGCAGTTCCTCTTCACTGGCCTTCATCAAGGCATCCATCGACCCAAAATGCTCCGCCAGGAATTGCGCCGTCCGCTCGCCCACAAACCGGATCCCCAGCCCATAAATCACCCGCTCCAGCGGCAGCTTCTTCGAGGCCTCAATCTCTCGCAAAACATTTTCTGCGGATTTATCCCCCATCCTCTCCAGCGACAGCAAATCGTTCTTCGTCAGCTTGTAAATATCCGCAACATTCTTCACCAGCCCGCGTTCGGTTAGCTGATTCACCAGCGCATCTCCCATTCCGTCAATATTCATCACGCCCCGCGACGCAAAGTGCAAAATCGTTTCCCGCAGCTTCGCCGGACAATTCACGTTCACGCAGCGATGATCCGCCTCGCCCTCCGTGCGCACCACGTGCCCGCCGCACACCGGACACTTCTCTGGCATGTGAAACAATTTGTGACCTCGCGGGTGATCCTTATCCTCCACCACCCGCGTAACCTTCGGGATCACGTCCCCGCCCCGCTCCACTTCCACCCAGTCACCGATCTTTACATTCAGCCGCTCGATTTCGTCCATGTTATGGAGCGTCGCGCGCGAAACCGTCGTCCCGCCAATCGGCACCGGCTTCAACCACGCCACCGGCGTCAGTTTCCCCGTGCGCCCCACCTGCGGCACAATATCTTCAATCTGCGTGATCCCCCCGCGCGCCGCATACTTGTACGCAATCGCCCATCGCGGCGCTTTCCCCGTGTAGCCCAGCTCCTCCTGCAAACTCCTTCGATCCACCTTCACCACAATCCCGTCGATCTCATACGGCAACTTTTCCCGCTTCTCTTGTTCCTGCTCAATAAACTTCCACACTTCATCAAAGTTCTTCGCCAACTTCCTCGTCGAATTAACCTTGAACCCCGCCGCCTCCAGCGCATTCAATGTCTCCCAATGCCGCTCGAAATACGTCCGCCCATCCTCCAGCAGCGCATACGCAAAATAATCCAGCCGCCGCTGCGCCGTAATGCTCGGCTCCAGCTGCCGCACCGTCCCCGCCGTCGCGTTCCGCGGATTCGCAAACAGCGACAGCCCCTGCCGCTCCCGCTCTTCGTTCATTTTCTTGAACGACCCAAGCGGCATCAGCATTTCCCCGCGCACTTCAAAATCCCGCGGAATCCCCGCCGCTTTCAGTTCTTCTTTCGCAATCGACAGCGGAATCGACCTCACCGTGCGCACATTCAGCGTCACATCCTCTCCGACGCTGCCATCGCCGCGCGTAGTGCCGCGCACCAGCTTGCCATCTTCATAGCGGACGGCCAGCGACATGCCATCCAGCTTCAGCTCGCAGACGTACTCAATGTCCCTGCGCCCGCTCAGCTCATGCACGCGCCGCTCCCAGTTGCGCAGCTCATCCACGTTGTAGGTATTGTCCAGCGACAGCATGGGCGAGGAATGCGGCGCCTTGACGAAGCCTTCGCGCGGCTTGCCCCCAACTCTCTGCGTCGGCGAATCGCTCGTGATCAGCTCCGGATGCTCCGCTTCCAGCTTCTGCAGATCGCTCATCAGCCGGTCGAACTCGGCGTCGCTGATCTCCGGCGCGTCCAGGACGTAATAAAGATGCTCGTGGCGCCGGATCTTCTCCCGCAGCGACTCGATTTTCTTTTCAACATCCCTGGCAGCCGTTGGCATGGAAAGAAAATTATATTCTCTAACTATTCTGTCAGCCCGGGCCCCTTGGGTGCCCCATTTCTCGCGCTTTTTGCGAGAAGTGGGGACTTCCCTGTAGTTCACTCGTCACATTTTCCGATGACTACTGGAAACTAGAATCCCCGCATGCCCCGGAATCTCAAACGGTATTACGGCGCGGGCGACCTCCACTTCATCACCTGCAGTTGCTATCAGCGCCAGCCGATTCTCGGAACGCCCCAGCGTCGCGACCTGTTCCTCACTGTGCTGGAGCACATGCGACAGGAGTACCGCTTCGTAGTGCTCGGATACGTGGTCATGCCGGAGCATTTTCATTTGCTGGTGAGCGAACCGCAGCTAGGAACTCCCTCCACCGTTCTGCAGGCGCTGAAAATCGGCTTCGCCCGTCGTGCACTCATACATGAGGGGGTGCGGGTGCCCCATTTTCCGAGGGTGCCCCATGTTTCGCGTTCTTTGCGAAACGTGGGATCCCGACCTCCACCCTGGCACATCTGGCAACGCCGCTTCTACGATTTCAATGTGTGGACCGAGGCCAAGCGGATTGAGAAGCTGCGCTACATTCACCGCAACCCTGTAACGCGTGGTCTGGTGGAACAGCCCGAGCAGTGGCAGTGGAGCAGTTTTCGCT
>DASPSE010000301.1:0-19318 GCA_035624085.1 Terriglobales bacterium
ACTGTACGAAATGGCGACAGGGCATCGCGCGTTTGATGGGAAGTCGCACCTTTCCATCGCCTCGGCGATTCTTCAGAAAGAGCCTGTCCCAGTGACTTCAGTTCAGCCCTCGTCGTCCCCTTCTTTGGACTACGTCATTCGCACGTGCCTGGCCAAAAATCCGGACGAGCGCTTTCAAACCGCGCATGATGTCAAACTGCAACTGAGTTGGTTGCGGCAGGTCAGCCCAGGCTCTGAACCCGCGAGACAGCGCGCACCACGCCGTCCTGTGGTGGGTATCGTGTTGGCTGCGGCTATCGCGCTCGCACTTCTGTTTGCCCTTCTGTTCGTCAGGGGGACGAGTAGCGGCTCGGCGAATGCTTCCTCCGGGATCACCCGATTCAGCATAGTCCTCCCTCCGGGTCAGGAATTGGCAGTGGACAACACGCAGGCTATAGCGCTCTCGACTGATGGCAAGCATTTGGCTTACGTTGCGGCAAAGGCGGGCGTGTCCCATCTTTACGTTCGCCGTCTTGACCAGTTCGATTCAGTGGAAATACCGGATTCCGAAGGATCCACCTTTCCCTTCTTCTCCTCGAAAGGCGATTGGGTCGCATTCTTCAGTCAAGGAAAACTCAAGAAAGCCCCGGCTGATGGCGGCAATCCGGTGCTGATCTCTGAGCTGCCTACATTTTTCGGTGGCACATGGACACCCCAGGATACGATCGTTCTCGCCACTCCTGGCGCGGGCCTGGCGAGCGTGCCAGCGTCCGGTGGATCTCCCCAAAAAGTAACGCTCGCCACAAGGGAATCTCTCTATCCGTCGCGCCCGACTTTGTTGCCTGGCGGCTGGATCGGATTTACAGACTACAGCTCCAGCCCGCGGGTAATGGCGGTACAGCCGGCTTCTGGAGAACCGCGCCAGATGCTCAACAACGCGCAAGATGCCCGCTGGGCGGCGGGTCGCCTGCTTTATTATTCGGCGGGTTCTATGTGGGCGGCAACATTCGATCCTGTGAAGGCAACCATCATCGGCGAGCCTGTGCAGCTCGCAGCAGGTATCAACGAAGAGAATTATGTTCCGCAGGCGTCCGCCTCAGCGACAGGAGTGTTGGCGTACGCACCTGGGCCGACGGGAAATTTTTCGCGCAATCTTTACTTTGTGAACCGCAGCGGAGTGGAACAGAAGGTGGATGTTCCATCCGACGACTATGTCGATATGGCATTTTCGCCCGACGGGAAGCGCCTGGCGCTGGCGGTGCGCAGCCCTGGCAACCAGCAGCTCGCGGTTTTGGATCGCGGTCGCAGTGTACTGATGCGGATGGTCCCCGGCGGCACGATCAATTCGGCTCCTGCCTGGACACCGGATGGCAGGGATCTTATCTTCGATTGCTCCGGTTCCTCCACGCAAACCCGGGGCATTTATCGCGTCGCGGCGGACGGCAGTTCGGCTCCGCAGTTGTTGCACGAACTTTCCTTCAGCGGCCACGTCACCTCGGTGGCCGGCGATTACGCTGCGGTAATGATAGGTGACCCGGTCACCAGCACCGATCTGTGGCTGCTTGGTTTGCAGGGTCAGCACGAAATGCGTCCCTTTCGGCGGACGCCCGCGATGGAGCGACAAGGCACATTTGCTCCCGACGGCCATTGGATGGCGTACGCCTCGAACGAATCTGGCCGCTCCGAAATTTATGTCGAGCCGGTGCCAGGGCCGGGAGGCCGTTGGCAACTTTCCACCGATGGCGGCGAACAACCACGCTGGGCGCGAAATGGCCGCGAAATCTTCTATCGGAACGGAACTAAGATGATGAGTGTCCCCGTGGAGATTCAGCCTGCTTTCCGCGCCGGGAAGCCAGTCGAACTGTTCGACCACAAGTTCGACCGCGGGGGTGCGGTTGGAGGATACGATGTCTCTCCGGATGGCCAGACCTTCGTTATGACACGATCGGAACATGCCAATCCGACCGAAATTCGCGTGGTGGTCGGCTGGCCTGAAACTGTGCGAACCAAGCCGTAGCACTCGCCCTACTTTGGTGCCACTCCTATGGCACGTTCTGGGATTGTACTGCCGGGTTCCCACTGTTACTTTTGATATCGCGCCTTTCCCCCGCGAGTAACCTTAATGGGTATTCTCGAAAAAATTCCGACCTTCCTGACTGTAGCTGTGCTGGTCATTATCTTTGTCTGCCTGAAACGCCACGCTCGTTGTGCGCGTCTCACGCTGTGGGCAGTGGGCTGGACGCTGGTCTTCACTCATTTTCTAGCGCAACTGCTGGAACCAGCCAATGGTCAGGTCGGTCCATTCCTTCTGGCGATCGATCTGGGTTCGCTGCAAGCGGCTGCTATCGTCTTCCTGGCCTCAGTGTCATCCATAGTTGAAGAGAAGGCCAGGCGCGCCGTTTTATTGCTTGTCGTGGGTATACCCTCCGTGGCCTATGCTGTGTTTACCTGCTACGACATTCATGCGCGTTGGCCTTATATCGTGTGCCTGGCTGCGTGCCTCGGGGGTGGGACCGGCTTCTTCTTTTGGGTGCACAGGCGATTGTCAGCATATCTTGCGACCATGGCTTTGGCATGCGCCTGCGCTGGAGTATGGGCGGCACGGGCTGCGCTGCACGGGTCCTTCGATGAGGGCGTAACCGCTCTGCTGGGCATTGGATTTGGCTTGTCTGGAGTCTTCATCTGCCGCAACTATTGGCGCGCGTCCCCTGCCATCCTGACCATGTCTGCAGGGTTCTTCTGCTGGGGAGCAGTATTTCCGGTGGGCATGTTGATCGATCACTTCGCTCCCAACGCGGCCATTCCGGGAGAGCTGTGGAATATCCCCAAGCTCTTTGTCGCTTTCGGGATGATCCTGGCCATCGTGGAAGACAAATCCGAATCGATCGCCGGCATGCAACGCAAGGCACAAGCGCTCAACTGCCAGTTGCAGAGGTTCTCGGCAATAACTTCACGCTTGTTGAACGGCGCGAAGGCGGAATCCATGTGCCCGGAAATCGCTTCTGCGATCACGGAAGTCAGCAATTTTGGCAGCGCGGTTATTTACCTGGAAGATGGCGAGCGCAGGTTGCGGGTTGCGGCGTCCAGCGGGGCGCGTGAAGACTCTCTGCGAAACTCGCAAGGTAAAGCCCAAGACTGGACTACCGACGACATCAAGATTTTCTGTTCGAATGCAGCATGCATAGGCCGGAACTCTTTCCTGCTGCGGAGTAATGAATGCGACTGGACCGTTGAGGAGTTGCTGGTACCGCTCCGCTCCGCCGGAGGCGGGTACCTCGGATGCATCCAATTGGGATCTCCGCGCGTAGCCAACGCGATTCACGCTGACGAACTGTCGCACATCGAGTCTTTGGCAGCCGATTTGGCCGTGGCGGTCGAGCTCAAGGCCTTGCACATGCAACTGGTGTGGTCGGAGAAGCTGGCCGCCCTGGGCCAATTGGTCGCGGGCGTGGCGCACGAACTCAATAATCCTCTTGCCGTGATCATGGGATATGGCGAATTGATGGGCGATGAGATCAGTTCTGCTCGGGCGCGCGATCAGCTCCACAAAATTGTGGGGGAATCCCGCCGCATGAAGAAGATCATCGACAATCTTTTGCGCTTTTCGCGGCAAAGCGCGCGTGATACTCAGGCCGTGCACCTTGCGCCGGTTCTGCAGGAAGTCTTGGCGCTGCGCGAATACTACCTGCGGACTCACAACGTCAGAGTCGAGCTCGAGGTGGAGCCGAATCTGGCGCCGCTGGCGATCAACGAAGACGAGATCAAGCAGATTCTCCTGAACCTTCTGAACAACTCCAGCGACGCGTTGGAATCTGTTGCCAGCAGCAAGAGAATCAGCGTCCGGGCCGCGCAGAACGGCAGTCGAGCCACGATCTTAGTGGAAGATACAGGCCCGGGCTTCGCAAATCTCAACCGCGCTCTCGACCCGTTCTATACCACGAAGCCCGTGGGTAAAGGTACTGGACTCGGACTCAGCGTGTGCTATGGAATCGTCAAAGAGCGTGGCGGCGACCTGCGGATCGAAAACGTAACCCCTCGCGGGGCACGGGTTATCATCGAATTGCCGCTCGCCGAGGTGCGCCACGAGTCACTTGTCGCGGCCGTAGCGCACGCCTGACGAACTGCACTGTGGGAGCAGGTTAGGCTGGGCTCAGCCATTGCAACCAACGCCGGCGTGCACGCGCACTGGCACGCCGGCGTCGTTCATCGCAGCCATTTCTCCGGCTCGCGAAGGTTTTCAACCAAATCGTTCAGAAACGAAGCTGCGCGGACACCGTCGACCACGCGGTGGTCGCAGGAGAGCGTCAGCGTCATCATTGGGCGGATCGTGGGCTGGCCAGCCACAGCGATTACGCGATCAGCGATGCTGCCGACCGCCAGAATCGCTGCTTGCGGAGGGTTAATGATCGCATTGAAGGCATCGACCTGGTGCATGCCTAGATTGCTGATCGTGAAAGTGGCACCCGAAATGTCGGCGGGATGGAGCCTCCCGGCTCGCGCTCGTTGGGCGAGATCGCGCCTCTGAACGGCAATCTCGCCAAGCTTCAAGCTGTTTGCGCGATGGATGACGGCTGCGACTACGCCATCCTCAACCGCGATGGCCACTGCAACGTGCACTTCGGAATTAAGGCGAATCTTTCCATCGATCCAGCTTGCATTCAGCCGAGGATGCTTCGTCAGAACGCGGGCAACCAGTGCCACGAGCAGATCCGTGTGAGTAAGCCGCACGGCAAATTCCTGTTCCACCGCGGATGACAATCGCTCGCGAGCTTCGATCAGAGCAGCAGCGTCAGTCTCTCGCACAACGAAGAAGTGAGGCACGCTGGTCCAGCTCTTCGTCGTTCGCTCGGCCATGAGGCGTCCGACCGAACCGGGTGTCTCGAAATCGGCGGCCGTGGCTTCGGCTTTTGCCGACAGCACGTCAGCAGCGAGAACGGCACCACCAGGCCCTGATCCTTGCAACCGCGCGACATCGAGACCGGACTCCCGGGCAAGCCGCCGCGCTTTCGGTGACAGGCGCGCGCCCGCCGCCGTGGCCGGTTGCTCGGAGGCGCGTGCAGGAGCAACCGGCACGGAGCGCGCAAACTCGTTGGCGGCTTTGCGGGCAGATCCAGCCGGTGTTTTCGGGGGTGCGGGTTCACCGGGGCCAACGATCCAAGCTATGGTTTTTCCCACTGGCACGACAGCGCCTTCCTCCGCGGCGACGCCGGCAAGAATGCCGTCCGCGGGCGCCTCGACTTCGAGCACCGCTTTGTCGGTCTCGATCTCCAGCAGAGGCTCTCCTTTCGACACACTTTGGCCCTCTTTCTTGTGCCAGGCTATGAGCGTGCCCGTTTCCTGCGCCATCTCGAGAGCCGGCATGACCACGCTGAAGGCCATATGTTTTTGTTTATCGTTGTCATCCTTCGACTCGTCTGCCTCTTTGCTACCGAAAAGGCAGACTCGCTCAGGATGACAATCAGTCCCCAACTCCTACTCGCTCCGTTTTAGAGCTCGCTTCGATCATCTCGATCACACGCTTACTCGGCGCGGATTCGCTTTCGCGAGTCGTAGGCAAAGGTCCGTTGACCGTGAAATAATGCGCGCCCGCAACCAGTAACTCGTCCGCCGGAAAACGCGTGATGACTTCGTGGCCGGTTGGCGTAACGACGATTTCTTCTTCAATTCGCGCGGCGCTCCAGCCGTCTGTCGAGGGCCAGAAGGTTTCGAGCGCGAAGACCATCCCTGGCCTGATTTCGTGCGGGTGCTCGAATGAGACCAGGCGGCTGATGACCGGCTTCTCCCAGATCGCCAATCCAACTCCGTGGCCGTATTGCAGCGCAAAGCATGCCTCCTCGTTGGGGAAGCCGAATTCTTCGGCTTTCGGCCAGACTGCGGCAATTTCGGCGGTGGTGCGGCCGGGACGAACAAGCTCGATGGCCGCGTCCAGATACTCACGGCAGCGTTTGTAGGCATCGACCATCGCGTGCGACGCGTAGCCGATGGTGAAACAGCGGTAATAGCAGGTGCGGTATCCCATGTAAGAGTGGAGAATGTCGTAGTACACGGGGTCGCCGGGGCGTAATACGCGATCGGAGAAAACGTGCGGATGGGGATTGCAGCGCTCGCCGGAAATCGCATTCACCGCTTCGACGTATTCCGAGCCAAGATCGTAGAGTTTCTTGCTGACCAATCCAACTGCTTCGTTCTCCCGCATCCCCGGCTTCATGGCGCGATAGAGATCGTCGTAGGCAGCGTCGACCATCATCGCGGACATATTGAGTAAAGTAATTTCGTCCTGCGTCTTGATGACACGGGCATCGGACATGATCTGCTGGCCATCAACAACTTTGATTCCTTCTCGTTGCAAGGCAAAAAGCACGGGCGGTTCGATGATGTCGATGCCCAGCGGTTCCTTGTGCAGGCCGCGCATTTCGAGCTCGATGCGGATTTTGCGCGCGACGTCTTCTGCTCTGCCCATCTCGGGCGACATAGCGCCGCGCAGCATCGAAATCCCCGGACGTGAGCGTTCTCCGAGCCACGGGCAGTGAAGCTGGTGATGGCGAGCCGCAGAACCGAAATCCCACAAAATCGGCTCGTCGTTCTGTGGAAGCAGCGTGAAACGATTGCACTTGTCCTGCGCCCAAGTGCCGATGTGCGTGGCCGTGAGGTAGCGCACGTTGTTCATGTCGAAGCAGAGCAGCGCGCCCATTTCGGACTTGGCTAACAATTCCTTCGCGCGAGCCAAGCGTTCGCGGCGCAGGCGATCAAAATCTACCCGCTGTTCCCAATCCACCGCCATCGTTCCATGAGTTGGCAATGACATTGCGCACCTCCCGGTTTGATGCCTGCACAGCCTCCTTCGTGACCCTTCGTGTCCTTAGTGGTAATCCGCCAACCACAAAAGGCACGAAGGGGCGATACCTGTGAAACCGCCGTTACTGAGCTTTTCCGCAAAGCTTCTGCGCCATTTCTGAAACTGACGTCTCGGTCGGCACGGTCATGTCTTCCAGAGGTGGAGAGAACGGAATTGGCACGTGCATCGCCCCCATTCGCGTGACCGGCGCGTCCAGATCGTAGAAAGCTCCTTCGGCAATCACCGCGGCAATTTCAGCCGTAACGCCATATCGCTCATAACCTTCATCGAGAACAATCGCCCGCGAAGTCTTTCGCACTGAGCCGATCAATGCCTTCTCATCCAATGGCCACGTCGTGCGCGGATCGACGACTTCGGCGCTGATGCCGCTCTTTTCCAGCAAATCCGCGGCTCCCAAAGCAACTTGCACCATACTGCTGGTGGCAATGATCGTGATGTCGCTTCCGACGCGCTTCACATCCGCCACACCGAATGGAATCGTGTATTCCTCGGCGGGCACTGGGCCTTTCAGCTTGTACATCATCTTGTCTTCGAAGAAGACCACAGGATTTTCGTCGCGGATTGCAGTCTTGAGCAGCCCTTTTGCGTCATACGGAGTTGAGGGCAATGCTACTTTCAATCCCGGCACATGACTGAACCACGCATGCAATGACTGCGAATGCTGCGCCGCAGAGCGGCGAGTCGCGCCCAGAGTCGTGCGCATCACCATTGGGACTTTCCACTTCCCTCCCGACATGTAATGAACTTTGGCGGCCTGATTCACCATCTGGTCCATGGTGAGGGTGATGAAATCGCCAAACATGATGTCCACGATCGGACGAAGGCCGGTCATGGCAGCGCCCACGCCAATTCCCGTGAAACCTGCTTCAGAGATGGGCGTATCGAGCACGCGCTCGGTTCCAAATTCCTCGACCAGTCCGGAGAGAACTTTGAAGGGCGTGCCTGCTTCGGCCACGTCTTCGCCAAAAATGCAGACACGCGCATCGCGGCGCATCTCCTCCGCCAGCGCCTCACGAATCGCCTGGGCGAAAGTCAGCTCTCGCGGATTGGCCTCAAGCATAGACATCCTGCTGCACTTCCTCTGGGCTGGGATAGGGAGCGTCTAATGCAAATCTGACAGCCGCTTCCATCTCGGATTCGACTTCGGAATAAATGCGCGCGAAAACATCAGCGTGAGCCAGGCCTTCCCGCTTCAGCCATTCAGCAAGCAACTTGATGGGGTCGCGCTCGCTTTTCCAGTGCTGCTCCTCAGTTTTGGAACGGTAGTATTCACGGTTGATGTCACCCACGTGATGCCCGTGATAACGATAGGTGTTGCATAAGAGAAATGCCGGACCGTTCCCGTGGCGCGCACGATCCACCAGCTTGCTGGCTGCCTCGTGTACTGCGCGAACGTCCTGCCCATCGACAGTTTCGTTTTCGATTCCGAACGCTGTGGCGCGCGTAGCAATGTCACCGGCAGTGGTTTCCGCATAGTGCGTGTATTCGGTGTAAAGATTGTTTTCACAAACGTAGATGATTGGAAGCTTCCAGAGCTGAGCAATGTTCATGACCTCGTAAAGCACGCCTTGCCCCAGTGCTCCCTCGCCAAAGAAACAAACGGCGACGCGATCGGTGTTGGAACGTTTGGCCGATAGCGCCGCGCCGGTAGCGATTCCAACGCTCCCCGCCACGATGGCGTTCGCTCCCAAATTGCCGGTCGCGGGGTCGGCAATGTGCATGGAACCGCCCTTGCCTCGGCAGTATCCGGCTTCTTTGCCGAGTAGCTCAGCAAACATGCGATCCGGCGACGCGCCTTTGGCCAGGCAATGCCCATGGCCCCGATGGGTGCTGGTGATGTAATCGTCCTTGCGCAAAGCCTCGCAGACGCCGACTGCGACAGCTTCTTCACCAACGTATAAATGCGCGAGCCCAGGCATCAAGGCGCGCGTGTAGAGCTGGTTGACCTGCTCCTCAAACAACCGGATGCGCACCATCTGGCGATACATTCGAAGCCACTGTTCGAGGTTGACCGCCGACCTGGCCTCGCGCTGATTGGCAGCGATGGTCATTTGCCGATTCCAGTGCCGGAGATTCCTGACATTCGCGCCAAAACATCGAAGACGCAGGCGAAATCGAGTTTCGCCATTCCCATCCCTCGGGCAGCAGTGAGGAATTCGTTGCTCACGGCTGTGGTTGGCAGTGGCACATCCAGCTGACGGCCAAGTTCCATCGCCAGCAGTATGTCCTTCTGCATCATGTTTACATCGAACCAGGGTTCCTCCGGCTGCTGAAGAACAAACGGCCCGCGATACTGAATCATGGGCGAAGCTACCGCGCTGTGGGTGAAAACTTCTACTGCGATTTGGCGGGCAATCCCACTCTTCTCTGCAAGTAAAACACCTTCCGAGAAGGCCATCATCTGCGTCGCGAGATTCAAATTGACGGCGATCTTCAGCACGAGCGCAAGACCGTTATCACCGACATACGTCACCTTGGGTCCAATATCCTGGAGAATCGGCTTCACGCGCTCAAAAGTTTCGCGGCGTCCGGCGACCATCACCGAAAGCTTGCCGTCCTGCAGCGTAATGACGCTTCCGGAGACGGGCGAGTCGAGCATATCTGCGCCCTTTTCGCGGACTTTGGAGGCGAACGACCGGCTGACACTGGGGCTGACGGTACTGATGTCGAGGAATATCTTCCCCGCAGCGAGACCTGCAAGGATTCCATCAGCGCCTTCCATGATCGCGGTCAGCGCAGCGGAATTTGTGACCATGGCGAACGTCACTTCTGCTGCAGCGGCGACGGCGCGCGGGGAATCGGCCCATCGCATGCCCTTGTCTATCAACCACTGGGCTTTGGAGCTGGTCCGGTTGTAGCCGGTTACGGTGTGGCCTTTGCTGAGGAGGCGGTTCACCATCTGTCCGCCCATGGTTCCAAGACCGACAAAGCCGAGATTTGCCATTTCAGTCTCCGGCTAGGAAGTTGTCTTCAACAACGGCTGCGCCTCGCTGGACCTGGAATCCTCGCGCACCTGCAGCAGGTGCGCGCGCATGGCACTCCGCGCTTTCTCAGCATCGTGCTGCTCGATCGCATCAAGAATCCGCTTGTGGTGATACTGTCCACGCTCGGGGCCACCTTCGACGTAGAAAATTCGCATCCGCTGCTCGCGTAGCAGTCCTACGATCGAATCAATCAAGGAGAGAATCAGTGGATTGGCCGCAGCCTCGGCCAGCGCGAGATGGAAATCGAGGTCAGCCTCGATGAACGCCACAGGGTCCTCGCGAGAACGGTCCATCACATTGAAGGCATCACGCATGGAGGCGATATGCTGCTCCTCGACTCGAGTCGCCGCCAAAGCAGCGATCTCGGGTTCGAGGATGGCACGCATCTCGGCCAGGTGCGCCAGGCCGTCCTGCTGACCAACCTTCGTCATCCAGTCGAGTGACTGGCGGATGGCTTGCGATGTTCCGTTGGTGATAAAGGTCCCGCGACCGGAGTACGCTTCCACCAGTCCCTTTTCACGCAGCGCCTTGACCGCCTCGCGAACTGCCGTCCGGCTCACGCCAAAACGCTGCGCCAGCTCTCGCTCGGCAGGCAACTGGTCGCCTGGCTTGAGCGAACCCTTGAGGATGGATTCTTCGATCTGCTGCACGATCTGTTCGTAAAGCCGCGATGTTCGGACTGCTTTGTACATATTTCGAATAGCGTTTCGGGCAGCCACTATAGCACGGCGGAACGATGAAGGTATAGTGGTCTAACCACAGTACCACACGAGGTCAGAACTAGCTTAGCTGACGGAAACCGTCTTGATGTTGCTGAATTCGCGAATCCCGAAGGGACCTAGTTCTCTGCCGTACCCTGACTGCTTGACGCCGCCAAAAGGCAGGCGAGGATCCGACGCCACCATGCGATTGATGAACACCATCCCCGCCTCAAGTTCGTTCACCAGTTGCTCGCGTTCTTTGCCGTCATTGGTCCAGGCGCTTGCCCCAAGCCCAAATCGGGTGTCGTTAGCAATGCGGATGGCATCGTCCAAGCTTTTTGCGCGGAAGAGGCAGGCAACCGGGCCGAACAATTCTTCGCGATAGGCCGGCGATTTCTCGGGAATGTCGCTGAGAACTGTGGGCGCGTAGAAATTGCCGGGACGATCCAGTTTCCTTCCGCCGGTCAAAACCCGAGCACCAGCAGCTACACTTTGCTGAACATCCCGCTCCAGGTCTTCCACCCCTTGCGGCGTGGCGAGCGGACCGAGTTCCGTGCTCTCGTCGAACGGATCGCCGACCTTGAGCGCTTCCATCTTGCTGACGAACTTGCGTTGGAACTCGTCGGCGATTGGTTCGGCAACGATAAATCGCTTGGCCGCGATGCAGGACTGCCCGTTGTTGATGATTCGCGCCTTAACTCCCGTGGCCACTGCCTCGTCCAGATTGGCGCTGGGCATCACGATGAAAGGATCGCTGCCGCCGAGTTCGAGAACGACTTTCTTGATTCGCTTGGCCGCGCCCATCCCCACTTCGACGCCCGCTTGCTCGCTGCCGGTGAGAGTCGCCGCCACAATCCGCGGATCGTTGAGAATTGCATCCACCTGCCTGGAGCCGATCAGCAGCGTTTGGAACACGCCTGCTGGAAAACCCGCTCGGCAGAAGACTTCTTCCAGCTTGAGCGCGCACTGAGGAACATTGGAGGCATGTTTCAGCAGACCAACATTGCCCGCCATTAAAGCCGGCGCCACAAACCGCACCACCTGCCAAAAAGGAAAATTCCACGGCATCACCGCCAGAATGGCCCCCATTGGCTGGTAATGAACGTAGCTGCGTTTGGCGTTGGTTTCGACGATCTCGTCGGCCAGAAATCGTTCCGCGTTCTCGGCATAATAGCGGCAGGCCCAGGCACACTTGACGGCCTCCTCGACTGCGGAGCGAAATGTCTTCCCCATCTCGCTGGTCATCAGGCGGGCATGAGATTCCTTCTCGTTGTCAAATATGTCTGCGGCTTTCAGCATCATTCGAGCCCGTTCAGCGAATGGAACTTTGCGGCATTCGGCAAATGCGTGCGCCGCTCGCTGAAGCTTCTCTTCAATTTGCGAATCCGTCAGCGGTTCGAACGTCTTCATGACCTGTCTGGTTGCCGGATTAATGCTTGCGATAGCCAAGATTGGCCTCCGATTTTTGGCGCTGGAGCTTGGGAATTAAGACGAATACTGACTGCGGTCCAACCACCACGGCACCCGCAGTTTGATGACTCAGGCTGTATACACGGTGCAAAACCAAGAAGCTTACAGAGTTTGCAGATTTAGCACAAATGTGCGAATATCGCCGGGCAACGCGAGGCGAAAACCCTCTCGACGGGGCAGAGCGAAATGGCAACCGCGCAGCAACCACTTGGAGCTGGACCCGGAAATCACTGGATCGACTCGGCTGGCTTTCAGGGTAATCCGAACTTCGTTTTGTCGCTCGCGCGCGGCCTCAAAGTGATTGAAACCTTCGAGGGACACACCGAAGGACGGTCCGTGGCCGACGTTGCCCGCCAGACTGGGCTTTCCCGGGCCGCTGTGCGCCGGCTTCTGATGACCCTCGAACTCCTCGGTTACGCCGAGTCGACCGGCCGCCTTTATCGCTTGAACACACGCGTGCTGAAGCTCGGGTTTTCTTACCTCTCATCAACCTCGCTTCCCGCGATCGCCCAGCCGATCCTGGAGCATGTGACCGAGACCGTGCACGAATCGAGTTCTCTAAGCGTGCTGGACGGCGATGAGATCGTTTATTTAGCACGCTCGTCTGCCAAGCGGGTGATGTCCGTGGGCCTCTCCGTCGGCAGCCGCCTGCCAGCATATTGCGCGTCCATGGGTCGAGTTCTGTTGGCGGCTCTACCAGAAAAGGAATTGGTTGCCCACATCGAGTGTACCGAGCTCAAGCCTCTGACTCCGAAAACGGTGACCGACAAGGCTCGTCTGATCGATATATTGCGCAAAGTAAGGAATGAAGGGTTTGCCCTCGCGGATGAAGAACTGGAGCTAGGCCTGCGCTCAATTGCGGTGCCCGTTCGGACGCGGCAGAATCGCGTGGTAGCCGCCATGAATGTCGGCGTTCATGCCGCCCGCGTGTCCTGCCAGGAACTGATTGAACGTTTCCTTCCCGTTCTGCGGGAAAACGCGCAAATGTTCGCTCGCCTGCTTGCTTGAACTGTCCGAGCCTGAGAGACAGTCACCCAACCGGACCATTGCGAACCTTCTTGACAGTTGCACCGATATGGTGGTACAGCTGTCAGACCACAAGGCCTTGCCGTCACAAAGCAAATGAACGGTCGACGGTTGTCGCTGCACAAGTTAGCGATTACCGCACAATCCACCTTCGCGGAGGTTGATCCCATGCGTTCTGCAGCGAAAGCGGTTCGGCTGTTGGCTTCGGTTCTCTGTGTTGCGCTCGTTTCTTTGCCCCTGCTCTCGCAGACTTATACCGGTCGGATTCTGGGCAACGTAACGGATCAAACTGGCGCCTGGGTGACTGGCGCCACTGTGACGATCACCGATGCGCAACGAGGCGCGACGCGAACGCTTACCACGGACGCCTCGGGCCTGTATGTCGCCCCGGACCTTTCTCCGGGCGTCTACAACCTGCGCGTCGAGGCGAAAGGGTTCAAGAGCATGCAGCGCGTCAATGTTCCGCTGGAAGTCGCCAAGGATGTGCGCATTGACTTCTCGCTGCAAGCCGGGCAAGTCTCGGAAGTAATCGAAGTATCGGGAGAGGTGCCGTTGCTGGACACGACCAGCTCGACCCTTGGCGGTACGCTCAGCAACGATGAAATTAACGACCTGCCCTTAAACGGGCGCAACTACGAAAACCTGCTGCAAATACGTCCCGGCGTAATGCGGTACCCGGGCGGAGGTTTCTCCACCACCAGCGCCAATGGCCTGCGCGCGGAGGATAATGCCTATCTCATCGAAGGTCTTTACAACAGCGAACCTTACTCGGGCCAGGCGATTATCAATGGCGCGGGCATCGCGGGCGATTCCGCGACCATTCTGCCCATTGATTCGGTGCAGGAGTTCAATGTCCAGCAGAATCCTCCCGCCGAGTACGGCTGGAAACCGGGAGCGGTCGTCAACGTTGGCCTGAAGTCCGGCACCAACAGCCTGCACGGGTCCGCATTCGCGTTTGGCCGCGACGGAGTCATGGATGCGCGGAACTACTTCAACTGCGCTGCGAATCCCTGCGCATTCGGCCAGACCCCCAGCCCGAAATTGCCAAGAACGCTCGAACAGTTCGGCGGCAGCCTGGGGGGCCCGATCATCAAGAACAAGGCATTTTTCTTCGGCGCCTATGAAGGCCAGCGCTACAACGTAGGCAACTCCTACGGAGGGGTCACATCCCCGTCGATGGTTTCGATGCCCACGAATGGGACCTGTGTCTTTCTAACCACGGGCGACTGCGCCGACAGCATTCCGAACGTGATTGCGGATTTGCAGGCGGGGAACGTACCGGTCAGCCCGGCCAGCCTGAAGATCGCGGGCTGCGCGTTGTCGGGATCGGGCGTGACGTGCAATGGGTCGGGATTCCCCACCAACAATAATCCGAGTATCGCCATCAGCAACGGTTTCAACAATGACGTACACGTGGACAACGCGCTCGGCAAAGTGGATTACAAGTTCAACGACCGCCAGACCGTCAGTGGAATGTACTTCTTCGGGAACAACAGTGGAATCGTCGAGGACTTTCCGGAGCTGCAACAGCAGTGGCGCTCCGATATTCACACACGCGCGCAGGTAGCGGGAGGCAGCTGGATTTGGGTACCCAATTCCCGATGGGTCAACGAAGCGAGATTCGGTTACAACCGGCTCTACCAGCCGACGCTGCCAGACGATCTCAACACGCCTGCTTCCGCCTACGGCCTGGACACAGGCGTCAGCGGGCCCTACACGGGCGGCCTGCCACGCATCGGCTTCGGGGGGTACTTCACTACACTCGGCGGTTTCAAGTGGCCGAAGTTCCAGGGGCCTGACGCGATCACACAGTTCAGTGATCACCTATCCTACACTGCAGGCAAGCACGCCCTGAAGTTTGGCGGCGAACTTCACTACAACGACGTCACCAATGCGGCGTACGGCAATGCTAGGGGCAGCATTAACTTCCTTGGAGGCGTGCTTAGCGCTGGACCACCCCCGGCGACTGCACCGCCCGCTTCTACGCCGCTTGAGGACTTTTTTGCGGGCTATCCCTTCAAGTCAACGGTTGAAGTCGGAAATCCGACACTATATCTGCACAACTGGGCGTACGGGGCATTTTTTCAGGATGACTGGCGAGCTACCACGAATCTGACCATAAACTACGGTCTGCGTTACGAATTCAGCACGGTCCTGCAGGAAGATCACAATCTGCTGGGAAATTTTGATCCAAACTTAGGCTTGGTGCAGGTGGGCCACCAGATCAGCAGCCTTTATAACCCGGACTATACGAACTTTGGGCCGCGGTTGGGATTCGCCTGGGATATCGGCGGCAATGGCAGGACGGTGTTGCGCGGCGGTGGTGGATTGATCTACGAAACCGTGAACTGGCAGTCGTTCATCGCCTTCAACAATGCGTTCGGTCCGGGCAGCGTGCCGACCGGCGCTCCGATTGACGCGGCCGGAGACACTTCCGGGGGCACGATCACAACCGGCAACGTCACCATCAAGAATTTCCTGAATTTCCCCACTACCTGGGATGCGAAGAACGGGCCGCTTTACGGCAGCAGCACAGTCAATTGCTCTCCAGTCCTGGCAAGTGGCGCGCCCGGTAGCCCATGCCCCATTATGACGGTGGACCGCAATCTCACCACGCCTTATGTGTGGGATTGGACGCTGAATTTGCAACACGCCTTCACCCCAAACCTGTCGTTGGAGGTCGCTTACGTTGGCAACCACGGCGATAATCTGACGGGCATTCGCGATATTAATCAACCGCCAGCTGGGACAGACTATTTGCCTATATGTGCGACCAACCCGAATTGCGATCAGGACGGGCGGCCCTTCAATGCGAAATTTCCTTTTCTGAGCAACATCTTTCAGATGGGAAATGTGTATCGGTCGAACTATAACGGGCTGCAAGCTACTTTGAACGCCCGAAACTACCATGGCTTGAGCATGGTCGTGGGTTACACGTATGCGCACGCTCTCGATGACGTCAGTGCGAACTGGGATTTCGGCTACGGGTCGGGGTTGCCGCAGAACGCGCATAACCCGGCCGCAGAATACGGGAATAGTGACTTCGACATTCGCCACCGGTTTACGGCCTCGCTCACCTATGCAATACCTGGGCGCAGCGGCTATGCGCAAGCGCTGGAAGGATGGGAGATTAACGCCATTGCGACCCTGGAAAGCCCGCAGTTCTGGGGACCGATTGATCTCGGCACCGATGCCGCCGGCGTTGGGCCATTGCCCGTAAGCCCGCCGGCCGACAGCCCGATTCGCTGGGATTTCTTCGGCAACCCTTCCGACTTCCAGTCAGGACCGCAAGCGATTCCGTACTTCCCGGGAACCACGAACTCCTCCTGCGCGGCGAAGGCGCTGGCGCTGGATGGAGGAACTCCCGGGAATGCGACCGCCTCTCTGAATTCCTTTGGCTGTTATGCCAAGGGCACTTCCATCATGATTCCCCCGCCGCTCGGCCAGTTCGGCACCATGCACCGCAACATGTTCCCCGATTCTGGGTTCAGGAACCTCGATTTCTCGCTGGCTAAGAACTGGCATTTTGGAGAACGGCTGCGGGCCCAGTTCCGCGCCGAGTTCTTCAACATCTTCAACCATCCCAACTTTGCTAACCCGTATGGTGGACAAAACGGGTTTGGCCTGAACGACCCGTCGGTACGTCCGTTCGGCTGCGGGTGCGCTACGCCGGACGTGGCTGCAGCCAACCCCGTTATCGGGTCAGGAGGCAGCCGCGCGGTCCAGTTAGGTTTGAAGTTCATGTTTTGACGCTGCACATCAAGTTTTACGGACAGGGCCGGACGTCATCGTTCCGGCCCTTGTTTGCGTGAGGGAAAATGTGATGGTTGCTGAACTCAAGAAACAAATGAAGCTGCGCATCTGGGTTTATCGTGGAGCGATGTTGCTGGTCCTCATCTTCGGCCGCCTCGCTGGAACTCTGCTGGCCCAGGAGCCGCATGAGCGCACCATCGACGAAATCAAGACCGAAGCAGTCAAGCGCGCGGAAAACGGAATGTATCCGCTCATCGGACTTGATCCCGCTGATGTCCGCGAAGCGTTGGCCTCGATCAAAACCAAAGACAAGGACGAATGGGCTGCCGCCTTCATGGCCGTGGCCGACCGATACATGGCCGAGGCGAAATCGCTGCAGAAAACCGATCCCGCTAAAGCCAACGCCGATTACATCCGTGCCTGGCGGCTATATTCTTTCGGGAAATGGCCGATACCCGCGTCCCCGAAAAAAGAAGAGTCGTACCAGAAGGCAATTCAAGCATTCCTGGCACATGCGCGCTTCTGGGATCCGCCGCTCGAAGTGGTCCACATTCCTTTCGAAGGCTCGCAGATCATCGGCTACCTGCGCTTGCCGAAAGACCCGAAAGCCCCAGTTCCTCTCGTAATCGCAATTAACGGACTAGACAGCCGAAAAGAAGATGTGTCCGAGAGTTTCTCGGCGATTCTCCCGTACGGCATCAGCTTCCTCGCCGTGGATGGGCCGGGTACCGGCCAGTCTCCCGTGAAGGTAAGTGAGACTGCGGATCGCATGTTGTCGCGTGTCATCGATTACGCGCAATCCAGAGCGGAGGTAGACAAGAACCGGCTCGCAGTCCACGGAGTCAGTTGGGGCGCCTACTGGGCGACCAAGTTGGCAATCGTGGAGCGCGCACGCCTGCGCGGAACCAGCGCTCAATCGCCTCCTATCGATACTTTCTTCTCGAAAGACTTCTTGACCAATTCACTGCTCGGGAATCGCGAATACTTGTTCGATCAAGTGCCAGCACTGATGAACATCTTTGATGGCGTCACGAACGTGGATGAACTGGCGACTGCGCTAGGCAAAATGTCTCTGGTGAAGCAGGGGCTGCTTGGAAAGCCGATGGCGCCGATGTTGGTAATCGCCGGCGTGCTGGACACGCAGGTTCCGATCTCTGACATATACCTGCTGCTGAGCAAAGGCGACACGCCCAAGGATGCGTGGATCAATCCTGCCGGAGGGCATCTGGGCCGCCAAGTAAAAGTCTGGCCCGATCCGGTCATCTTTAAGCAGGTCATTATTCCATGGCTGGTGCGCACGCTAGGTGCGCCGGCTGCCTGAGATTTCCGGCAATCGTAGGGCCGGCGGAGTGGAAGTCGAAACAGTATGGATCCAACCACGCCTTGAGGGTCTCACGATCCTCTCGCGATAGGTCCATAAAACGGAATCCTGCCTGGGACTCTGCGTTCTCCCACGCTACTTCTGCCGTGCATTCCAGAACGTGGTCCATCCCGGGCAGAGTGAATCGAACCCGCATGGGGCTATTCTTCTTAAACCGACCTGGCAATCGAACCGCCATGCCATTCCCGCCGATATCCACAGTTCTGCATTCGGCTCTTCCTGCGTCGCTTATAAAAGTAATTGGAATCTCAACCGGCACACGTTTATTGCGCCTATGCTCGCATTTCATGAGGTAGCGGGCAGCGCGGAAACGGCGCTTGGCCAGTGCGAAGGAGACAGGCCTGTACAGGAGAAAGTCGGCCTCCCTCGCAAACTCCATTTGTACGGCGCTGCGCAAGCTGGCAATGGCGACCACGACCGCATGTTTGTTTCCCGGTGCGGTGCGGGCGCTCGCGATCGTGCGGACGGCCGCGTTATCCTCACAATCCACGATGACCGCTTCGAATCTGCGCCTGGTCAGGGAGCAAATGGCGGAATCGGCATCCGGGCAGTGTTCGACACCAATTTCCAGCTCACCCAGTACCCGGCGCAGCGTGCGCGTCGTCTTATCGTCTGAGGAAAGAAGCAGGGATTGCAGGTTCACGTTTCAAGGGTGCTGGTCGGCACCGATTATGCCCCTGTGGGCAATGTAGGTTTGCGGCTGGCAGCGGGTCAATCGAGGGCAACCGTGCTTGGAGTACGGAAGTAACCTCGGAGATCCTGGCCGGTACTCGGTCCCGTGCCGGGCTGATTTAGTAGCCGGTTACCTTAGGATGCACCTGTTGCGTCGAATTATCAGTGACTTACCGTTAGTGATTCAATTTGAGACAAGAATTTGATTGACTTTTGGCGCAAATCCCATAAAATCATTGACTTCCAGTCAGCCTGTTGGTGCTGGGCGAACCGGCCTTATTTTTGGACCCGGGCAGAGACCGTGTGAATCCCCTCAGTCCAGGGAAGAATCTAATCTCTTGACCCGGTTATTCTTAGAAAGAGAAGAGGGCGTTATCTTTATGGCTAAGCGACGTGGAAATCCCAACTGGGGCAAGCCGGAGCCGATTGGCCCGATTGTTCCGACCATCACCGAATTCGAGCAGGTGGTCCGCGAGTATAAACTCACGCCGGATCA
>DASPSE010000276.1:0-8261 GCA_035624085.1 Terriglobales bacterium
CGGCAGCCAGATCGTCTTTCTCGCCTCGCACGATGGGCAGGCGATTCGCTTCGAAGAAGACGACGTCCGCCCCATGGGACGGCCAGCATTCGGCGTGCGCGGCATGAAGCTCGACACTGGCGACTACATCGTCGGCATGGCAACCACACCTAAGCCCGGGGAAGGGCACGACTTGAGTCGTGCCGAAAAGAAGGCCAAAGATGAGGCGGCTTCAGCCGCTGAGGCAGAGGATCTGGTTCCCCCAAAGGGCACGCTCATTCTTTCCGTCACCGAAAACGGCTACGGCAAGCGCACGCCCGCCGACGAATACCGTCTGCAGGGACGCGGCGGCTCCGGCGTGATCAACGTCAAGACCACCGCGCGCAACGGCAAAGTCACGGGCATCGCGCAGGTAACCGAAGATTCCGAAGTGATGCTGATCAGCCAGTACGGCAAGATCATCCGCATGGATTCGAGCACCATTCGCGAATCCGGCCGCGCCGCGCAAGGCGTGCGGTTATTGCAGCTCGAGCCCGGCGACCGCGTCGCCGCCGCCGTCGTCATCCCGCCCGAAGAGGAGAATGGGGGAACGCTGATTCAGTAAAGCTAGCGCTGTTGTGCTGCTGTGGCATCGGGCTCGGTCGAGATGTCGCCCTTGGAGTTTGCCTGAAAGGTATTCGCGTCGGAGGAAACGTTAGCACCTTTGAGTGCGCTTATCCCGAAGTTGCCGTTCTGGGCGATCACATTGCGCGTTATCGCTGCTTCACCGCGTTCGCCGATTTCTATTCCATCCCACGAGTTCTCAATGATGTGGTTGTCTTCAGCCGTGAGACGACCGCGGTCGTACACGTTAACGCCCGAGCGGCACTGTCGGATCCGGTTTCTAGTTAGCGTTGCTTCCGCTCCGTCGCTCACGTCCACGCCAACCTCGGCCTCTGAAATGAGATTGCCGTCAACGACCGCGCGTGCCCCGCCACCAAATACGCATATGCCGGCTATGCCTCCGGTTATTCGATTGTGTCGAACAGTAGGCTCTGATCCAGCCAGAGCGACGATTGCAAAGTCAGTTTTTCCCCCGGTTATCTCATTGTTCTCCAGCAAAATCCGCGCATTCGCGATGAGGATGGTAGAGGAGCTTTCTGGCTGGCTAGCATTCTGAAGGATCTTGTTGTTGGATACCTGCGGCGCCGCGCCGTTAACAACTGAGATGGCACTGCCACCATTCGCGCTAATCACACAATTCTCGAGGATCAATCTGCCCTGCGTGATAGCCACCACGGGCGTAGCCGCATCATATGCCTCCTGTCTCAGCGTTAGGTTTGAGATTCGGCCGATTGTAGTCTGAAAGCTGACCACAGAATCTTTTGAAAGGCTAACGATGATCTCCTCGACCAGGCCATCGCCAACCAGCTCGAGGGGCTTGTCAACCGTCACCGATTCGGCGTAGACGCCACGACGAATCAGAATTCTGTCTCCCGGAGCTGCCTGTGCGACGGCTTCCGCTATCGACGTGTGAGTACCCTGGCCTGCGGCATCGACGACCCTAGTTGGAGGCTCGCTTTTGGGCGCCGGGGATTTGGCTATTTCTTTGGCCTCTTCAGCCGACACCAAACCGCGCACCTTTTCGGCGATGCTTGCTTCCCGGCTCGGCCTCTTGGGGACGGACGGGGTGGCGACAGCTTGACCCCGGCCTGGTCTGGCCCGCTTTCCACGGCTCCGGAGCATGGCGTCCCGTATCTGCGTCGCTAGCTGAGCAATGGCCTTTCCAGCCTGCCCGGACGTCAACGGTTCAAAACGCAACTCCCGCCAATCCGCGAGCTGACGAGAAGCTATCAATTTGGCAAGACCGTCTCTTTTCCCTCGGTGGCCTCCGGCTAGTTCGGGGCAATCGACATAGTGAATGGATAAAATAAGATCCTTCCGCCCCAGTCTCTTCTCGCGATCAAGGAAACGCATAACCTCCTTGCGGCAATAGTCGCTCTTAAGGAACCCCGGGGTAAGGATACAGACTAAGAATGTCGCGCTGTCTATAGACTCCTCGATCCTTGCCTTCCAGTTCTGACCCCACAGTATGTCGTTGCGATCTTGAAAAATCGGGAAATCTTCACCAGTCTGGATTTTCACCTCGCCACTGAGTCTATTCCTGAGCTCTGACAGCCGTCCCTCTTCGTGCTGATCGGCAAACCGTATGTAGCTCATGAAAGCCGCCGGGCTTGAGTTTGGGCATGTTTAATTCCTAGGGGGAGGGGGCCGCTATCAAGCCCGCGATTATATTCCAGCCGTCAGTAACAGCCAAGAAGGAAAGGGCCTGAGCCAGCCGACGGGCTCCGCCGCCCGTCCTCCATTTCCCTTTTCTCTGCTAGAATTTCCCGCTGCAGTGGCCCGGTTCGTCGCCTTGTTTCGGAGTGAAGCTCGGAGGTGAAACGTGCAGGGAACCATGATGCAGTGCGGTCTCACGCTCACGTCTTTTCTGGAGCGGGCGGGAAAAATCTTTCCCAAGGTGGGGATCGTTTCCCGCCGCCCTGACGGCTCCATTCACCGCTGCACCTACGCTGACCTGTACGGCCGGGACGTGCGCTAGCGGCGGGTACTGCAGATTCCTCGCACGCCCTCACCGCGCAAGCGCGACTGCGGACGGCTCGGAATGACAACAATAAGGACTTGACCACTGCATCTGACGGGCGAGGACGCCCGTCCTCCATCGATCAACACAACCAAAAAACGGCAGGGCCAAATCCCTGCCGTATTCGAGATAGAATCTGGCCCCTACTTCGTGCGGTTCACCGCTTTCCTGAGTTCGGCCCCGGGAGTAAACTTCGCGACTTTCCGAGCGGCGATCTTGATGGTGGCGCCCGTCTGCGGATTACGTCCGTTGCGGGCTTTTCGCTGCGAGACAGAGAAGGTGCCGAAACCGATTAACGCCACTCTCTCTCCTTTTTTCAAGGCGCCGGTGATAGCCTCCACCGACGTGTCGATTGCGGTGGCGGCCTGCGCTTTACTGATGCCGCTGCCCGCTGCGATGCGGTCAATGAGATCGGCTTTGTTCATCGTCTCTCCTGGCAGGTCTCTTTGTCCTCACAAAGCGCGGGGGAGGGGCACTCCCTGAGTGTAGAAACCTGGCGGCCCCTATTTAGCTACCGATAGAGAAGAAAGTCAACTGTGGAAATCCGCGCCAGTTGGCGGATTTGAGTCCGCGGGCAGGAAAATGAACCAAGAGTTGTGCATTTTTCGGAACGTAAAACCAAAGCCACCCTCATCGCGGGTCAGCGAAATCAGGTGGCTTGGTACGCGCACTGAAAAAACTAATCTCCAGACGGCAACAGCATTTCCTCGGTTCCCTCGATCTTGACGGGCACTGACGGACACTCGCCAAGGATCGGCTGGCAAGCGGCATCCGGACCGCAGGGCGGATGCACCAGCGGCTTCAGCTCGGCGAACTGCTCGGCTTCGGTTGAGCCAGCCAGCGCTGTCACGGACGAGGTTCCGCCCGCGATCACCTGCGTAACGGCGTCGAAATATCCGGTACCGACGAAACGCTGGTGCTTGACCGCCTCGTATCCGTATTCGGTTTCGCGGCTGAATTCTTTTTCCTGCAGCCGGGAATAGGCCGTCATGCCCTGGAGCTTGTATCCACGTGCCAACTCGAACATGCTGAGGTTCAGCGCGTGGAAGCCCGCCAAGGTGATGAACTGGAACTTGTAGCCCATGGCTGCCAGCTCACGCTGGAACTTGGCGATGGTCGTGTCGTCCAAGTGCTTCTTCCAATTGAACGAGGGTGAGCAGTTGTAGGCCAGCATCTTGCCCGGGAACTTCTCGTGCACGCCTTCGGCAAACTCACGCGCTTCTGCCAGGTCCGGGTGCGAGGTTTCACACCATAGCAGCTCGGCATAGGGTGCGTAGGCCAGCCCTCGCGCGATCGCGGACTTGACTCCGCCACGGGTGCGGAAGAAACCTTCGGAAGTTCTTTCGCCGGTCAGGAATTCGTGGTCTCGCGGGTCAACGTCGCTGGTGATGAGTTTGGCGCTGTCGGCGTCGGTGCGCGCCATAATCAGGGTGGGCACGCCTAATACGTCGGCGGCAAGCCGCGCGGCAACCAACTTCTGGACTGCCTCAACCGTGGGCACCAGCACCTTGCCTCCGAGGTGTCCGCATTTCTTGGCCGAGGAAAGCTGATCTTCGAAGTGAACACAGGCTGCACCGGCTTCGATCATGGCCTTCATCAGTTCGAATGCGTTAAGCGTGCCACCGAAACCCGCTTCGGCGTCGGCAACCAGCGGAGCGTACCAGTAGATTCCGTTCTTGCCTTCGGAGTGATGAACCTGATCGGCGCGCATCAGCGCCTGGTTGATGCGGCGACAGAGATTGGGCACGCTGTTTGCGGGATAAAGGCTTTGGTCGGGATACATCTGGCCGGCGTCGTTCGCGTCGGCAGCCACCTGCCAGCCGCTCACATATATGGCGTTCAGCCCGGCTTTTACCTGCTGAACCGCCTGATTGCCGGTCATGGCGCCGAGCGCGGCGACGTGCGAGTCACCGTGCAGCAGCTTCCAAAGCCGCTCCGCACCCAGCCTGGCGATAGTGTATTCCACCTGGATGGAGCCTCGCAGCCGCTCAACATCCTGCGTGCCGTAGGGGCGAGTGATCCCAGCCCAACGACCATTTGCTTTCCCATTACTTGCCATATCTCGTCGTCCTTTTATCAGCTAAAGATTGGGGCCCTGTAACGTCCCAGACGTTCCCACACCTCTGTGAATTCTGTGGCAGGACCCAAACTCAGTCAAACGGAACGTTTCTATCGTTCTGATAAACACTATTTATCAGCACGCCTAATTATGATAAAAATGATTGTGAGCTACCGAAGTAAGAAGGATTATGGAGATCGACCAGGTCGAAACCTTTCTGGCAGTAGCGACATTTGGCGGTTTCCATCGTGCCGCCGAGGCGTTGCGGATAAGCCAACCAGCAGTTAGCGCCCGCATCCGGGCGCTGGAAGAGTCCCTTGGGGTGAGACTTTTTTCTCGCTCGCGCGGAGGGCTGGTCGTTTCTGATGCGGGCAGGACTTTTCGGCCTCACGCCGAACAATTGTTGCGTACAGCTTCCTTAGCACGCCAAGCTGTCCATGAAGCCCAGCCGGCCAGCGGAATTCCCCTACAGATCGCGGCCGCACTTTCGATCTCCGTTTACTTTCTGCCAGATGTTTTGAAGCGATTTCAGCGGGCGCATCCCAACGTGATCATCAGCATTCGTCCGGGACACTCGAAAGAGGTTCTCGACATGGTACTGGCTGAAGAAGCCGAAATTGGCCTGGCGCGATCATTGCAGCATCCGGAGGTGGAAACCATCAGCCTTCGCGACGACCCGCTTTTGCTGGTGGCCCATCCACGCCGCGGACCGGCACACACCCGCCGCGCGCATCTTGAGAAGGTGGCAAGCTGGCCTCTGATTTTTTACGATCATAACTCCAGCGATTGGACCCTGACGCACAGCTTGTTCCGGCGCGCCGGATTGGTTCCCAACATCGCGCTAGAGGTCGACTCGATCGAAACCGCAAAGCGTATGGTGGAGCGTGGGCTGGGTCTTTCCTTCCTTCCCCAGTTGGCGGTTGGGCGGGAGCTTCGCTTGCACAAGCTCACCACGGTAAAGCTTCTCGATGCTGAGCCGTTGAGGCGGAGCCTCGATGTCATTCACCTGCGGCGGCGCCCGTTGCGGCATGAGGCTCGGGCATTCCTGCAGATGGTCCGGGAGGCGGCAAGTCAGCATCCCTAGTCTAGAGAATTGCCGGCAACAAAGGCATTTTTTCCGCCAAGCAGTTTATATACCGGGAGAGTTCCCGAATTTTCCTACGCTCTCCACAACGAGAACTACATTTCGACAAAATGTACACAGCAGTCGAGAATTTTTCTGTTGCACGCGTGCTGTGCGTTGATGCACTCTGCAAACCGCACTTCACCCAATTCATGGTCCCTGCAAGCGTGAGTTCCCGGCGAAACCAGCTATTAGAATGGTTTCCTTTCTACGTTCACCGATTTATCGGTGACGTCCGATACCGGGCCATGAAGGACTATCAGCAGGCGTGGTTTCTGAATCTTCTGTTTGCATCATGGGTATCAGAGCGACCGGGATATTTGCCGGACGACGGGCAGTTGTGGCGCCTCGCGAATGCACAAAGAGCATACTTCTTCGACAAGGAATGTGGCCCAGTGATGTGCATGTTCGAGCGTGAGGGACCGGCGGCTGACGGTGGTGTCTGGATATACAACCGAACGCTGGTAGAGATCTACGATGAGCAGGTTCTAAAATTCCACAAGAGGAAAAGGAAATCCACCAAATCCACAGATGATGGAATGACTTCTTATCTGGATTTTGAAGGTACACTAAAGAAAAAAGAAAATGGACGAGAAGAGTGTGCGCGTCATCCGGAATCTGGCCTTACCCAATGGGGAACCTGCTGGGCATGTTACGCAGAAAAGTACAGCAGTCCCGCAGGTTGAGAGGGGTGTGAGTTGTCTACTATGCGGCGGATCAGGGTGGAAGGATGTCGGCTCGGGTTATGACAGACGGGTAACGCGATGCAATTGTTTTCTTGAGGGTCGGACTAAACATTTGCTGGACTTGGCGGGTATTCCATCCCGTTATGTTGATTGTGATTTTTCGACATATCAGACAAACAGCAATCACGGCCTGACCGTTGCAAAAATTAAGGTCGAAACATGGGTGGAACAGTATCCTGAGGATCGAAATGGACTTCTGCTTATCGGACCAAGTGGGGTTGGCAAAACTCACCTTGCAGTAGCGGCACTCAAATGCCTAACCAGGAAAGGACTTCATTGCCTATTCTGTGATTACCGGGAGCTGCTGAAGGAGATCCAGAATTCCTATAATCCTTCTGTTCAGGCAACAGAGTTGGAGCTGCTACGTCCCGTGTTTGAGACTGAAGTGGTTTTGCTCGACGACTTGGGTGCTGTCAAACCATCCGAATGGGTCTGGGACACGGTCAGCATTATCCTCAACACTCGCTACAATGAGAAACACACTACGCTAATTACAAGTAACTTCCTTGATGGGCCCAGCGCTGCTGCGGAGGGTATCTCCGCTCCACGCCGCGCGGCAAGAGAAGAAACACTCGGCGACCGAGTCGGGGAACGTATGCGCTCGCGCCTGTTTGAGATGTGCAGACTGGTGCAGGTCGACGGCAAGGACTACCGGCAGAGATTCCGCAATGCCGGTTTCCGGTGACGCGCTTCGCACGCTCATATCAGTTCCTTCGTGTTCTCTGTGTCCTCTGTGGTTAATCCAACTAAAATACTCTGTGCTGACCCATCGCCTGTCGTTCGTACCCAATCGCGATGCTGAAGTCTTCTCTGCCGTTCCCGCCGCACCCGCTGTGTTTCTCCTCCGAAGCGATGATCCGCAAGCCGAGCCGTACGTCAGCAAGACTGCGAATCTGCGGCGGCGCTTACAACGGCTTCTAGGTGCGCCGACGGAGCAAAGCAAGAAACTGAATCTACGCGATCGCGTCCGGCATATCGAATTCTCACCCTCCGGCTCGGAGTTTGAATCAGCATTTCTGCTGTACAAGCTGCTTCGGACCACGTTCCCGAAAACATACGGCGACCGCCTGCGGTTCCGTTTCGCTCCCCTGATCAAGTTCCACATGGAGAACGAGTACCCGCGAGCTTCGATCACGACCCGGCTCGGGCGCATGAACGGGCGCAATGTTTATTACGGTCCATTTCTGTCGCGTGCAGCGGCAGAGAAGTTCGCCAACGATTCGCTCGATTTCTTCAAGACGCGACGCTGCGTGGACGACCTGCATCCCGACCCCAAGTTTCCCGGCTGTATTTACTCGGAAATGAAGATGTGCCTCGCGCCATGCTTTAAGGGCTGCACGGACGAGGAATATCAGACCGAGGTGTCGCGTGTGCAGTCGTATTTCGAGAGCAGAGGCGAGTCCTTGGTGCGAGAAATTTCATCTCAACGCGATGCTGCCTCGACAAGTCTGGATTTTGAGAACGCCGCTGGTCTGCACACTCGCATGGAAAAACTCAAGCCACTGCTAAGCCAGATTCCGGAGATTGTTCGTCGGATTGATCGTCTGGCGGGAGTGATTGTGCAACGGAGTGCAACTCCCGAATCTGTGAACTTCTTTCGTATCGAAAGCGGGCGAATCTCTGGGCCGATGACTTTTCCCATTCAGACCGCTGAGCACACGAAATCGCAATCGATGGAGGCACGGGTGGCCGAAGCCGTCGCGGGAATTCCACCATCTGGTTCGAAGACTG
>DASPSE010000278.1:0-16632 GCA_035624085.1 Terriglobales bacterium
CAAAAGCTGTTGGACAGGAATCCGAATTACGAGAACAAAGATAAGGTACTGGAACTGATCGCCCAGGCCCAGAAGCATTCGGGAGTCAAGCCCGGCACACCAGCGAAACCGTTGCCGCAGTAGTTCCCGCCATGAAGTGACATTGGTAATCCTGATCTACCTTTGAGCACTGGAGTACGCCCCCAGCGCGCCGATGTGTCGCGCAATGGCATTGCTGTCTCATGGGGGCAGGCTAGTCCGTTACTTGACAGCTTTTTCCTGTCATGCCTATCATGCCCCAACGGTGTGTGGGGTCTTTCCTTGTTTCGCCATCCGTGCGGAGGAAAGCGTGACTAAGTACGCTCTATTGCTCTTCCTGTTTCCCGGCTTGGCCTTTGCCGGCAGTTCGAAGGATCTTCCCGCTGGCGCCTATCACAGCACCGTTTCCGAGGTGCGCATCACATTTTTTGCCACCGACCAAAACAATCATCTGGTAGACAAGATAGGAAAAGATGATTTCGCCGTTGTAGACCACGGAATAGTGGTACGAGATTTCCGCAGCCTGGTGCAATCGGACGAAACCGCGCTCGACGTGGTTGCGATGGTTGACGCCAGCGAATCGGTTGCACCGCACTTTCCCGGGACCATCAACGAGGTGCTGCAACTGGTCTCCCAAAAACAGCTTGCCAACGATGACAACATATCGGTCGTCTCGTTCGGAGGACTGCACGCGGCGGTGATCTGCAGTCGCAGCTGCCGTAATGCGGGTGCCGAGCAAAGACTTCTCGCAGTAAGGGCAACCGGGGCAACGCCGTTATTCGATGCGCTGGCTTATGGCGCCGATCTCATTGCCAGCCGCCAAACCGCGGGCGTCCGACCGGTCTTGATACTGTTTTCCGACGGCGACGACACCATCAGCAAGACTTCTGGCCGGGATGCTCTTGCGGCAGTCATTGCCAGCGGAGCACTGCTTTACACCGTCGATCTAAACAAGCCTGCGAGTGCCTCGAACGGAAGCGTTGCTCTGCAGCAGATGGCTGAAGCCACTGGCGGCAGATACTTCCCGGCTGGGGAGGGCGCTGTCCATGCGCTGCAAGCCGCGCTGGAAGATCTGCGCGCCTCCTACGTCGTCACCTACCAGCCACCCAGCCATGCGGTTGGGTTTCACTCGCTTCGTATCCTCCCCAAACATGACCTGAACCTTCGGTTCCATTGCCGGAATGGCTACTACTACGAAAACCCCATTCCGTAACAGGAGGCGTATGAAAAACGCATTATGGCTGATTCTGGTCTTCTGCAGTCTGCCGGTCGCAGGGGCTGAACACCTCGGACTCTATCAACACGGGACGGTCGTCAGAATGCGAATGGTCGATTGCACATTTCCTCCGCACGGATTCATGGCTGCGTTCGGTACCCCGCAGATGCAAATGCCCGCCGAAGTTTGCCCTGAGTACACGTTGGTATCGGACAAGGTGGTGTACGTCATCGTGGGAAGGTCGTCCAATCAGCTGATCCCCTTGGCCGATGAAATCGATTTCCGTCTTCAGAAAGGCGAGCTTGCCGTGCGCGTCGACGACGCTAAGCACGAGAGCAAGTTCAGTATCAGAGAGATGATTCTGCGCACGGAATGGGACCTGGTGCAGAAACACATTACAGACGAACTCAGCGCTCCACCACGCTCCAGCGACGACTTACTGACCACGCGCAGCCGAAACTAATCACACGCGGTGTCCCAGGCTGGCCCACCCTTCGTGGTTTTCGAAGGGTGGTGGCACGCAGATCTACGGCGTTACTCGGAAGGGCACGTTGCTCTGAAGCGTCCCCTTAGGCGTGGTCACCTCGACCGTGCCCGTGGTGGCACCTGTTGGTACAGTGGTGGTGATTTCGGAGTTCCCGACAACCGTAAACGTCGCTGCGGTGCCGTTAAAAGTGACACTGGTCGCTCCGGTCAGATTGGTTCCCAGGACGATTACCTTGGCGCCCACTTTGCCGGAGGTGGGCAGAGTTTCCACGAACGGGCCAAGCCCCACGGATAGGCTGAACACAGTTCCATCGTTGGCAGTGCCGCCTTGATAGGCTGTCCCATAGAAGTTCCCGTCGGTGTCTTGAGCCAGTCCCGCAAACGGGAAGGCGCCGTCAGCGCCCGCGAAGCTGTGCAGCGTGGTCAGCGTGCCCCGAGGGGTGATTTCAAAAACCGTGCCCTCCCCATTTGCCCTACCGATTTCCGTTGTCCCGTAGAAGTTCCCGTTGGTGGCTTGCACCAAGCCGGCGATAGGGGAGGCGCCGTCAGTGCCGTCGAAGCTGTGCAGCGTACGCAGTGTGCCCCGGGAGGTGATTCTGAAGACGGTGCCGTAGCCGTCGGCCCCGCCGTTAAAAGTTGTCCCGTAGAAATTCCCGTTGGTGGCTTGCACCAGCCCGGCGTAAGGCGTGGCGCCGTCAGTGCAGTTCAGCTGAGCGCAAAAGCTGTATAGGGTGGTCAGCGCGCCTTTGGGGGTGATTTTGAAGACGGTGCCGTAGCCGTCGGCCCCACCGATTTCCGTTGTCCCGTAGAAGTTCCCGTTGGTGGCTTGCACCAGTTCGGCGTACGGCGTGGCGCCGTCAGTGCAGTTCGGCTCTGCGCAAAAGCTGTAAAGGGTAGTCAACGTGCCTTTGGGGGTGATTTTGAAGACCGTGCCGTTGCCGTTGGCCCCGCCGCCGGAAGTTGTCCCGTAGAAGTTCCCGTTGGTGGCTTGCACCAGCCCGGCGTAAGGGTATGCGCCGTCAGTGGAGTCGAAGCTGTGCAACGTGGTCAGCGTGCCCCCGGGGGTCATCTTGAAGACCGTGCCATAGCCGTTGGCACCGCCGCCGGAAGTTGTGCCGTAGAGATTCCCGTTGGTGGCTTGCACCAACCCGGCGTAAGGGTATTCGCCGTCAGTGGAGTCGAAGCTGTGCAGCGTGGTCAGCGTACCCCCGGTGGTCATCTTGAAGACCGTGCCGTAGCCATTAGCCCCGCCATAGGCGGTTGTTCCGTAGAGGTTTCCGTGGAGACCCTGGACGAGAGGTGTGTATTCTGGAAACTCGCCGTTGGTCCCGTCGAAACTTACCAGACTGGTGAAGGTGGTGGTGGCAGGCGAGGCAACCACTGCCGCAGCACAGAGGACAAGAACGATGCATGTTGTCTTCCATAACCCGACTTGCCCCACGCTGTAGCCTTTTCCGCCTGGCGTAGGCACAAAAGGAAACCGCCCAGAGCTTGGTAGTTTCGTTTCTATTGGAATCCTCCGTCGTGCGAAATTCACGACTCGCGCTGCGGCAAAACTCATGCGAGGGATAGCCAGCCGTATTCGGCTAAGGGACCGCAGCGGATGGATGCGGCGGTCGAACGGCTGGCATTGTCCTCCCAGCTAGACCCGGTGTCAAGGTGAAAATGCGGGGTGCAGCCAAGTCAGGATGGCCGGGCAATTTTCGAATCTACCGTGAGGGTGACGTTTGCCTCAGCGTTTGCCGGGCACAGGCGCTTTGGGGCTCGCGACAGGCATCACCGTACCGTCGGCGTTGTGACTGAAATTGTGGCACGTGAGAGTACAGGTATTAGTGCCGCGATTGTAAGAAATCGGAGAACGGAAATAACTGGAAGTGGCGTTCTCAGCCACGACCTTTAAGTCGAAATTGACCATGCGCTCACCCGTGACATTCGAGGAGGTTGCTCCCATGCCATGAGCCGTGTGACATGCCGAGCAGGAGAATCCTGCGTTGATGTGGAGTGCGTGTTTGCTGAAGCTGGCATTGGAAAGGATGTTGGACAAGTCGTGACATTTGGCGCACAAGGAATAAGGTCCGCCCGCCGCCGGGTCGGTGATTGCAGGAAGAAGATTCTGTATCGTGCTCCCAGGACCTGCGGCAGGCGGAATGCCCGGCGCTACCTGGCTGAGCTCGTACCGCCGCTCCAGAATGTGCGGGAACTGCGAACCGTGCGGTCCATTCGGTCCGGTGCCGCCAAATTCACGGTTATCATCGCTGTTGTGACAGTCGGTGCAAAGAATGCGTGTCGTGATCGGCCGGCCTTGTGTGCGGCCGTCCAGATTCCACATGTACCTCAGCAGGCTGGGTTGTGGCAGCGGACTCTTACTCTCGTGCATCACGGGATGGCTCGACGTCTCCGAAACCCCGAACTGCTGGATGAGATTCAATGGATCGCCACCAGTAGCCGCGCGCACCGGTGCGTAGCCGAAGGCGGCCAAAACCTGTTTGCCCGAGCTTGTGCCGTGACAACGTAGACAGATCTCATATTGATTGACAGCAGGATCCACCTCAGTCACGCCATCCGTGGCGCTCACGCCAATTGTGCCATTCTGTGATGGCCGAATTGCCGTCGACGCAAAGGACCCGGTTTGCAGCGTCGCATGCGGGTTGTGGCAATCGACGCAAGTGGCGTGCCGGTTATTGTTTAACACCACGCTTTCTTGAGCGCTATGCCGGTTGCTTCCCGCTGGAAATGGATGGCCGATTTTGGCAAATTCGCCAAAAACATTGGCGATTGCAGGGGAAAGATTGGAGCCGCCGTTGTGGCACGTAACACAGTCCTGAGTTGCCGCGTCCATGTTCGGGACTGCTGGACTCGGTCCGGTCAGCAACTCTGCACCGCCCGGAGCATTGTGCGACGTATGGCAAGAAAGGCAAGCGTTCTCACTCACCGTGCTGTAGGGCCCCACCTTAGCTCCTTTGGATAGCTTGTGAGCTGCCGTCGCATGGATGCTCTGTCGCCAGGCGGTGAAGGGATTATATTGGCTGGTCGTTCGCCCGGTTCCCGCATTCGCACCCGCCGTAGCTGCGGCCGCGCTCGTCGTTGCGGTGCGGATAGCGCCGATGGGCCCCGGCTGGCTCACATGGCAGGACAAGCACATCACCGAGTTCGCGTTATTCATCACCAGGAAGTTCTGCGCGACCGGGTCGATGCTCTGAACGTGCGGATTATGACAACTGTTGCACTGCACGTTGCCGTTAATGAGTTGCACTGCCGTGTTGCCGGTGGTGCCGCTGCAGAGACTCGACAGCAAATTGTCGTTGTTGCAATTAAGCGGGAGCTGGAAATTGAATGGATGTATGCCCTGCAGTGTGCCAATGAACAGATCCTGGCTATTCATCGTGCCACTCATGTGAAGGCCCGTGTAGGGCACGTTAGTCCCCGGCGCCACTGTGCCATCATGACAGCTAAGGCAGAGATTGCTGGCGGAGCCCAGCGGGGGCTCCGTCTCCGGGTTCACCTCTGTCGGGCTGGCGTAGAGGGTGTAATTCGATTCCGTCGAGAGCTGCTGACTCCAGAGCGGCAGGTTCGGAAGGCTGGCGCTGTCCAGGCCGGAGTGTGGAGCGTGACAGAATTGGCACGCCGGCAAAGGCCCACTCACCGGCCCTGGGGTCCCCGGTCCCAGATTGTGAATTCCCAGTACATCCTGCGCTTGCAGAGCGGCAACCGTCACGAGAAGCAAAGCGCCGACCATGAAAAAGTTCTTCACTGGCCTTCCCCGCGCGCCTGCTTCGGCAATCCGTGATAATCGAAAACTTGCACCCGTCGGTTAAACGAATCCACGACGAAAACGCGATCGTTACGATCGATGAACACACCGGAAGGCAACTGGAATTCGCCGAGACCGACACCGCGCTTTCCGAAGTAGTACAGCAAGCGGCCCTGGCGATCGAAAACCTGCACCATCCCAGACAGCCCATCCACAATGTAGAGGTGATCTTCGGAGTCCACGGCAACGCCCTTGGGACGGAAGATCTGCCCCGGAGCATCGCCGATTTGGCCCATCATTCCCTCGGCATTGCCATTGCGGCCAAACCACTGAACGCGGAAGTTCATCGCGTCCACCACCAGCAGGTTGTCATGGTCGAGGTGCAGTTCCGTCGGGTAATAAAACTCGCCCTTGTCGCTGCCACGCTTGCCGATGGTTTCCAGCACCTGGCCTTGCATATCGAGCACGTAGATCTTGTCTCGCAGGGTATCGGTCACGTAGATTCGCTGCGCGGCCGAATCTACGGCAATTCCCGTGGGCCGTTTGAAGTATCCTTCACCGCCCTTCAAACTGCCGAGTGCGTGCCGATATTTTCCGCTGGGCTCGAAGACAAAAATCTTGCCTGTCTCCGAGTCGGTGACGTAAATGTTGTCCTGCGCATCCAGTGCCACGCACTGTGGCGCCAGCATGGCGTCCTTTTCTTTTCCTCTGCGCTCGAGGAACTTGTACTTGTGGTGCTCGAAGTCGAAGATGTGCAGCCCGGCAGCCCCCGGGTCGGTAACAATGGCCCTCCCCTGAGAATCAACTGCGATGCTATAGGGGCGAACCATCATCCGGTGTTCCGGCTCACCGGCCACAGCATTCAGAAATCGCATCCAGAATTTTGGCTTGCCGAGCGTTTCCTTTTCGGAGCTGAAGGCACCTTCGAACGTCAGCTTGCGGCCGCCTTGCAGCAGCAAGTCGGGAGGGCCAGGTACACCCTTAAGCTCGGTTTTCTTGGCGGCCCATGAGGGAGTGAGTAGAAGCAGGACGAAGCAGGCAATTCCCCACCGCCCCGGGCTTGTGCGTGTCCCCCGGGCTAGAATCCCTTGAACCATCGGGTAACCCCAAATGAGTATGACGTTAGCATACTGGGGAGAATGCTGGAAGAACTGATGCTCTGGTTGAACTTGGTAAAGCCCGCCTGGAACAAGAGTTTTCTGTATTGATATGTCATCAGACCGTAATAGTTGGTATTTCCGTTGTTGGAGAGCAGGAGCGGGCTGGTGGTATTGCTGAGCGATTTCGACCAGGCGGTGCTGATGCTCAGGTTTCGCACCGGAAAGACGCTGACGCTGGCCCCGTAACTCGTACCGCTATAGAGGACCAGATTGCTGGGGGAAAACAGCACCGGAGGCAATGGCGTCAGGACCAGCCCGGTAGCGGTCAGAATTGACGTTCCGTGAAATTGCGTATAGTTGCCCGACACCGAAGCTCTGCGCCAGATCAGCATGGTGACGAAGCTCTCGCCATGGTTGCTGCTGCCCTTGGCCTGTTCAAACACGCTTTTGGTGAGGTTGGATACTCCGACCCATCGCAAATTCTGCGTGAGCTGGCGCTTGACCGTGCCGCCGTAATTCAAGGTGGACATGGTGTAATTGCCCAGCAGGGTTTGAGTGTTCTGGTTGTATAGAACGAAGGCGCCAATTTCCCACTTGCCGAAGTTCCGGTTGTAGTTGGCGTTGCCTACGAAACCAACCCTGGTATTGCCTTGCTGGGTGGCGCTATCCACCAACCCGGCGTTAAACGTCAATCCCTTGAGCTTGTGGAAGAAGTTGTAGTTCATATTTAGGCCAAACTGGGTGAAACCAAGGTTTTGCCCAGCGAAATATTCTTCCGTGCGGTCCACAAAGCCACCCACTATCAGGTTAGGTAACACATTGTAAAAAGTGCTGGCCTCCACAGATAACTGGTGCGACTCAGGGGTGATTATGCTCGCCACTGGCACTTGCCCGCTGCTGATCAGTTGCTGTTCGAAGCTGCCAAGAAGATTGTCAGTGTAGTCCGCAGTCAGCGTCACCGGCAACTTTGGGAACCTCAAGTTCACATTCGCATTAGCGTTGTCCGTAGTGCCATAATTCTCGCCCCCGAGAGAATCGTCGCTGGTGTAACTGGTCCGGTTGAATCCCAGGTAGAAGTTACTGTTATTGTAGGGAATCCCGTGTTGGGCGGTGAAACGGTATTGGTTCGAGGAGCCGTTCGCAGTTTCCGATTCCCCGTTTTCCAGCCCAGTGATGCCGATGTCGGTGGCCAAATGAATGAAGCCGCCGGTCAGGTAGAAACCGTCAACCTGATAGGTGCTTCCAAAGTTGAGATTGTGGATCGTAGATGCAGTCGAGATCTCGCTGCCCAACACTGAACTCGTACCGCTGGTATCGCCATAACCAATCGAGAACGTGGGCAGATCGGGCAAACGGACGCCCCATCCCACGTTCACGGCGTGGTTGTTGTTGTCGGTCGTCAATCCGGCTACGCCGGGAATCCCAAACGTTCCCGAGCTGTTCCAGGTTTGGTTGAAGTTTACAAACCCTGGAAAATGACTGCCACCGAAAATGTTGACAGTCCCGTTGTAACCGCTGGCGTCGGTAATGGAGGCCGAATCAGAATTGTCCTGCGACCGGCCGTAATAAGGGAGCAGGCTGTAAGAGAGGAAATTTGGGTTATAGTAATCGCCGGCTATAGTTCCCGCTCCCGCGAAGCCCAGGGAATGCTCATCCGTTGCGGTATTGCCGAAGTTCCCGACGTACAACGTGGTGAGCTGCCCGTTCGCGGTACTATGCAGGTCGCCCCAGGCCACCTGCGCGCCCGCGGGCAGCGCCCACAGCAGCGCCAGCCCGGCCAAGCAACGAACTCTCAATCCCCACGCCACACTGTGACCCCCTAAAGCTCTTGCACTTTTGCAGTCTGTCGCAGTTTCTGGTCTAACCCGGCGCGCAGGCGCTCGTATTTCTCTTTCTGCAGCTCTTGAAGCAACCGGTCCTTCACCTGATCAAACGAGAACTTGCCAGCCGGTGTATGGGCGTTCAGACGGAAGCAGGTATAGAAATTTCCGAGTTGCAGCAGATCGCTTACCTGCCCCGGCTGCATGGCCGATGCCGCCTTCACAATCTCCGGCGGCAATTTGTCGCGGTCGACCGCCCTGTGATCGCCCATGTTCACGTGAAAGTCATCTTCCGAAACTTTTTCCGCCAGCAGGCCAAACTCTTCATAGCTCTTGGTCGGCTTAGCCTGACGGCACACGTCCTCGGCGCGTTTACGGCCTTCTTTTTTGACCGAATCGCCGGCTTTATCGGACGGCATAATCGAGATCGTTTGAATGGCGAAGCTCTCTTTGTAGAGAAACAGGTCCGGATTCTTGTCGTAGTAAGCCCGCGCTTCTGCGAGCGATACTTTGGATCTGTCCTGCACATCCACCTTCAGCAGCGCTTCGATCAGCAGCGAACGGCGGATTCTCTGCCGCAATAATTGTCTGGACCCTTTCATTTCGGCCTTCAGATAATCGTTAAAAGCCTCATCGCCGGGGAACTGGGCGCGGAAATCGGCTTCCGCTTGCTGCAGTTTCGCCGCGGGCACGATCATCTTTCTTCGCTCCGCTTCCTGGTACACCAGCTCTTCGAACTCGATCATCTTGAGCGCGCCCATCCGGATCTTTTGCTCCTGAGCTTGCGGGAATCCGTTGTGTTGGCGCGCGTACGGGAAGATCGTCAGCATCTCGCGCAACAAATCGCGGTCGGTAAGCTCGGCGCCGTTGATGCGCACCACCGGCTTGTCGGTCACCTGCCAAACCGAGCTGGGGCCCGGACTGGGGGCTGGAGCGGGATTCACCACTGGCTTCATCAGCGTCTGCTCGTGGGAGGCGACCTGGGCCAGAACCGGTGAGATCGCCAGTGCGGCCAAGGCGAGAATCTGCAGGCTGTAGTTTGTGACTTTCATTTCCCCTCCCCACTCGAACTTGGCTTTCACTTCCTGTCGTTCATGAACCAAATAAGCGAATCAAGTCTCAAAATCTGAGGGGAGAGGAACTTTTCTCCCCTCAGAGGCAAGCAAGCTTAGAACGCAGTCCCGATGTTGGTAACGCCGAAAGCCTCGTTGGCAACGCCAAAGTGGCATTGACGGCAGAACTGGGTGGTTGAAGGAGCCGCGACCGGAGTCCAGGTCGCGCCCGGGTTGTAAGGAGCGTTGATGAAAAAGTACGTCGCATAGGTACCTGTCGTATTGCCCGCGATAGGGTTCGATTTGCTGGACAAAAAGACGTTCATCTGGTGCTGGTTGTGGCAAGTGGTGCAAACCACGTAAGGAACCTGGTTTGTGGGGTCTACCGTCATCCCTTGGATAGCTGGGTCGCCGTAGTTGGCAATGAAGGTCGCATACACGCCGGTAGCCGTCCAAGTGATGGGGGCAAAGGGGTTGGCGAGGTTCACCGTATAGGTCAGACCGTAGAACGACAACGGGTTAGGATAGCTGAGGCCGTTGTAGTTCGCGTTCGGGCCCACCGGGTGATCGTTGAGGTAGTTGCCCGGCGTGCCGCCGTCGTTACCGAGCCAGGTGGGGATCGGCGAGGTGCCATACAACGCACCGGTCGTGCTGAATCTTCCGTGGCCGTTCGGAAGCAAACCGGCCGCTTGCTCGTAGGACTGACCCAGCATCATCGCGCCCTTCGAGACGTTGCCATCATGGCAGCTCAAGCAGGACGCGACGCCCGAGACGACCGGGAGGGATGTGGCGGTCCACTGCTGCCCGCCGCCGAAGTTGACGGTATAGCCGGCGCCGCCGTTGTCATAGCCGCCGCCGACCTGCAGGGTTTCCTGGGTGATCAAAGAAACGTCTGTTCCCCAGAGGTGGTAGTCACCTTCATTGCCGCCCAGGCTGCTGACCCCGCTGCCAGCGACGGTATCGCCGCCGGCACCGCGTCCGCCGCTGTGGGGAGCATGGCAGCCCGCGCAGCCGCGGCCACCGTTGTTGTGTGCGCCCAGCACGTCCGTCTTGGGTAGGAAAGCTTGCCCAGCCACCAAGCTTACGGCTAGCAGCACGAAGAGAACTGATAGCATTATTTTTTTCATTTGTTTAAATCCTCCTCAAAATAAAGGCCTTGATTCTGACTTGGTACTTCTACTCCGCTCTTCTATGTGCACGACCATCACCTAAGTCCTAGAAGAATTTAATCCTTCGCTGGAGCTGCAAGGTATTGCTACAAAACGGGTTCGGGACTTCGAAAAAGTGTTGCGAATCTCCACAGTTCGAGTAGTCAGACCAGATTGGGTCTTCTCCCACAGTGGAACTGGTGAAATGACCCAAGTAACCTTCTTGCGTGGGGCGATGCGGAAGTGAGCCAAACGCGCGGTTCTTTCGTCGTTCGTGAACTCATCACGATTCGCGCGGCTTGCCCAGATCCCTCGCAGCGCAGAAGAGGCTTGCTCGGGATGACAATCAAGCGCGATGACGCCTGCGCTCAGGATGACCACGTTGCGGAAGCGCGTCATTTACGAAGGCCCCTTCACGCTGGCGGTGGACGGGCTCGCCGCCGGTGTTGTCACTTTCGGTGCCTCGCCAGGTTTGGACGCAGGCTGGGTTTGATCCGCCGGTTTCTGGTCTGCCTTCTTCTCCACCGCAGCCTTGCGCTTGTCATATTCGGCCTGCGCCTCGGTGTTGGTGATGTAGCGGAACATCTGCACCCGCCCCATGTATTGCTCGCTGGTGAAGACACGGTTCTGCTTGTCGATAGTGATGCCGGCCAGCGCCTGGAATTGCCCGGGCAGCATGCCGAATCCTCCGAAGATGAGACGTAAGTTACCCTCCGCAGTGAATACCTGAACCCGGTTCAACATGGCGTCGGCGACCCAGACGTGGCCGTCGCAATCCACGGCAATGCCCTTGGGACGGGCGAAATCGCCGGGACCGTCGCCGTTTTTGCCGAAAGCGCGGATAAAGCCGCCGTCGGCGTCAAAGACCTCGACCCGGTCGTTCAGCGTGTCGGTAACGAAGAGGTTGCCGTCTTTATCCACGGCGACATTGGTAGGTTTGGAAAAATCGCCGGGCGTGGTGAGCGTGTGGTCCTTGCCGGCAGTCCCGATCTTGCGCAGCAGCTTGAAAGTGTCGGCGTCGTAAACCAGCACCTGGTCGGATCCCGTGTTGGCCACATAGAGATAACGGTTTTCCTCGTCGATGGCAAGGCCGCCCGGATCATTCATGATGCCTTCGCCGAAGACGCCTTCCAACTTGTGTTGGGGATTGAACACCAGCACGTGGTTGTACATGCCGTCGGCGACGAAGAGCCGGTCTGCGTCATCGATGACCAGGCCGAAAATCCTGCCGAACTTGGCGTCCACGCCGTGCTTGATGAACTCGGTATCGCGGCTTTCCGGGTTGAAGATAAACACTCCTCCCACCTTGGTATCAGCGACATAAAGCATCCCCTTGGAATCCACCGCCATCCCGTAAGGAGTTCCGAGTTCGAAGCGGGGCTTGGTGTCAGTACGCTTGGCAGCATCATCGGGGTTGACACCTGCCATGCGGTCCATCCAGGATTTCTTTTTTACCTGGGTCTGCTTCACTGGTACCGGCTTCTCGGCAGAGAAGTAATCCAGGTATCTGACGCGCGCAATGGCTGGCGGCTGGGGCCACACGATATTGGAAATATCCAGCTTGGCCCCTTGCGGCTCGGGAGGTGTCGTGTCTTTTTTCTTCTTATCGGCAATAGCGGGCGAAACCCAGGTGACGACCAGCAGTATTAACGCCGCCGTATAGAACCCTCTACGCATCGACTTTTGGGTGATCTCAGGCATATCTATTGCGCTCCTTTCGGAGAACCGTTTCCTGGTGGGGGAGCAGTTCCTGGGGCCGGGGCGCCCCCGGTTGCAGGAATGAGTGGCTGTACGGGACCTATCAGACCCTTGTGACAGCTGCGGCAAAAATCCATGTTATTAGGCTGATCCTTGACCAGCAGATCGGGCTGCGCCGAAGCGTGGGGCTGATGGCAGGTCAGGCAATTCAAGGGGACGAGGACCTTGGTCTGATCCCTTGGATCCACCAGGTCGGAAACAGGGTGGCGTTCGAGGGGATGGCCCAAGCCATATTGCAGGGGCAGAATCGGCACCTTGGAAAAGTAGTTTTCCGGCAATTTCACTTTGCCATCGAAGATGGCCACCAGGTGTTCGGTCTCCAGCTTCTGCGGATTGCGGTTGGGACCGTGGCACTCCAAGCAGAGAGGATTGGGCGCCTTGGCCCGCAGCAAATGATCGTTATCGTTGCCGTGCGGCTCGTGACAGATAGCGCAGCCTTGCTGGAAGGCTGGCTGGTGCGCGTGCAGCTTCTTGCCTTCCTCCGCTTGTTGGCTGTGACAGCCCAGGCAAACTGAAACCGCGTCCGGCTTGGGGAACGCCGGTGAGCGGCCCCCGTGCGGGTTGTGGCAATCGGTGCAGTCGCCCGCCGCGCCTGGATGCTGAACCTTGGCGCTGGCAATCAGCTTGACCTTGTCGTCATGGCAGGTGGCGCACAAATCCTTGGAGCTGGCCTGAGTGAGAACAACTTTGCCGTCTTTTGCCGGCTGGTGGCAGATATCGCACTGCTTCGACGCGAAAGGATCGTGCAGGAACGCCTGCATCAGCTTGGGAGATTTCGACTCGTGCGGATCGTGACAGGTCAGGCAATCGGCGGTTGCAAAGGGCTGTCCCTGGTGCGCCTTCAGCAGACTGGCGTCCTTGGCATCGTGACAATCGGCACAGAGCGCGGGAGCATCCTTAATCAAGTGGAAATCAAATTCGCGCTTGCCTCGGTCGCCGGTCTTGTGAGTCGTATGGCAGGTATCGCAGCCCATGTCGAGAGCGGCGTGACGGCTGCCCTTGTCGGGAACGTTCGTGCCTTCGGTGTGGCAGCTGAGGCATAGATTGTCTTTCTTGTCGCCCGAGGTCACCTTTAATAACTGATTTTTGTTTTCCGAGCTGTGCGGATCGTGGCATTTCACGCAGTCACGAACTGCCGGCGGATGCACTTGCCCCTTAATCTGCGTCGCGTCCTTGTCGCTATGACAGGTGAGGCAGAGCTTGTAAGGAGTCGCGGTGATCAGCTTTACGTGAGTGACATCTCTGTTGACCCGGATCTCATGGCAACTCATGCAGCCCATCGCCATCGCGGAATGTACCGCTTTGCCCTTTGTCTTGTCCTCGTGGCAAGCGATGCAGGTGGAGGGGTCAGCTTTGGGGTCGAGAGGTACCGGGTGCTTGGCCGCGAAGGCCGGCCGAGTGAAGGTTACGACGGCGAACACGCAAACCAAGAACCACTTTGCTGTGTGGTTGTAGAAACCCGACTTGGATTTTTCCAGAGCCACCGCACGCACTGCCTTCGCCGGGGTCGTTGTGCACGAATCTGTCCGTTGCAACCCTGAACTGTAAATTTTCTCAACTGTGTCTCTAAGTGTCTGCGCAACTTTGACTTGCAGGCGGAGATTTGCTGTGTAAACAATCGCAGCAGCAAAGAAATTCCACACGATGGGGGTCTTCCCACAATGGGATTGGTCAAATGACGCAAGAAATGCGCGATGATCTGCGGCTTCATTCAGTGGACCCGACTTGGAGTTCGCCCACACCATTTGCCCAGAACCACATTCGATACCCTGGCCGTCGCACCCTCATATGAGCCACCTCACATCGAGTTGTGATGTACATCACGTGCCGGAAAAGTCTGCAGCCTCTAGAGTGAAGCATGAGGTCGCCTTTGTGGGGTTGGCATCTTGGAGTTGCGTGAAATGGCTGTTTAACCTCACAGCATTTGTGTGATATGGCCCACGACATAACTCGGAGCCAGGCTGACATGATGAATTGTTCCTATGAGTTTCAACAACTTCCCGCTGGGTTCGCCGGTGGCGCAGAACGTGCTCTGGCTCAACCCGAGGAAGGGAAACATATGGCCGGAATTTTTCACACCACAATTCGCAGAGTTTGGCAGACGCTGGGCGCGATCAAAACCGGGGTGATTTTGTTGATCGCGACCGTGATCGTCTCTGCTCTCGGCACTGTGATACTGCAGCGCCCTGCGACAGATCCTGACGAGATGCAGCGCGCCTATTCGCCGCAGATGCTGCGCCTGCTGGAGGCAATGGACTTAACTGACGTCTTCCATGCCTGGTGGTTTGTTGTGCTGCTCACCCTGGTTAGCTTGAGCATTGTCGCCGCTTCCATTCAGCGGTTCCCAAATTCTTGGCGATTCTTTTCGCGTCCTTATAAGAGTCCTGACGAGACTTTTCGAAAAGCACTGGCGGTGCAGGCTCAGGTCACCATCCCCGACGAAGAGGCTGGTTTGGCCGCCGGCGAGCGTGCGTTACAGAAGGCAGGTCTCAAGCCCGAGCGCATCGTGCGGGAAAAGAGTTTCTCCTTATTTGGAGAGCGGAATCGCATTTCGGAGATGGCGGTCTATATTGTGCACGCCAGCCTGCTGCTGATTTTTCTGGGAGGCATCGTGGACGCGCTGTACGGCTGGCGGGGTTTCGTCACGCTGACGCGGGGGCAAGAGTCGAGCCAGGTGCAGCAGAACGGCACAAATCGCATCCTGCCATTCGCCATTCGCTGTGACGGCGCCGGTCAGGAGAACTACGCGGACGGAACTCCCAAGCGTTGGTGGTCGAAGCTGGCTGTGATCGAAGACGGCCGCGTGATCCAACGTAAGGAGATCGTAGTCAACGACCCGCTCGTCTACCGCGGCATCCGTTTTTACCAGGCAAGCTATGGCGGGACGGGAAAGATCGACAAGTTGTTGCTGACTGCCACGCCGGCTAGCGGCCAAGGCCTGTCCAAAGATATTGCGCTGGGCATGAATGAGACCCTGCCGTTGGATGCGGACACGACCATCCGCCTCGCCGAGTTCATTCCTGATTACGTGGTGCGGGATGGCCAGATATATGCCCGCTCGAATGACTTGGAAAATCCCGCCGCACACCTGATTGTGGCGTCCCTGAAGACGGGAAAGTCGGTGAATGTGTGGCTGCCGCCGATTCCAGGGTTCGAGGAGAACGGGGCGTCACCCTACCGGTTTGAGGGCAAAGACGTGCAGATGGCCTACTACACCGGCCTGGAAGTTTCCCACGAACCGGGACAGTGGGCGGTATGGGCCGGCGTGCTCCTCATGGGATTCGGATTATTCCTCGTCTTCTATATCGTCCACACGCGGCTGTGGGTGGTGCCCGCGCACGATGCGCGAGGTGGGCTGACACTTTGGGTGGGCGGCACGGCAAACAGGAATAAGGAAGCTTTCGAGCAGCGGTTTCAAAAGCTGGTGCAAGACATCAAGTCGGAAATCAAAGTTCAATCGGAGTCGTGCGCGAGGGCGCATGCAACTTCACTGGCCGGGGACTAAGGCCCAGCTACGGAGGAGTGTTTATGGCACGTGCAAAAGTTGAACAGCAAACAACAGCCACCGGTAGGACCCTGCTGGTAATGGTCGGATTAGGAATCGCTTTCCTGCTGTTCATGGCGTTTCTGAATGTAGTCAAGAGCGGCAATCTGCTGAGCGAATCCAATCTTCTGTATGCCGCGTTGATTTTCTACGCCGGCGCGGGAACGCTGTATCTGGGATTCGGCGTTACCGGCACGCCTTCGTATGTGCGCTTCGCCTCGCTGGCGACCTGGGCAGGGTTGTTGGCCAATACTGGCGCTGTCGCGCACCGTTGGTATGAAGCCGGGCATCCGCCGTTTGCCAGCATTTACGAGATGCTCCTCAGCTTCGTCTGGACCCTTGCCGTGCTGACGCTGATTGCGGAGAAGAAGTATGGCGTCAAGGTCATCGGCACCGTAACCATGCCAGTGGCGATTGTCGGCGTGGTGCTGATGCAGCTGTTGCGCACCGAGGTGCATCCACTGGTTCCGGCGCTGCAGTCTACCTGGTTACATGTTCACGTCACCCTGGCCATGCTGGCGTATGCCGCCTGTGCGCTGAGTTTTGCGCTGGCTATGATGTTTCTTATCCAGGATAAAGTAAAGACCGAAACTTTCCTGGCTGCGACCAGCCTGTTCACTGTGGGCACCTACCTTGGTGTACTGACGCGCTTCGAGAAGTGGGGAGGCTTGAGTGTGGTGGCGTGGAGCCCGCAGGACAAATCCGAAGTGTTCATCTCCAAGGGCGTTCGCCTCTTCGT